>NZ_JBCPDQ010000008.1:0-24378 GCF_040915325.1 Coprococcus sp. RTP21281st1_F1_RTP21281_210402
ACCTGTACAATACAGGATAGCATCCATGTGTTCAGCCTAGTTCATAAATATGTGTCCAGGATTCTGGGTACATATCAAGTCGGTGTGGAGTTTTATTGTATATTAACTATTATTAGTTAGCCAGAGCCTGAAGTACAGCAGCCTTCATCGCATCGTCACACTGCTCATCTCCTATGTACAATGTAACTGTACTCTTTCCGCCTGCAGGGAAATCAAATACTGCCTTCAGTGTCTTGTCTATATATGTTCCATCTGAACCATACTTTGCAAGATCCATGCTGACCTTTGTTCCATAATATGTGATTCTGAATCCACCGTTTGTTGTGTCCTCATAATACCATACTGTTGTCTTGGCCTTCTTATCAAGAGCGTCTCCATATGTAACACCTGTAGGAACCTTCTTCTCTGTTCCGTTGCTCTGTACATCTGTATAGACGATCTCATTCTTCTTAAGGCTGTCTATCTTGTCCTTTGCCTCATCGTTAGTACGATACTGAATATTACCCTTTACAAATATCTGAGCTGTCTCAGGAAGAACCAGATACACACCGCCACAGATAGCTGCTACCACAATAATGGCTACAAGGATCTTAACAAATGTCTTCATAATTATCTCTCCTATCCACAATCAAATTCATCAATCGATACTAGAACAGTTCTTTCTCAAGCTGGAATATGAAATCCTCAAGGAGCTGCATGCGTTTGCTGTACTCAAGTCGTCCAGCCTCCGTCTTACATCTCTTGATCTTTGGTTTATTGATCTTATAAAAATTCTTGATTCTGTAATATGCGCGCTTATAGCTTGCCTCGTCCTCTATAGCCGTAGCCATGGAATCCCACAGAACACTGATCGCTCCCACTTCATCCAGCAGGTCTGCATCCATAACTATCCTGCACTCAAGTGACAGATCTGCATCAGTATCCTTCTCCTCATGGATCATGATTATCTCGCCTATCTTGGCTATCTTCTGTGGATCGACTCCCAGACTGTCAAGATAATTGACAGCTATCTCTGCTCCGACCTCCCCATGTGGTCTCTCGTCATCCCAGCCCACATCATGAAGAAGTGCCGCGAGAACTATTATATCCAGATCTCCACCTAACTTCGACTGAAGCTTTATCGCCCATCTATACACCCGCATAGTATGTTCAAATCTGCTCCTGAATGGATAATTAGGCGGCCTACCATTAACGGCTGTCTGTTCCTTTACAAAATCAATTACTTCAGCGTAATTCATATCCGTTTCGCCCCTTGGAAATCACTATTCTGCAGCGCATAATAACACTGCAAAAGTATCATACTTGATGATAACATCTTTTGTGGGATTTTGCTATATTTTTTTAAATTTTTAATAAATAATGTTAAAAATAAAAAAATCCATGCGATCTTCCTTCGAAGCGTCACCATAGACGTTACCTCAGCAGTTAACTCAGCCCAGGCACCCTCACGGCACACAGAAGATTCCCCTTAGTGCTGCTTCGTCTCCGACCTGACACGGTTCGAAGATTCCTGTTGCGCGAGACCCAGACATCAACATCACTTACTGAGGGCAGCCCTACAGCGGCCACCCCTCAGGAAGACCATCACCCCTGCTATAGCGGATTGCAGGTACAGGGCGCCGCTACCTCCCCGGTTGCATGGAAACTTTAAAACATATTTAATTGGCTGTGCACAAGATGCACCGCAGGCTACATTATATCTGACATGCCGCCCGCCGTCAAGCATTCTTCGCTTTTCCCTGTCTCAGGTCGCGAAAAAAGCTCTTCATCATCTCACTGCATTCATCCTGCCGCACACCACGTATAACCTCAACCTGATGATTGAACTGTTTCATGTCCAGCAGGTTTATTATGGAGCCCGCACATCCGGCCTTGGGATTCATGCATCCTATCACCACATTTGGGATACGGGCCTGCACTATGGCCCCGGCACACATCTGGCACGGTTCAAGGGTCACATACATTGTGCACTCCTCCAGCCGCCAGTCGCCGAGCTTCTTTGACGCCTGTTCTATGGCCAGTATCTCCGCATGTGCAAGTGTGGTCTTTTTCAGATTTCTCTTGTTGAAGCCCCTTGCGATTATCCTGTCATCGTGGACTATGACACAGCCTATCGGAACATCGCCATTTGCATAAGCCCTCTTTGCCTGGGCTATGGCTTTATCCATATACTTCTCATGGATACGCCGCTCCTCCGGCGTCAGCTCATCTATATTGGTATCTTCCATTCTCTTTATCCTCTTCTTCCTATCTTATATCCACTATCCAGTAGCCGAAGCTGCCGGTCTTGATATGTGTCTCCTTCTCCGGCACGAATCTGTCAAATCCAAATATCCCGGCAAGGTATTTCTCCCTCGAGGAATACACCCCCGGAACTCCAAGTATGTAACTGACGCGGTCATCATCTGGGGAAAATATGACTTTGCCGAACATCAGGTATTTGTAGCTGTAATACCCGTGTGTCAGGAAGCTGTTCACCCCGAGCTTCCAGTTGCACATGTCCAGCAGACCTATGTCATTCGGGGATATCTTCACGCTCTCTATGACGCTGTCCAGCCCGTCATCCAGGGAGCTTCCCGGAAGAAGTGGCAGACGTTCATAGTTCTCAAACATTTTGTCTATCGCCGTTCCGGTCTCGGAGGTCTCGACCTCATCAGAACATACAGGCTCCGCCGGTGCAGCACAGCTCTCAAGCTCCAACTCTGCCGTGACCGTATCTGTTATGGAGGCCTCTCTCACCGCCTCGCTCAGTTCCTCAGCATCGCGGCCCGCACGTTTCGCATCCCACATTCTGGAATAATCTATCACACTGTCCGTCCAGGACGAACAGAATATATCGCTGTCGTAATACTCCTGCCCCATATTTCCATCCGGCTGTATACGCCTTATGACGATACCGGCAAATGCAGTCACAGGCCGTCCGCTCTCCATGACATCATCCCAGCAGAATGAGAAGCACTCCTCACCGTGTCCATTTCTGAGTCTCATCTTACCGACGAGCACCGGCAGAGGGATCATCACGGGTTCATTTGTCTGTTCACCGCCCACTGCGCCTTCGTCGGCCAGCGTCTCCCTGTAAATGAACACGCCATAGATTTCCTCTCTGCTGTTCATTCCGTTTCTCAGTCCAACCGTGAGTCTTCCCGTTCTCCCCACCTTTGCCACCTTGGCAAATCCTGAATTTTCACATTTGTGCCCGTCGTGATACCTGTAAATATACGATATAAATCGGTTCCAGTACACCATAGATAATCCTCCTCTCCCTTCCGGAATTATGCGTCCTTTTCCGGGGGCTTTATCAATTATCTATGATTCTGTCTCACCACCTATGACATTATTTGTCCGTGAGAATGTCGCTCAAAGCTGCAAATTCCGCCAGGCTCAAACTTTCTCCACGGATATTTGCTGATATTCCAAGGGATTCCAAAGCCTTTGCGATCTGCTCCTTGGCAAATGACAGCTCTCCGCTGTTGGCTATACCATTCTGGAGAGTCTTTCTTCTCTGGTTAAATGATGCTCTTATCAGCCGGAACATGAGCTGCTCGTCCTTCACCTTGACCGGCGGTTCCTGGTATCTGTTCAGTCTGATGACCGCTGAGCCCACACCCGGTCTCGGTATAAAGCAGTTTGGCGGAACATTTGCCACTATATACGGCTCGGCATAATACTGAACTGCCAGGGACAGTGCTCCGTAATCCTTGGTCCCCGGGCCCACCTGCATGCGGTCCGCAACCTCCTTCTGCACCATGACCGTCACCGAGAGAAGCGGCACATGCTTCTCGAAAAGTCCCATGATGATCGGTGTGGTTATATAGTATGGAAGATTCGCAACCACCTTGATAGGCCTGCCGCCATTTCTCTCCTCCACGATCTTGTTGATATCCACCTTCAGTATGTCATCGTTGATGATGGTCACATTGTCGTACTCCGCAAGGGTCTCGTCCAGAATAGGGAGAAGATTCTTGTCTATCTCCACCGCCACAACCTGTCCGGCACTCTCCGCAAGATACTGGGTCATGGTTCCTATTCCCGGACCTATCTCCAGCACGCAGTCGTCCTTCGTGATGTCCGCTGCGCTGATTATCTTATTTATGACATGGGCATCTATGAGGAAATTCTGACCGAACTTCTTCTGAAATGCAAATTCGTATTTCTTTATCGTCTCTATCGTGACCTGTGGATTGCTTAACTTCTCCATGCTTTGTCCTTTCCTGCGTCCAGACAATGGAGGTTTCATCAAGATTTGTGTCACGACCAGGACTTTGTGGTATGCCTGTCTGGGGAATACCACAAAATCCTGGTCTCAATTCACATTGCGAAACCTCCATTGCCTGTAATCTACGTTTTTATTACATCTTGTACATTTTCAGGGCATTCGCGTATGTCTGGTCATACACTTTCTGAACCGGAACGCCCTTGATCTCAGCTATCTTCTCAGCTATATAAGGTATGTTGAGGGCTGAGTTCCTTGTTCCCCGGAATGGAACCGGAGCCATGTATGGGGAGTCTGTTTCGAGAACTATCTTTTCCAGAGGGATGTCCTCCACGACCTCCTGAAGCTTCCGGCTGTTTTTGAAGGTGACAACTCCGCCAACACCGATATGGAATCCCATCTTAATATATTCCCTGGCCTGCTCAACGCTGTATGAATAGCAGTGTATCACACCGCCATTTCTGCCGCCATCCATTCTTTTAAGCATCTCCATAGTGTCTGATGCCGCATCACGACTGTGTATAATGATCGGCATGGCAAGCTCCTGCGCAAGCCCAAGCTGCCTGAGAAACCATTTCTTCTGAACATCCCTCGGAGGATCATCATCAAAATGATAATCAAGACCTATCTCTCCTATGGCTCTCACCTTTGGATTATCCAGCACCATGCTCTTAAGCTCCTGTATATCCGTCTCCGTCAGCTCTCCTACCTCACTCGGATGTACGCCGACTGCCGCATAAAAATGCGGATATTTTGCGGCAAGCCCCACCGAATTCCTCGATGACTGCATATCCGCGCCAACATTCATAACCTTATCTATATCTTTCTCAAGGAATTCTGCAATTAACTGCTCTCTGTCCTCATCAAACTGAGTATCGTCATAATGACCATGTGTCTCAAATATCATATCTCAAACCTCTCTTATGGTACTAATGCATTGTTTATAGTACCGCAATATCGTATCCGTCACGCTGTATTATACAGAAATACCCGCACTTTGTGAACGTTTAATTATTTGTTTATGATTAGTTATTAATCTTTATAAATAGATTAATCTTTAAACACATTTTTTTCACAAATCCTGGATATACTAACAATCGTAAAGAGTTTTTCATTTATTTGAATCCTCTCTCCCCTCATTTTTTTGCAAGAGGCAGCAGATCTTCCCCGTTCTGTTACCTCTTGTTTTTTTGTGTCCAAAACTGTATATTTATCATAACATTTTACATAACAGGAGGACTTTCATGATTTCAAAGAAATATTCATCAATGTTAAACAACACTTCCATCATCAGGGAATTTGCACAGTATGCTTCAAAGCGTGCCGCTGAGATCGGTGCTGAGAATGTGTTCAACTATACTATAGGCAATCCATCTGTGCCTACCACAGACGACTTCAACAAAGGACTTATCGACCTTATCCAGAATGAGGATTCACTGACACTCCATGGTTACAGCCCAACACTCACTATTTATTCTGTAAGAAAGGCTGTCGCAGATTCTCTGAACCGCCGTTTCGGCATGGAGTATGTTCCTGAGGACATTTTCATGACATCAGGTGCTGCCGGAGCCCTGGCTCACGCCATCAGATGTGTCACAGAACCGGGTGACGAGGTCATCACATTTGCGCCTTACTTCCCTGAGTATGTACCATACGTTGACGGAACCGGTGCTGTTCTCAAGGTCGTTCCCGCGGACATAACTTCATTCCAGATCAACTTTGACGCATTCCTCGAGATGATGAACCCAAATGTTCAGGCAATCCTCATCAACTCGCCTAACAACCCATCCGGAATCGTCTACTCAACAGAGACCATAACACGTCTTGCCCAGATCCTCACAGAGAAACAGGAGGAGTACGGACATGACATTTACCTTATATCAGATGAGCCTTACAGAGAGATCGTATTTGAGGGAACTGATTCGCCGTTCATCTCTAAGTTCTACGACAACACCATCTGCTGCTACTCATTCAGCAAGTCACTGTCACTGCCTGGAGAGCGTATCGGATATGTGGCTGTAAATCCTAAGTGCAAGGACGCTGAACTCATCATCAACATGTGCGGACAGGTATCACGTTTCACAGGACACAACTGTCCTTCATCTCTGATACAGCTCGGAGTTGCAAGGGTTCTTGACGAGACCTCTGATCTGTCTATCTACGAGAAGAACAAGAACATCCTGTACAAGGAGCTCACAGCTATGGGATATGAGTGTGTTGAGCCAGGCGGAACCTTCTATATGTTCCCTAAGACTCCTATCGCAGATGCAAATGAGTTCTGTAACATGACTGCCCATGAGCTTGATCTGATCCTTGTTCCTGGCGACAGCTTTATGTGTCCGGGACATATGAGACTGGCTTACTGTACTACAACAGATATGGTTGAGCGCTCTCTGCCACTGTTTGAGAAGGCTATTAAGATGTGTAAATAATGATCTGTGTGTACGACAATAACAGATCTTGTTTGTACAAAATTATTTTAGGAAAGTATAGAGATATAGCATATGACTAACATAAAGATAATTCTCGCCTCGGGATCGCCTAGAAGAAAGGAACTTCTGGCCCAGGCGGGATACGACTTCGATGTGTGTCCAAGTCTTTCTGATGAAGATCTTGAACCTATGGCTCCATCTGAATATGTAATGCTTCTGGCTAAGAAGAAGGCAGATGAAGTGTGCAACAGGATCATCGCCCAGGATGTTGTAAGACGGGTTAAAAAGCTTCCTGAACGCTTCGTTGTCCTCGGCGCAGACACTGTTGTATCGCTGAACGGAAGGATTCTTGGTAAGCCTTACGACTACGACGATGCATACAACACCTTGAACAGTCTGTCCGACCAGACGCATCAGGTGTACACCGGCGTGTGTCTGATATATGTGAACGGAAGAGCCAAGTCATCCAGCTCATTCTATGAGAAGACGGATGTCACCTTCTATCCTGTATCCCACGACGAGATAATCCAGTACCTCGCCACAAATGAGCCGTTTGACAAAGCCGGAAGCTATGGAATTCAGGGCAAGGGCGGTCTGTTCGTCAAGGGAATTGAGGGCGACTACAACAATGTTGTCGGACTGCCGCTTGCCAGAGTCTATCACGAGCTTGAGGAATTAGTATCGGAAGAGTAGGTATACTAACCACCAAAATAAATAAACCAGCTGCTGCTACATTTTGTAACGACGGCTGGTTTATTTTTTACTGTAAATATTTAGTGTAATTTACCATATTCTGATTTATACTTTACTTAAACAGAAAGGGGCGAAACAATTATGAACGACAAGAAAAAGAAAAAGATCCTGTTAATAGGCATTATTATAGGGGTAATGCTTGCAGCGATTATTATAAGTGCCATCATTCTTTTCAGGGATGACACCAAGGAGGGTGTCCATGAGGGAGGTACATTCACTGAAAAGATGACAGAGGGTACAACAGAGAGAAAGGCGGATGTCAAGACGACTTCCAAGGCTACAACCACCGAGAAGGCAACCAAGGCTGCTACCTCGGAAAAGAGCAAGAAGGGTTCTGCTAAAACTGCGAAGAAGGACAAGAAGGGTTCTGCTACAACTACAGAATCTACAACGAAGAAACCAAGCAGCCAGACAACAACCGAGGCAAAGACACCGGGCAGAGAGGATGGCAAGGTAACGACCAGCCATCAGACCACTGAAAGGTCAACCACCGAGACACCAACTGAGAGACCTACCACAGCTGCTACAACCGAGAGACCTACGACTGAGAAACCAAAGCCGGAGCCAACGACAACTGAGCATGTCCATACCTGGAAGGATGTATACGAGACTCAGGAGAAGAAGGTATGTGTGTCTGAGGCTTGGGATGAGGACGTATATGAGGATAGAGATTTTTGCTCATACTGCGGAAAAGACATCACATACGATGAAAACCATATCTTTAGATGTGGTGAGAAGTATTACTCAGAATCCCTTGGCGAAGAGATCTACGAGGGTTCAAGAGCAATAATCAGACCTACCAAGGTAGACACCATCCACCACCCTGCAGAGTACGAGATCCAGAAGGAAAAGGTACTCGTAGGCAGAAAGTGCAGCACCTGCGGCGCATGGCAGTAGCTGATACAGGAATCCTGATGTGTAAAAGCATCGGGATTTTTTTTGTGCAAATGTGTTTGCCTAAGTCCGGACTAGAACTTGAGGGTGATCCTGCCCTGATTAATTCCCTATTCAAATCAATTTATATAAATATTCAGACATATTAAACTCAAGGAAATCTCTTTTGACCTCCTGAGATTTTTACAGCAAGTTTTTACACTATAATTCATTTGTTTATGCGAAAATGTATGGTAAGATAAATTGTAGATTTGACAAAAAGGGGGATGGAAGATACATGAACGAATTACTTGAGAGATATATACGGAAACAAGTTATAGAAACTTGCATCAGTATGTGCATAAAATTCAACCAGTCTCGCGAAGAGACTATCAGCGAGCTTATTCAGCGGTTTAATCTTACAGAAGAGGACGCCGAAGAATACTACGATGAATATTGTGATGAGGCAGTTCAGCAGTAATACTTAGCCTGAAAGCGTGGTGAAGAGATCGGACCAGTGTGTAACAGCATTGGTCTTATTTTTATAGATGGGGATGAGGGTGATCCTGCCCTTATTAATTTCCCACTTCAATCAATATGTGTAAACAATCAGACATATCAAACAGGGGAGTCAGTCCTGAGGCTGGGCTACCATGGGTTTCAGGAGAGTGACAAAAATGCAAAAGCTAGGGAACAAAAGAGGGGCAATTATACGTCTGTATAAAGTGTAATGGTATTTTATTACCAAATAATTTTGCATGTCACATAAGATAGTGGCGGATGAGTGGTATGATCCGGCGGCGCAGAAATTTGATTTTTCAGGACTGATCTCAAAGATCCGGGATGCTCTGGATAAGATCTATGACAGGTATGGGGTCACTGGACTAGAGCCGGGCAAAGGCTTGGGTACTTAGAGGTGTTCATCCATGTGACCTTCGCCCATCCATTATTCTTATTTGACGCCTGGGATACAAACCTTGCTACCGTCATAGTAGTGCGCATTTGTACACTCAACTGCCTTGAAAGTTCTTCATTCAGAGGGCAGTTTATCTTACGTATAATTAATAATCTGTCCAAAGAAAAAGTGGCAGGCGTCATATATACAGACATCTGCCACTTTTAATTACATCTCATATTTATCTTCTATCTCAGTTCTTTCTTCACATTGAAGATAGTTCCAACGACCTTCGGGCCCGCATTTGATGCAACTGCTGCCCCGATCTGGAAGTAATCTGAAGGGCCATAGCCAACCTTCTCCGTCATACGGGCTGTCAGCTCGTCTCTTACGGTCTCATCATTTCCGTATACTACCTGGTACTCTGAACCTGGCTCCATCTCTTCCACTGTGACATCCACCATCTTTGCCATGAGTTTCTTCTCACCGCGGCACTTGATAGCTGTCACGATCTCATTTGCCCAGATCTTCATGATAGGCTTCACGCCGAGTGCGTCACCAACCAGAGCTGCCGCACTTGGGATTCTTCCTGACTTGGCTGCATACTTGAGGCCATATATTCCGAAGTATATCCTTCTCTTTGGAAGCTCTTCCTTCAGATACCACACTATATCCCTGGCATCCCTGCCCTCCTGAACCATTCTAGCTGCCACAACCACCGGATAGCCATACTGTCCACTGTAGCCTATTCCGTCAAATACATATATATTGCACTTTCCGGCACACTCAGGATATTCCTCCTCGAACTGATCTGCGGCCATCTGCGCATTTGCATATGAGGCAGAACCATCCTTGTTGATGCTTACATATATAATATCCGTGTAACCCTGCTCCACCAGCTCCTTATACACCTCGCCGAACTGGTACGCTGTGATCTGTGATGTCTTTGGAAGATCATCATTCTCTGCCATGAGCTTGTAGAAGCCCTCATTGTCAAAATCGACTCTGCTCAGATAAGACTTGCCACCTATTACGACCGGGAAAGGAAGAATCTTGATTCCAAGCTCCTTCTCCTCATTCTCTGAAATGTCACTGGCAGAATCTGTCATTATAATAATTTTTCCCATAATTCACAAAACTCCATTTTTTGCTAATGAGCAGACGCATGAAAATGCGCTGCGCGCGGCGTCTGCGTGCTTCATAAGATGTCACTAAGCCCAGCTTAGTGACGGCGCACCCAGTGCGCCACCTCCTTACGAAAATTTACTTATCATTCTCCATACGCCACTTGATACATCTGTTGAGATAATGAACATAATCAGGGTTCTTGCACATACCCTTGCCCTTATCATCAGATATCTTGGCAACATCCATGCCGTTACATGCTGTAGTCTTCATAACTATGTTGAGCGGTTCATCGCACGTATCGTTGGATATATATGTTCCTATTCCAAATGCAACCTTGATCTTGTCCTTGAAATAGCTGTTGAGTTTGTCTGCTTTCTCGAAATCAAGGCTGTCGCTGAACAGAAGTGTCTTGGTCTTTGGATCAAGTCCAAGCTTCTCATAATGATGAACCATCTTGTCGCCCCACTCATAAGGATCGCCACTGTCGTGTCTCACCCCACTGAAAAGTGTCGCATATGTGAGCTGGAAATCCTTCAGGAAGCAATCTGTTGTGATGGCATCAGTGAGAGCTGTTCCGTTCAGCACTCCATACTCCTTAACCCATGCATCCAATGCATACCAGTTGGAATATGCAGGATTGTGCTTATGATTACCCTGTCCAACACACATGATCCACTCATGCGCCATAGTTCCAACCGGAACCAGATTATACTTCCTTGCCAGATATACATTACTTGTTCCGACAAATGTTGAACCCGGATACTTGCGCTTGCTGAGTTCCTTGACTGCAAGCTCCTGAGCTTCAGCCGAAAGTCTTCTTCTGAGTCCAAACTCACTGAAAGCTCCAAGGTTATACTCTCCGGTCTCGACTTTTCGGACCTTCTCATCAAGCTTCTCCCTGAATGATGCAAGCAGCTTATCATAGTCATCGTTCATTCTGAAGTAGACCTCATTCACTATAGCCAGAGTAGGTATCTCATACATGGAAGTATTGAGCCAAGTGCCTCTCGCCTCTATCTTCAGTCCACACTCAGCGTCATCTGATATCTCAAAGTCCTCATATCTTGCCTTCCAGAGTCTCAGAAAATCAACATAAGAACCCTTTATCCACTTGATATTGTGCAGATACTCAAGCTCCTCCTCTGTAAATCTCAGATCACAGTAGAGCTGTATCTGTCTCTTGATCTCATCAACCATCTCCTTTGTGAAGAACACGTCAGTATTCCTGCACTTGAATGACCATGTTGTCTTATAGTCACTGAACTGATGGTAAATCGCCTGTCCCATACTAAACTTGTACATATCCGTTTCAAGCAGGCTTGTGATTATTCTTTCCATTTTTATACTCTTCTTTCTCTTTTTATCCGCTCCACACATACGGCTTAACCGCCATATATCACGGAAATACGGAAGTATACGCAAGTTCAAATACTTCCACTTATAATAAGTTAGCACACAGCCCGCTGTCAAGCACTATTACCTTGCAACTATCACACATAGTATTGTATAATGTTACCGTTCAGAGCCATGCAGCACAATATAAGAAATGGCTTGTCATGCTTGCATGAACAAGGCATTTCTTATATTGTGCTATACGGCGGATACGCCGCACCGAACAGGCTCGTAAGAGACTGTGAGGTGGCATGGTTCTGAACACAGCAGAGTCGTACACTTCGAACAGGCTCGTAAGAGACTGTGAGGTGGCATGGCTCTGTGTATACATTATGAAAAGAGGATAGATTATGTTAGAGCAGAACAACGGAAAAAAGCCTAAGAAGTACGCTGGTATTCTGGCTCACCCGACATCATTCCCAAGTCCTTATGGAATCGGAGATCTGGGTCCGGGCGCTTATCAGTTTATCGACTTTCTTGCAGCTTCAGGATTAAATCTGTGGCAGGTGCTTCCACTCGGTCACACGGGCTTTGGCGATTCACCTTATCAGCCATTTTCAGCATTTGCAGGACAACCACTTATCATCGATATCGACTACCTCAGAAAGAAGAAGTTACTTCTGGACGAGGACTTCTCAGCTATGCCTGACTGGGATCCTGAGAAGATCGACTATGGAACACTTATAGAATTCAAGACTGGCCTTCTGAAGAAAGCGTACGAGAGATTTATCGACGCTGACTATGCAGATGATATGTCAGGAGACGAGGATCTCATGGCAAAGTTCGATGCATTTGTCAAGAATACATCATGGCTTGCTGACTACTCTCTGTTCATGGCAGGCAAGGATGCGCACGAGGGAATGCCTTGGTACATGTGGGATGATTCACTGAAGAAGCCGACCGCAAGGCAGAAGACCGCATGGAAGAAGAAGCTTGCAGACGGCATCGGCTACTACAACTTCCTCCAGTTCCTTTTTACAGAGCAGTGGCAGGCCCTCAAGACATATGCAAATGATCTCGGAATCAGTATAGTAGGTGACACACCTATATTCCTCGCATGGGACAGCGCAGACGTATGGTCCAATCAGGAACTGTTTCTGCTGGATTCAAAGGGATACCCTATCGAGGTTGCAGGTGTTCCACCAGATTATTTCTCAGCTACCGGTCAGCTCTGGGGCACCCCTCTGTACAACTGGAAAAAGCATACCGAGACAGGCTATGCATGGTGGATAGAGAGAATCAAATATCAGCTCACAGTAACAGATTTCCTCAGGATAGATCACTTCAGGGGATTTGACCGTTACTGGGCAGTTCCTTACGGTGAGGAGACCGCCATCAACGGCGAGTGGAAGCCAGCTCCAGGGCTGAACTTCTTCACACAGCTCGAAGCTAATCTCGGCTACCATCTTCCTATCATCGCCGAGGATCTCGGCGAGATAGATGATTCAGTCATAGAACTCAGAGACAAATTCGGACTTCCTGGAATGAAGATCCTTCAGTTTGCATTTGAAAATCCAAACGAGAACGACTTCCTTCCACATAACTATACACCTAATTGTGTATGCTATACAGGAACACACGACAACGACACCACCCTTGGATGGTATACGCAGGCTTATGAAGCTTCAAAGGATAAGCTCAGAAGATACTACAGCACTGATGCAAGTGATATCTGCTGGGTTATGATAAGAGCATGCTTCTCTTCTGTTGCCAACATGGCCATCGTTCCTATGCAGGACGTGCTAAAGCTCGACTCATGGGCACGTATGAACACGCCAGGCGTTGGAGAGGGCAACTGGGCATGGAGATTCAAAGCCTCAGACCTGGGCAAGCAGTTGTCAGACAGGCTTCTTGAGACATCAAAGCTCTATGGAAGATATACTCCAATACCGGAGAAGAAGGATTCTGAGGAGAAGTAATCATACGACGAGTCAAATCAATGCTGGAACATTTAAAATAGCATAAGGAGAATTATAATATTGAGAACAATATTTGCATATTTATTTGCCTTTCTGGGCATCATCCTGTGTACTCCGTATCACCTGTATCTGTACCTTCTGGCTAAGAAGGATCAGGAAAAGGCGTACCGCCATGCCCAGAAGCTGGTCAAAGGCTTCTTTGGAATAGTCATGTTCATATGCGGTGCCAAGTGCACTGTCATAGGTCTGGAACGGGTGCCCAAAGATCAGCCTATTCTGTTTGTCGGCAACCACAGAAGCTTCTTCGATATACTGTGCTGTCACAACGCACTGGACAGGCCTCTGGGATTTATGTCCAAGGACGGAATCCTGAAGGTTCCTATCCTTCCATGGTATATGAAGGACATAGGATGTACATTCCTTGACAGGTCCGACCTGAAGAAGGGACTGGAGACTATCATGCAGTCGGCTGATATCGTAAAATCCGGACATTCCATGATGGTATTTCCTGAAGGACACAGAAATGACGGCGAAGAACTTCTTCCTTTCAAGGACGGAGCATACAAGATCGCACAGAAGGCCGGATGTCCTATCGTACCTGTATCCATATGCGGAACAGACAATATCATGGAGGCCAACAAGCACAACTTTATCAGAAGTCACAAGGTGGTCATCGAATTTCTTGACCCTATCGACATAAATGGCTTGAAGCCAAAGGAGCGCAAGGAGGTTCTTGAAACCATTCCGGCACTCATTCAGAAAGCAAGGGTTAAGAATCTTCCCCTTGCAACAAAAAAGTGATCAGACTATAATAATCTGATCACGACAAGACAAAACACCAATAACTAAATATAATCAGGAGGAACTAAACATGGCATGGTGGGTATGGTTGATAATAGTTGCAGTTATACTTATCGGAGGTCTTATTGCATTATACATAGTGGGCAATAAGCTTCAGAAAAAGCAGTCTGCACAGAAGGAAATGATGAAGGAACAGGCACAGCCTGTGACGATGCTTGTCATCGACAAGAAGATGCTCCCTATGAAGGATGCCGGATTGCCTAAGATGGTAATGGAACAGACACCAAAGCGTTACCAGAAGGCCAAGATGCCTATAGTAAAGGCCAAGATCGGACCTCAGATCATGAATCTTATCTGTGATGACGGTATATATGATCAGATGCCTGTCCGCGGAGAGGTAAAGGCTATGGTCAGCGGTATCTATATCATGAGCGTCAAGAATGTTCGTGGTAAGATCGAGGAGAAGAAGGGCAAGAAGACCTTTGGTGAGAAGCTTCGTGCAAAGCAGAGAAAGTATCAGGATATGTACGATAAGGATGTAGCCGAGTCAAAGCTCAGCAAGGAGCAGAAGGCCGCAGCCAAGGCTAAGGCCAAGGAAGAAAAAGAGAGAGCTAAAAAGATCCAGAAGATGTAACAGCTTGAAAGGAGATTCCCAATATGAAGAAATGTCATATTAACCTCCGCGAACTTGGAATAGCTTTACTCGCACCGATATGCATAACTTTTGTCCATGGGCTTATTCCATCATCTCTGGTATCATGTGTTATAATAATTATTCTCTGCGGATGTATACACCATGTATATCCTTGGGTATTCACCACAGGAGATAACCGTAACAATAAAAACAGAACAGGAACGAGATCACTCTCATTCCTGTTCTGTTTTTGTATTTTTATACTTATTGTCATAACAGGCCTCAGTCTGCAGTTCTTTTCGACCGGAATACTGAACGCCATTGAGCTCCATCGTCCAGAGCTTCTCGGCAGTTACAGAGACATGATTCGTTCATCATTCTCTCTAAACAACGGTATCTTCAGAGTTACAACAGTCATGCTGCTTGCACCGGTCTGTGAGGAGCTTGTGTTCAGAGGGATCTCTCTGAGTTCTTCCAGACGTGCATTTACATGCAGACATTCAGATGCCATCGCCATCCTACTGTCAGCGCTGCTGTTCGCCCTTTATCACGGCAATTTAGTCCAGTTCTGCTACGCCCTTCCCATGGGAATCCTTCTCGCGCTGCTCGCCACATGGACGTCTTCCCTGCTGCCATCGATCCTTCTTCACATAACGATCAACGTATCTTCTTATTTCACCGGGATGCTGCCATTTGCACTGCCACATACAGGCTGTATACTTGCAACTGGTATCACGTCAGCCGCAGGCTTCATCGCCCTATATCTGCTGTTGCGCCGAAGTGGCAAATCACACAAAGTATCTTGACATGTGATACACATACACTTTTTCATCGGGATCCTCTTCGTATCCTGACAACTTGATGATATTCTTCAACACAAAATACCTGCTGTCCCTCATGACTCTCTGATATTCAAATGTCGGGTAGTACAGCATCAGATATATATTTCTCGGTGCCCTGCGCACGGAATCTATTATATTGTCTATGACCTTCTTGAACACCTCCGGGGAAAATGGATTGAAGAAATAGAAATAATTATCTTCATCTGCAACCTCATACTCCTGCGCCGGAATGTTATAGAAGTTCATCCTGTCTTCCTGATCATAAAATCTGCTCTGATAACCCGCGGCATTTTCCAGAAGCTTCTCGTATATGTCAGCATCTGCCTCTATACCCGTGGCGCGGCAGTAATGCCTTGAGTTGCCATAGAACAATACACGCCCCAGTCCGCAGCCAAAATCAACAAGTGTATCCTCCGGCTCCATGGACACGGCATTGAACAGGGTCACAAGATCCCTGTAGTAAATCGCCTGATATATATTATTCTCCTCGGTGGGCTGCTCCGCACCTATACACAGCGTCGTATCTATAGACAAAAAATCATCAAACGCCTTCTCGTCATCCATATAGCTATCCTCACTCCACGGTTATCCTGAGTACGTTAAACGATACACATTCATTGCCATAATCCATCACATACACCACGACCAGACCAAGCCCCTTTTCCGTCTCCACGAGCTGATAGCCTTCAGTGAGTATGCTTATATTCATCATACCAACCGGAGTAGAATAAAATGCCTCTCTGGTCTCTCCCGGTCTGAATGACATGGCAGCACTGACTTCGCCCTTCTTTGTCAGGTCAAGTCCTAATTTGTCAAACTTCAGCAGATTTCTCGCCGGTTTCTCAAGATCCTCATAATACTCATCGTATTTCAGGTAAAATACCCCGTCCTTCTCATGAAGGCTTCCCCTGGTAACAAGCTCTATGGGTTCAACGTTGTTCTCTTCCCTGCTCGTCCTCTGCTCTCCAACTACTGTCACAGTAACATTCTTTACCATATAAACTTCCAATCTATGTAATTTTATAAAATTATCTCTCTTTTGCCATCTCAATAAGAGTTGTGACGAGAGTCTTTATATCGTATCCCTGAGCATTCCACAGCATTGGATACATGCTTATTCCTGTAAATCCAGGAAGTGTGTTGATCTCATTGAATACAACTCTGTTTGTTCCATTCTCAAGGAAGAAATCCACTCTGGAGAGTCCGAAGCCGTCAAGTGCTTTGAATATCTTCACAGCATCTTCCCTTATCTCATTCTCTGCTTCCTTAGGGATGTCGGCGCCGATAACCGTTCTCGACTCAGCATTGTTGTACTTTGCATCGAAATCGTAGAACTCAGCAGCGGCAAGTATCTCGCCAACTCCCGAAGCCTTGGTATTGTCCTTGTAACCGAGGACTCCGCACTCAAGCTCACGTCCAACTATCGTCTCCTCAACGAGGATCTTGTTGTCGTGCTTTACGGCCTCATTCAGCGCATACAGAAGGCTAGCTCTGTCAGTTGCCTTATTTACACCCTTTGATGATCCGGCCTTTGAAGGCTTTACAAATACAGGGTAATCAAGCTCAGCCTCAACTCTGTCCATAGCACTGTCTATGTCGCTGAAATCCTCTGCAAGCACAGGTACAAATCTCGCCTGTGAAACACCGATGTGATCAACGATTATCTTCGTATAGAATTTATCCATGGATGCCGCCGATGCCAGAACGCCACATCCAACATATGGAATATCTGCCATCTCGAACAATCCCTGTATAGTTCCATCCTCGCCATACATACCGTGAAGTACAGGGAATATGACGTCCACCTTCTGGCGCTCCACACCTGCATCGGAGAAAACTATAAGCTCTCTTCTGGTGTCCGGTGAGATCACTGCTGTGACCTTGCTGTCATACCAGCTTCCATCCGCTATACTCTCTATATTATCTGCCTTTAACCATCTTCCATCCTTGGTAATGCCAACCAATGTCATATTATACTTTTCAAGATCAACCCCCTTGGCAACTGTCTGTACCGATATACATGAAACCTCATGCTCTGATGATCTTCCTCCAAATATTACAACCAAATTTTCCTTAGCCATGACATGTGCTCCTTATACTTTAATCCGCGGTGCACCCGGGGCACACCACAGGTCAAAGTATAACACCTGGGAATCAACTTTTCAACGTCACTTATCCCCCAGATCTATACATAATGTCTCATACATTCCGGGCGGACAGTCCTCCCCGGAATCGCCAAAATACTCATAAGAAAATCCGGAGTTTGCATCGGCATCCACGCCCCACGCATTTGCCGCGCTCTGGGCAATGTCATTTATATCTTCCATCGCCATGACAAGATTGTGGCGCATCTGTATATAACTCAGATTCTCATTGTAGTCGTCCCCAAGCCACATGCCGATCTGCTTCATGACTGTGTTGCCCACATAGCTCTCAAGCTCATCTCTCTCATCCTCAGACTTCATATCGCCATCATAATCGACCTTAAGCCTTATGACCCTTCCACTGTCATCCAGTGAATTGTTGTACATGACCGCATCCGCCATTATCTCCCTCGACACCTTATCCTTATATTTCTTCACATAAGAAACCTGTCCAAATATCACACCGCCGACAATTCCTATGAGGACACCCAGTATGGCCGCCCTGAACATTCTCCACATAAACAATACCTCCTGATCATCTAAGTCTCTATTCACCTATCCCATCTCTCGCGTATGTCGCCAGACACTGGCCTTCATAGTGTGTCTTAAGATATTCATTTGTATTGTTATCCCCGGATTTCTCCAGTATATTCTGTTCTATCACCACAGTCACATAGCTTGTAGCAAATTCCTTCTCAAGTTCGGCTGCAGCCTCGTTCATTACCTGGGTATCCTCCGCTACTATATACTCCACATGACTCGTATCGAGGGACTTCGCATGACTCTCATTATAACTTCTGCAAGCATCGGCAAATGAACCGGCGTCCACCTGGTACACCCCCTCCTCGGTCAGGGAATCCTCATCGTCGTCCAGTCCTGTTATGACCAGACTGTATCTCAGCCCGCCGCCGGCAGGCTCCTCCGTGCTGCGCTCTATGATGACCGCATTCACATAGTCCACATCCTCCACCGGCTTGTATTCACACCCACTCAATATACACGCCGTCAATAACACCGCCGCCAGTCCGGCAGATTTTTTTACAGGCCATTTCCCGGCAAGTGATGCCGCCGGCAATATTATCGATAGGGGTACATCCACCAGAATAAGATATCCGGAGATGATCTTTATACGGTCCTGCTGTCCGGGCAGCATCCCGGCCCACAGGCATACGGCAAATGCAAGGACTGCCCACAATGTCTTCCACAGCCGTCTGTGCCGAACACCCAGTCTGTCCACAGCGCCCCATCCACCTATGACGTTTGGAACCAGTGCCATCACACCGAACACGATGACAAGGTAACACACCAGCATGAGCGGCCTGAGCTTCACTCCGCCAGGCAGTTCCATGGCTCCCACTATATATAGTATATTTTTCTCCTTAGCCATGAGCGCACCCGTGCCCAGTGTACATATCACAATTATCGAACACATAATGCCTATTATGGTACTTGTGCCTACGGCTGCACACAACATTCCTCTTCGCCTCCGAATGACGTGTATATACACCAGCATCACCGTCTCCATAGCCGAGAATCCAAGAAAAAGCAGTCCTCCCCTAGCCATGACACGGCTTATGGTGAGATTCGCCCCGCCCTCGTCTCCTATCTCAGTCACAGTCTTAAGCACTGACAGATCAAGGTTACTCACAGAAGACAGAATGACCACAGCCCCCGCCGCGACAGCGAACCAGAACACGGACTCCGCAAACCTGACCATCCCCCTTGTGCCACGGCTACCCATATACAAACATGCAAGCAGCAAGGGGATTGAGATAGCAATTACCGTGTATCTTTTCAACATTAACTGCCTGGAACATTCGGCAAGGACAAACAGCAGCAAGCCCATCCTAACGGCAGTTCTCGCCCCATAAATCAATTCAATAGTCCTATTTTTGACTTTACCGCTTTCGCTGTTCCCTCTCTCATCAATCTTCATGTATACAATATATAGTGCTATCACGTAAGCAAAAGCCATGCATAGCGTCAAAAAAAGTGACAAAATCAGGCAATTTCTTCCAAAATATGAGGGTATTAATGTAGCTACAAAAGTTATCATCCCTGGCAAAACAAGCAAAGCCATCTTAAAAAAGGCAGAAAACGTCACATTATATTTATCATTCATATCTATTTTCTCTTTCTGACCAACCTGCACCGCTCGTCAGGATTGCTCCATTTAGGTCTGTTGATCATTTTCTTTATAGGCACGCGGACAACAAAGTCCTTATATCCCTCGCCAGTGTATCCACAGGTCACGACAGGGGACATATACGGCACGCCAAAGCTGTCCAGGGATGCAAGATGAAACACGAGAACCAGCATCGCAAGGATAAATCCAAGTATTCCATAAAGTGCGCTGGTGATTATAATTACAAACTTAAGCAATCTGAAAACAGACGCAAACGCCTCATTCGGAATAGCAAATGAAGCTATAGCCGTGAGTGCCACAACTATCACAACCATTGTGCTGACTATCCCCGCCTCCACGGCTGACTGACCAACTATCAGACCGCCAACCACTCCTATCGTATTTCCAAGCTGGCTCGGCAGTCGTATCCCGGCCTCCCGGAGCAATTCAAACAAAAGCTCCATTATCAGCACTTCAACTACAACGGGGAACGATAGCTGGCTTCTCGCATCGGCTATCGCATACAGAAGCTTGTCGGGTATCAGCTCCCTGTGATAACAGGTGATCGCAATATAAAGTCCCGGTAGTCCCACCGCAATGAACGCTGCCACATACCTTATCATTCTGGCAAATGTCGCCACCGGCCATCTGTTATAATAATCGTCCGCCGTCTGAAACAGAGTGTTGATGGTGGCTGGAGCAATTATGACCTCAGGGGAATTGTCAAACACAACGACAACCCTGCCCTCCACCAGAGCCGCGGCCGCCTTGTCAGGTCTTGTGGTCGCCTGGTATATCGGAAATATCTCCTGCCATTTCTTCTCCATCAGATGTTCAGCCATACCGCTGTCAAACACCGCATCTATCTCATACTTATCGATGGTGTCCCTTATCTGCTGTACCAGCTCAGGCTCCGCTATATCTTCCATATAGAATATCCCGTACTCTGTTCTGGATCTGACGCCCATTGTCCCCTGTTCCAGCTTCAGATGTACGTCCTTGATCCTTCTCCTTATCAGAGCTGTGGATGTCCTAAAGTTCTCATTGAAGCTGTCCCTCGGCCCTCTCATTCCTCCCTCGGTGGAGCTTTCCTCTATACCTCTCACAGGGAAATGTTTCGATGACACTACTATTGCCTGATCGCTCCCGGATACAAATATAGCCGTATCCCCCCTGAGAACCGCCCTGACAACGTTGTCCATGTCACTTTCCTGGGTATAATCCGCCGTCTGACCCTCGCAGGAGATTATATGCTCCCACAGATCTGCCGTGTCTTTATTCCGCCATTCCCAGGTTATTGGTTTTATTAATGTGTTCTCAATCAACTCATGATCACACAGTCCATCTATATACACCACGTATATTGCCGGATCATCTCCCCAGGCACAGCGGTCCAGATCAAACCTTCGCTCCACGATATCGCTCCAGTTACCGAACATTGTCTCAATTTGTGTGATGTTTTCGTCTATTTTTTTACTGATTGAAGCCATCGTCCGCCGTAAACACCTCCAACATACCGTTTATCTTCTGTAATCTATCTTGTCCAACGGATGAGTTTTTATTCAGACATACACGTAAAAAGGCGGAACACGTTTTCACGCATTCCGCCTCTTATACAGGTATTTATTATTATGCATATTGTTATTTCTGTGCTATGACAACATTTGCGATCACGATCTGTTCCTGATCGTATATATGTATACGGGTTATCTCCTTGGCTTTCTCTTCATCCCTGGCTATTATCGCATTCATGAGAGCCTCATGCTCCGCTATAAGCTTGTCGTGATAGCTGAAATCCTTTACATACTCCACGCGGTATCTGTACACCTGCTCACGAAGACTCTGGGACATGCTGATCAGTCTCGGATTGTTCGTCATGTCCATTATAGTATTGTGAAATGCAACATCCGCATCTACTATCTCCGGGATTATCTTGGAGCTTACCGCTTTCTTGAAGTCGGCATAGGACTGCTTCAACCGCTCTTTTCCCTCGTCGTCTATCCTCTTGCAGGCAAGCCCTGCCGCAAGATCCTCAAGCGCCATCCTGATCTCAAGCGCATCGCTCAGATCCTTTGCCGTTATCCTGGCAACCTCTGCTCCCCTTCTCGGAATCATGACCACAAGCCCTTCAAGTTCAAGCATTCTCATGGCCTCCCTGACAGGTGTACGGCTTACGCCAAGCCTCTTCGCAAGAGTGACCTCCATAAGTCTCTCCCCCGGCTCAAACTCACCGTGAACTATAGCATTCCTCAAAGTCTTAAACACTACCTCTCGAAGAGGCAGGTACTCATCCATATTCAATCTAAGATCCATCACATACCTCTTCTTATGTTATACGGGCTGACGGCATACGCAGCCTGTATCTCGTCCTTTTCACGCAGCATATCTACTACTCTTTGTGCCAGTTCTTTATCCCTGTTGTCATATATTCCGAACACTGTCGGCCCACTGCCACTCATGAGCACTCCCATGGAGTCGTTCTCCGCTATGAGCTTCTTGACTGAATCTATCACAGGATTTGCAGGTATCGTAACCGTCTCGAGCACATTTGCCATTCTGTCTGTTATTCCCTTCAGATCTCCGGTCTTGAGTGCATCCGCCATGCCATCGATATCTGGATGCTCCTCCAGCAGATCCACCTTCAGGTTCTGGTATACCCATTTTGTGGACACTCCGATCGCCGGCTTCGCTATGACGATCAGGCAGTCCGGCATAGGTGGAAGTGGTGTAAGGATCTCTCCTATTCCCTCCGAGAGTGCCGTACCCTGCATGATACAGTAAGGCACATCTGCGCCGAGCTTCACTCCATGTTCCATGAGCTGTTCATCGGAAAGGTTCAGTCCAAACAGCATATTCATCGCCTTGAGGGCTGCCGCTGCATCAGCGCTTCCCCCTGCCATTCCGGCTGCAACCGGTATGTGTTTATCCACGGTTACATGAACACCCTTGTCTATTCCATATATATCCTTCATCATCCGGCACGCCTTGTATATGATGTTATCCTTCACATCCGGCAGCTCCGACGAATCCGATGTTATAACGATCTCGTCTGTGGTGACATCGCAAAATGTCAGTTCATCCCACAGATCGACCGTCTGCATGATCATTTTCACCTCATGATATCCATCCTCGCGTCTCCTGACCACGTCGAGACCGAGGTTTATCTTTCCATATGCCTTTAATGATATTTCCATTTTCTCTCCTATCCGTGACATTTCCCCTGCAGCTTTTCAGCCTGCGATCACTTTTTTCTAACAGAATATCCAAATTTGCCGAGTTTGTCGCCAAGTGCAAAATACTCTCCATGTGAATATGCGACAAGTCCCGTGCTGTTGAGGTTGAATTTGCCGGTCTTATCCATGTATTCATCACTTATCTGGACTCCGACCACCTCAGCGATAAACATGTGGTGGGATCCAAGCTCAACTACCTGCTTTACCTTGCACTCTACGTTCACCGGACTCTCCTCTATAGCCGGGCATGACACATTCACGCCGTCACATGCATGGAGGTTCATCTCCTTGAATTTATCCACGTCTCTTCCTGATTTCACACCACAATAATCAGTTGCAAATGCCAGTTTCTCGGTGACGAGATTTATGGTAAATTCTCCTGTCTCCTTGATTATGTCGTAGGAATATCTCTCCGGACGCACCGATATGGACACCATTGCAGGATCGCTGCATATGGTACCGGCCCACGCTATCGTCACTATGTTTGGCTTCTCTCCCGGTCTCTGGCAGCTCACCATAACTGCCGGAACCGGATACAACATATTTCCTGGTTTCCAATTCTGTTTTGCCATGTCTATACCTCTTTCTCTATTGACCTTCAACTCATTTTCAGCCACTTTCAGTCACTGTGGCGCAACGCACCACAGTGCTGATATCTCAAGCTGTCAATTGTTCGTATTTTGTATATTGTATACATTATACATAATAATACATGCCAGTGCATAAAATTACAACCGCATACAGCGCTCTTTATTTATCTTATTTTATTGACAGCGGATTTATTACTATAATATGAATGATCTATCCCGGTGTTACACAAGGAAATGCAGACAAAAAAAATGATCACCCAGAAGATCATTCCAGATAATCACTTATTATTCCCTGTGCCGTTTCGCTGTCATCGGACACCATGTATACCACAAATGTATCATGCACATACAGAACCGCATCATCAAGTCTGGCGGTCTCCGACGATTTGTAATCAAGGTACATC
>NZ_JBCPDQ010000008.1:24528-66409 GCF_040915325.1 Coprococcus sp. RTP21281st1_F1_RTP21281_210402
CCATAATATCTGAGCGCCGTCTCAGAGGAGACCTCCTCCACGGAATCCTCAAACTTCACGTTCTGCATGAGCATATCAGCCAGAGAGTGTACATCCGGCATATCTGCCTCGTCGTCTCCATTTCCTGCGCATCCCGCAAGCGAACAGATCACCAGACAGCATGCAAACAAATATATTATTCTTTTTATCATATGCCTCCGTCTCCACTATCTTCTGACATACACGTTCTTTCTGATGTAGTCCATCATCTTGAGACAATATTTCTTATTACAATGTTTGCCATCTATTCCCGCATCCTCCGGCAGAACACCATCCACAGACACGCTGTGAGCCACATCGAGATAGATCACCTGGTCGTAGCTGCCACACATCTCCTGCATGAGAGAATTGAGCTTGTCCACACCCGGGTTGTTATACACCTGGTCTTTTGATGAAAGCTCCGCCGATACAGGAAGTACTGACATCACATATACATTTGCCGCAGGCTGTAACTGGGAGATCTGATCCAGTAAAGTCTTGTAGGCCGACATGTACCGCTCGTTATACCACGAAAGCTCCTCAAGCCCAAATGAAATGTATATATTCTCATAGCTCTTCATGCCAAGCATCTCGACAACCGTACACTGTTCTCCTGAATCGCAGGTGAACATCTTGGTATTAGCGACCTTCTCTATGTCCAGATTCTTCGCCACACACATATCCCAGTTGTCTACACCGCTGTACAGTCCCAGCGCCTCGGCTCTGGAATCACCTATGAGCAGAGATGTCGAGAAATACTGGTCATCCGTGGCATTCGCCGGCATGTATATATTGCTGTCATATTTGTCCGCTCCCTTGCCGCTCACATCAGGGTTGGTGTAATTGACAAATTGTACATATTGACCATTTCGCTGATCCGGAATGGCCGCATCCTCCGCAGTTGCCAGATACTGCTGTGCAGCCCCCTCCGTGTCACTGTATGACATATCCTGAGTGCTGCTCTCACTTATATCTGCCGATGTTCCGCTCTCAGGCTGGAACTCCTCCTGGCCGTTCACATTCTTTTTCAGGTTGCCCTGTCCAAGCGCAAATATCATTATGACTGCGACGACCACTCCTATTCCGCTCTCGACGAGTTTCATTCTGCGGTGATGCCGCTGTCTGTATATCTTTTTTCTATAATCAGTGTTATTATTCTTAGTCACCTTCGACCTCCGAATTAACTAACTTTCATGTCTTTCGCAAAATATCCTATGATAGTATAGCAATTAATGATAAAATAATCAAGAACGCCGCGTTTTGTGAACCTCATTGTTGCCATACAATTTTTTCCGTGTTACTATTTCACATAGGAAAGTTCAATGTTTTTGTGGATTTCAGCATACAACTTAAACACAACATATTTATAGAAGAGGAGAACACGATGAACACTACAGCACGTACAATAGACTACAAGGGCGAGACTTGTATTGAACTTATATCAGGCGATTACCGTGCACTGATCGCACCATTTAACGGGAGCAACATTATGAAGATGGAGAACACAGCTCTGGATATTGATATATTCAGGAACGATCCTTCCCTGACTCCTGCACAGCTCAAAGCAGCAGCAGAGATCTACGGAATGCCTACCCTGTATCTCCCTAACAGACTGTCACACGGCAACTTAAGAACCTCCGATGCCATGTATCATTTCCCATGCAATGATCCTCTCGGCAACCATCTCCACGGTTTCCTTCATCTCAGAAACCACAGCATAGAGAGCGTGTCAGTGGATGGAGACAAGGCCATCGGCAAGACTTCATATGTATATGATGAGAAGGATGAGTTTTTCACTACATACCCTGTGAGCTTTAGAGCAGACTTCACATTCACTCTTGCTCCGGACGGTATGCACTACGAGTTCACACTCACCAACCTCTCCGACAAGCAGATGCCATACGGCGTATGTAACCACGTTGCATTCAAGGGGCCTTTCACAAGCACAGGAAAGGGCGAGGATGTACGTCTCTGTGTACCTGTTGGAGACAAATGGGAGCTTGATGAGCACGCTATCCCTACAGAGAAGAACCTTCCTATAACAGATTACGATCTCCAGTACAAGAACGGAACCATGGTACCTGTTCTGAAGGACATCGACAACGATCTTTACACAGCGGAGATGAACGAGCTGGACGGCAAGCCTTTCTACGGAGTATACGCAACTGATGTTGCCACAGGCAAGAAGGTCTGCTATGAGGTTGACGACACAATGAAGTTCTGGATCATGTGGAACGATCACGGCGACAAGGGTTACTTCTGTCCTGAGCCAATGAGCTGGAATATTGACGCTCCAAATCTCTCAGGAGCACCGGAGATCACAGGCTACACAGAGCTTGCTCCAGGCGAGTCCAAGACAGTAAAAGAAAGAATATTCACAATGGCATAAAACATGACATTTTCTATGGAACGGTCTCCCGGCGGAGGCCGTTCTTTCATATTATTAATTTTTCCCCTGTCTCGTTGTTTTTCTCCCCCCGGTATAATAAAATTATTATAATACCATATGCAAGGAGGGATTCTATGAAAAAAATACTTAGATTTTTACTGGTTTTCGCGGCAATGTTCTGTATGACATGCTTCACAGCATTTGCAGAAGATACCGACACTCCAGACACATACTATCTGGAGTTGGATGCAGCAGGAGGACAGTTATCGGGAGAGACTTCCACTGTGATAAGTAGCCCATCAGCAGAATTTACGACTGTTGACCTGTCAAAGTACAAGCCAGAGAAAGACGGCTTTACATTCACCGGATGGTACAACGACAAGACAAAGGTCACCAGCATTGACACATCATACTTCCAGTCTACAAACCGTATAAAGCTGACAGCGATGTACACCAAGGACAGCTTCTCCGGTTCAGGGCTCACCTTCACACTGAATGCAAATGGAGGCAAGCTCGGAGATGCGGACAGCGGAACATATGACTTTGATGTAGCAGGATCAGGATATGGCGTGGCACTGAACGACTACGCACCGACCCGTGAGGGCTATGAGTTCAAGGGCTGGAACACGAAGTCCGACGGATCAGGCAAGACCGTGAACATCATATACACCTCTTCCTTTGAGAAGGCGGCAGATAACGGATATGAGTATTCCGATACTGATGACTCATCGGCTAAAAGAAACCTGGTATTTTATGCGACGTGGAAATCAGACTCTGCTCCTACAGGCACCATCAGCATGGGCGATAAGAGCTGGAACGGTCTCCAGGATGTATCATCATTTGAGCAGTATTACAACAAGACCCAGAAGATTACCATCACCTGTGACAACAACTCCGACCCTTCCATCACAGTCGGCTACCTGATAAGCGACTCAGCTCTGTCATCGGACGATCTGGGTGCAGCAACATTTACCAAGTATAAGAAAGCATTTTCCATAAAGGACGAGGGCAAATATGTTGTATACGCAAAGCTTTCATCAGAGGACGGCAAAACAACATACTTATCCACAGATGGTTTCATCATCGACACACACGCGCCAAAGGTCACAGGAATCGCCGACGGAGAGACTTACTGCCTGTCAGCCGTGATGACCGTGAAGGAATCCCATCTGGCAAAGGTCACAGTGAACGGCGAGGAGAAACCCCTTGACGACGATCACTCACTTGCTCTGGAAGCCACAGATGGTGAGCAGACCATCATCGTATCCGACAAGGCGGGAAATGAAACCAAATTGACTGTAACAATAAACAAGAAACACACCGCAGAAACCGACGACGGTGACTGCACGACACCTCAGAAATGCCGCTACTGCGGTGAGATCGTCGTGGAGGGCAAGAGCAGCCACGACCTCGGCAACTGGACAAGTGATGGCAACGGCAAAACCCACTCCCGCAAGTGCAAGAACAAGGGCTGTGGATATAAGGTCATCCAGGACTGCTCCGGCGGAACCGCAACCTGCCAGAAGAAGGCAGTGTGCTCTGTGTGCGGCAAGAGCTACGGCAAACTCAGCACAACGAACCACACAGACCTTAAGAAAACTGATTATGTAGCAGCAACCACCTCCAGCAAGGGCAATATAGAATACTGGTATTGCTCAGCCTGCAAGAAATATTTCAGCAACAAGGGCTGTACAAAGGAGATAAGCAAGGCTGACACAGTCATCGACAAGGCAGCACCCGAGATCATCGGCGGCAAGGGAAGCAAATGGAGCAAGGCCAGCAAGAACACTATCAAGTTCAGATCGAACGCTGAGTACGCTGACTTTGTCTGTGTTCTCATAGATGACAAGGAACTTGACCCTTCATATTACAACAAGAAAGAGGGAAGCATCATAATCGAGCTCAAGACGAGCTATCTTGAATCCCTCTCGGTCGGAAGCCACACCATAACCATCAGATCCAAGACCGGAGATGCTGTGACAACATTTACAGTGTCCAAGAAGAAGACTTCCACAACCACACAGACAACTACCAGAGCCACAACCGAGGCGACAACGGCAAGTACGACCGAGGTCACCACAGAGTATAGAAATACATTTACCCCTGTGACTACCGAGGCGACCACAACTGAGATATCCACGATAGAGCGTACCACAACCGAGACGACCACTGAGGTCACAACAGAAAAGAGCACACTCACCGTGGGCAGCTACGCTTCCACTGATAAGAGTAAGAGTAAGGTACATAACCTTCAGCTCATAATCCTTATAACAGTGCTTGCGACCATTCTAATCTCGTTTGTGATAATCATAATTTCAGGTATGAAGAAGAAATAATACCGAAAAGTTCAATAAGGCAGCACGCCAGGACAACCTGACGTGCTGTTTTTCTATGTTTTTCCATGTGACAACGTTTTCACTTAAAATAACGTTTTCATCTGTTTTTACCCACATCCCACACTCAATCCAGCCATATATAGTTTCATTTTTATGCATAGATTGTGCATGTGACAACGTTTTCACTCTTTTCTTTTGATTTCCAGCATTTACAAGCATATATTGCATACATACCCGATATGAAAACGGGAAATTAAAGAAAGAGAGGAAGAAGATTATGAAGAAACAATTGGCAACATTACTCGCAGTCACAGCACTTGGAATTGGAGTTCTGTCAGGATGCGGTGTGAGCGCAGCATCTAACTCAACCGGCAGCTCATCTAACTCAGCGGGCGCTATTGAGATAACGAACGTATCCTACGACCCAACCAGAGAGCTATACGCAGCGTACAACGATTTATTTGCAAAGCACTGGAAAGAGGAAAAGGGACAGGACGTATCAGTTGTTCAGTCACACGGTGGTTCAGGAAAGCAGGCGCTTGAGGTGGCAAATGGACTTCAGGCCGATGTGCTTCTCGCATGGGAGAACGAGACGTTCCTCTCACTGGATGAGCATCCTGGTGAGTACGAGATCGTGGTTCCTTCCGTATATATACTGTGCCAGCCTACAGTCTCAGTAGTCGACGAGGTGGTTGACAAGAGAGGCACAAGGGATGTCGCAAC
The DNA here is from genome assembly GCF_040915325.1 of Coprococcus sp. RTP21281st1_F1_RTP21281_210402. NCBI lineage: Bacteria > Bacillati > Bacillota > Clostridia > Lachnospirales > Lachnospiraceae > Coprococcus > Coprococcus sp. RTP21281st1_F1_RTP21281_210402. The sequence goes on from NZ_JBCPDQ010000008.1 coordinate 29,995, forward strand.
CGAATATCTGAACTACCTATATTCCGACGAGGCACAGAAGCTTGAGGCAGAGTGGTACTACAGACCATCAGATCAGGATATCCTGAAGCAGTTCGAATATCAGGGACAGAGCAACACCATATCGGAGCTGCCACAGGACGGCAAATGGATCATAACAAATGTTGACCTCACAGACATATCACACTTCGGAGGATGGACAGAGGCCAGCAAAAAGCATTTCGCGGACGGAGGGCTCTTTGACTCCATATACGAGGAAAAGAATTAATTTGATACGGCAGTCTTGCGGGGAAATACAGATAATACATACAGGAAAGGAATGACTGAGACATGACACATCAGCACACACACGCAAAAAAGAAAAGTAAAAGCATCATACCGGGATTCGGTTTGTCATTTGGAATAGTAATGGCAATCCTCGGAATTATAGTGGTGATCCCCCTGTGCTCTCTGGTGGTATTCTCAGCCAGACTGTCACTATCCGAATTCTGGCAGACCATCACCAGACCGAGAGTTCTGTCCAGCTACGCAGTGAAGTCAATACTTCTCACCTTGAAGGTCGTAGTCATCACGGTGGTGGTCAACACAATTTTCGGACTTTATGCCGCGTGGCTCATAACCAAATTCACCTTCCGGGGCAAAAAGATCATATCAACGCTCATCGATCTGCCGCTTACCATATCCCCGATCATCGCGGGCCTTATATTCGTACTTACATTTGGCAGGCAGAGCTTCCTGTATCCATACCTTGAAAAGCTCGGGATACAGATCATATTCGCGGTTCCGGGGATCGTCCTGGCTACTATATTTGTAACATTTCCTTTCATATCAAGGGAGATCATACCGGTTCTCACAGCGGCGGGCAACGATGAGGAGGAAGCTGCAGCCCTCATGGGAGCAAATGGATTCCAGATATTCTCACAGATCACACTCCCCCACATACGCTGGGCTCTGCTGTACGGAATTGTACTGTGCTCCGCAAGGGCCATGGGTGAATTTGGAGCTGTGTCAGTTCTCTCGGGACATCTCAGAGGACTCACCAACACCATGCCACTCTATATCGAGCTGCTGTACCAGGCATTTGACTTCACAGGAGCCTTTGCCATGTCGTCCATACTGGTCATCATGGCAATCATCATACTGATACTTAGAAACATACTTGAACACAGAGGAAATAAAGAGGGAGGTATATGATATGAATACACCTGCAGATACACATTCATACGTAGAGCTCAGAAACATCAATAAAACATTTGGAGATTACAGGGCATCCGATGATGTCAGTTTCTCCATTGAGAAAGGAAAGCTCATCGGACTTCTGGGTCCAAGTGGAAGCGGCAAGACCACTATCCTCCGCATACTTGCAGGACTCGAGACCGCGGACTCAGGGGACATATACATAGATGGCAAAAAAGTAAATGACATTCCCGCCAGCAAGAGGGAGATTGGCTTCGTATTCCAGAATTACGCGCTGTTCAGAGGCAGCTCATTGGAGCTCACCATATGCATCAACGGAACCCATATAACAGCCCACAGACAGCTCGGACAGGAACTTATAAGAGAGGGCGAGACCGTGAATGTATTCGTGCACAAGCTGTATCTGGTGGATGACTCTCCTGTCTCAGACAGCCCGGAAGCTGATCTGTCAGACAACGTCCGTATAGAGGTGAATGAAGCGCTGAGCCATATCGAGAGCGTGGTCATATAAATTACATGCTCCTATATTTGTATTGACACGAAGTCAAAGCTGCGCTATCATCCCATTAATCATAGTATTTATATATGTTTTATATGTTATCTACAACATTGCCAGACTACAATAATGTTAGAAAGGAGGATTCGACATGGCGTCAATAAAAGACATCGCCCAGAGCGTCGGAGTGTCCATCTCAACCGTATCAAGGGTTCTCAACAACCCTGAATACAAATGCCAGACGCCTGAACTCAGGGATAAGATCTGGAACGCAGCTATGAAGCTCAACTACACGCCAAACCAGTCTGCCCGCCAGCTCAAGAATGGAAAAGGCACGACTGTGGAGAAAACCTACTATATAAATGTGCTCATGACCAGAATGGACTCTGCCACGTCGGACCCATTCTTTACAGAACTGCTGCATGTCATAGAGAGTGAGATCCACAAGAACGGATGCATCCTGTCCAAGGTATGGTATCGGTCCATCTTCTCCGACGACAGGAGATGCAGGTATGAGAACGTGGATTCTGTAATCCGCAGGATGTGCGAGGAAGCGGATGGCCACAACGACGGACTTATTGTCATCGGAAAATGCAACCGCGCAGCCCTGAAGAAGCTCAGCCAGTGCTATCGCAGCACAGTGTATGTCAACAGGGATTCTGCAAACGGCGAGGTGGATGAGGTCATCTGCAACGGTAGCCAGATTGCCAGAACAGCGGTTGAATACCTCATATCTCTTGGACATGAGAATATCGGATATGTGGGAAACTGCAATAACGAGGTCCGCTACAAAGGATATCTTGAAACTCTTCACGATCATGGACTTGATATCGACACGGACTACGTCATCAACACAAAGCTCAGCGAGGTTGAAGGATTTGAGGCCATGGAACACTTCATGAAGTCCGACAAGAGCCCAACCGGAATATACTGTGCCAATGACATAACGGCCATAGGGATGCTGAAATATCTTGCCAAATGCAAGAACAGATATTACACTCCTTCCATCATATCCAGCGACGGTATCGAGGAAGCCCAGTACACAACTCCGATGCTGACCACAGTGGAGATCTCCAAGACGGACATGGGGCATTTCGCCCTGCAGCTTCTAATGGACAGACTCAAGGGCGGTCACAATGGAGTCGCAAGAATTGAGCTCCAGTGCAAGCTCATCAAGAGAGATAGCTGCACACTGGCAGAAGACAGCAAATGGTGCGAATATTACATTTAATATCCGCACCATTTGTCGTCTGTTCATGTATCCATGTCCATATATTCAGTTTCTGTATTCAATATCTGTATCCAGCAGTTGTCCTTCTCGTGACTACTCTGTCGTATCATCTGTAGTCGTATCTCCCGTAGTCATAACTGTTCCGCCGAGATACCACTCTCCATCCTTCTCATAACAAATGATATCCATGTCCAGATCATACGGTGAAGTCTGACCCTGGAATGTCATCATTATCTTTCCGGTAACCGGAATGACATAACCCTTTGATATACCTGCTTCCTTCTGGGTCTTTCCATATACAGTGCTGCTGACTGCCGCCAGATCGCTGGACTCTGCCACATGCCCATCACCCATGGTATAGCTGACTGTATATTCTATATTATTTTCCTTATAAGTCTGGAACACAGTGACCAGATTCTTTGACGAATCGCTGTCTATGGTATCAGGATCCATAACACTCTCCACCTTGTCAAGATCCGCTTCCTCAAGGCCCTCCATGTAGGTCTTTATCAAATCCTCGCTCTCTGATTTTCCGGTCATATTTTTTCTGGCGACTATGTATATCACCACTACTATCACTGCTAACACGATCGCACCAAGTGCTATAAACAGCTTCTTTTTGCCTTCTTTTCTGCTCTCCTCCATAAGCTGTATATCACGATCGTCCAGCTCCATATCATCCATTCCGCTTCCGCCTACATAATTCTTAGTTTCATTTTTTCCCATAGTAAATAACTCCTATACTGTTTTGATATTACACAGTATAACACAGCATAAGCATCAATTAATTACTCAAATACAGGAATTAATACATTTAGTAATTGTGCAATTTTCACTATAACTTTGTTGTGTTTTAAAGTCTTTTATTATATAATCAGAGTGTATGGCTGACTTTAAGGGAGAATTTAGCACAAGTCGATACAAAAGCGGCTTCAGGGGGGCTGGCATAGCCATCTGGAAGCCTTCACAAAACATTGGAAGGAAGGTATATGCTACATGAAATTTGGTTATTTTGATGATGCCAACAAGGAGTATGTCATCACATCTCCTAGAACTCCTTATCCTTGGATCAACTACCTTGGAACACAGGATTTCTTTTCACTGATCTCCAACACTGCAGGAGGTTACAGCTTCTACAAGGACGCTCGTCTTCGTAGAATCACAAGATATCGTTATAACAACGTGCCTATAGATATGGGCGGACGTTATTTCTATATCAACGACAATGGTACAATATGGAATCCGGGATGGTCACCGGTAAAGACAGAGCTTGACGAGTATCAGTGCCGTCATGGTATGGGATATACAATCATCACAGGTAAGAAGAATGACCTTAAGGCTGAGGTTACTTTCTTTGTTCCTCAGAACTACGCTGGAGAGGTTCAGCAGGTCGTTCTTACAAATGAAGGCTCAGAGGAGAAGACATTCTCATTCTTCTCATTTGAGGAGTGGTGTCTCTGGGATGCACAGGATGACTGCACCAACTTCCAGAGAAACTTCAGTACAGGTCGTGTAGAGGTTGTCGGATCAACTATCTACCACAAGACAGAGTACAGAGACAGACGTGACCACTTCGCATTCTACACAGTGAATGACGAGATCGATGGTTACGATACAGACAGAGATTCATTCATCGGACTTTACAACGGCTTCCACAACCCACAGGCTGTTGAGGCTGGCAAGTCAAATGATTCATTTGCTGATGGATGGTCGCCTATCGCTTCACACTACAAGAAGATCACTCTTGCTCCAGGCGAAACAAAGACTCTTGTATTTATACTTGGATATGTTGAGATGCCTGTTGACCAGAAGTTCGAGGCAGACGGCAAGACTATCAATAAGGTAAAGGCTCTCGAGATGATCGAGAAGTACAACACTCCTGAGAAGGTTGCTGCAGGTCTTGAGGAGCTCAAGGAGCACTGGAACAGACTGTTGAGCATTCTCAACGTTAACACACCTGATGACAAGGTTAACCGTATGGTCAACATCTGGAATCAGTATCAGTGTATGGTTACATTCAACCTTTCACGTTCAGCTTCATACTTCGAGTCAGGTATCGGCCGTGGTATGGGATTCCGTGATTCCAACCAGGATGTGCTTGGATTTGTTCATCAGATCCCTGATCGTGCAAGAGAGAGAATCATCGATATAGCTTCAACACAGTTCCCAGACGGTGGATGCTACCATCAGTACCAGCCACTTACCAAGAAGGGTAACGCAGATATCGGTGGAGACTTCTCAGATGATCCATTATGGCTGATCCTTTCAGTTTCAGCTTATATCAAGGAGACTGGCGACTGGGGCATCCTTGACGAGATGGTTCCATATGACAACGATATGTCAATTGCAAAGCCTATGCTTGACCACCTCAAGGTTTCATTCTACAAGATCGTGAACAACCTTGGACCACACGGACTTCCACTTGCAATGAGAGCTGACTGGAACGATTGTATCAACCTTTCATGCTTCTCAGATACACCAGGTGAGAGCTTCCAGACATACACCAACCCTAAGTTCGCTGCTGAGGGTGGATACTCAAAGGTTGCTGAGTCAGTTATGGTTGCTACACTCTTCACATATGCAGGTCCTAACTACGTTGCTATCCTTAAGCACCTTGGAATGGACGCTGAGGCTGATGCTGCTCAGGCTGAGATTGACAAGATGAAGGCCAACATCATGGAGTCAGCATGGGACGGCGACTGGTTCCTCAGAGCTTACGATGCAAACGGTGAGAAGATGGGATCCAAGGAGTGCGAGGAAGGTCAGATCTTCATCGAGCCACAGGGATTCGCTATCATGTCAGACATCGGTAAGGATCAGGGCTGCGACAAGAAGACTCTTGCTGCAATCGATGAGAGACTTAATACACAGCACGGACTTGTACTCAACAACCCAGCATTTACAAAGTATTACATCCAGTATGGTGAGATTTCTACATACCCAGGTGGATACAAGGAGAATGCCGGAATCTTCACACATAACAATGCATGGATCATCTGTGCTGCTGCTTACGCAGGTGCCGGTGATCAGGCATTTAAGTACTACTCAGAGATAGCTCCAGCTTTCACTGAGGAGACATCAGATATACACAAGACTGAGCCATATGTATACGGCCAGATGATCGGTGGTAAGGATGCCGGATCTGATATCGGCAAGCCGGGCAACCACTTCGGTCAGGGTAAGAACTCATGGCTGACTGGTACTGCTGCTTGGAACATGGTAGCTATATCACAGTACATCCTTGGTATCTCAGCAGACTTCGATGGTCTGAAGATCGATCCATCAATTCCTGCTGCATGGGATGGAATGACAGCTACACGTCAGTTCCGTGGTGCTACATACGACATCAAGGTTTCTAACCCAGATCACATCAACAAGGGCGTTAAGAGCGTACTCGTTGATGGCAACGCTATCGAGGGCAACGTTATCCCAGCATTTGGCGATGGCAAGACTCACTCAGTAGAGGTTGTAATGGGCTAATATAGACCGTGGATTATAAAGCACATTTAAGAAAATATACGTAAGTATATAGTGCAAAAACCCCACAATATCTATTTTAGATATTGTGGGGCTCTTTTGTTTATATGGCCTATCTTCTTCATCCCGCCACGGGATTGTCGCCAAACGCTGTGTTGTCCTCGTAAAAGATACAAATTAGCAACCTGTCCAACCCTACCTCTACTGTATAAGCAGCATCGGATCCACAGGATTGCCGTCCTTCTCGACTGCAAAATAGAGATTGCTTCCTTCCTCGCTGTAGAATCTGCTTGGCTCGCCAACGGTTCCCACTACCTGGCCGGCATCCAGATGCTCGCCAAGTGCAACCTTCACATCCTGAAGCTGTCCAAGTGTCACGGTGTAGCCGTCTCCAAGCTCAAGCTTGACGTAATTGCCCAGCTCTGGGTTGCTTGAGACCTCCGCTACCTTACTCTCATATACAGCCTTGACCTCATCGCCCGTCTGCGCCTCAATTACCATTGCAGGGCTGCACTTGTATTCCTTGAGTGTCTCAAAATACACTGTCGTATCCATGCTGTAAGGAATTATCACATTGCCATTTATAGGCCATGATATGCTATCCTTTGGATCGTAATGCAGGCTGTCATTTGAAACTCCTGAAGCTCCAGTCTCAGCACTCTCACTCTCCACTGTGGATGCAGTGGAATCCTCTATGGTATTATCCGTCTCAATATCTTTCTGCTCTGATGTACCTTCATCCGACACTCCGCTGTTCTTATCATTTTTCTTATCGTTCAAAGCTTCCTTCGCATCGGCTTCCGTCGTACTGTCATTCGGCGTATTCTGTCCTATTGTTATGGTCTTCTCCTTTGAATTGGTCTGTGCGTTATAAAGTCCGAGCACTGTCACAAGCACTGCCATGCCTGTGATGAGCGAGATATAAAATATATTCTTCTTTATGCCGCCCAAAAATTTCTTCATATTCATCACCTCATCTGTATCATGTCCACTTATTGGCACTTATATACAGATGATTTGAATGTGTAAATATTTTTTATCAACCTTTATTTTGCAATCTCTATTCCAGTATAATAATACCTGAGGATCTGATCATACTTCTCTCCATTTTCCGCCAATACAGACGCCCCATACAGTGACATTCCCAGAGAATCTCCAACGCCCACCGTTATGATCCTGTATCCATCCTTAACCTTATCTATGTGTATATTCGTCGAGGCAAGTCCCAGTTGTTCTTTGAAAACATCAGCCTCCAGCTCGCTCCCAAATACATTTATGGTCTGTGCAAATCCAGATTCTGTGGCTGTCATAACCTTGACCTCATCCGTCATATTGTCAGCGTCTATCCATTTTCTGAATATCTTCTGAAGCCTGTCCCCGCTGTATATCTCAGTGGTCGAAAAGTCCTCCGCCATCTGATCCACATCACTTGCCACCTGCCTGAGATACGGTATGTCATGCCCATATATTTCCTGTGCACTCACAGTATGCCCTGTACTTATCATATGATACGCCGGAAGTATTACCTCTCCACCGTATTTCATAACCTGTCCACCGGTCGCATACACCGCCTTCTTCGCCCTTCTCATTATCCCGGAGCACTCGCCTCCCCATTTCTTCTTGAGCTGCGATTCCGTATATCTTATCTCCCGGAGCTGGGACTCATTTATAAGATTCTTTGTCTGCCCCTGTGTGGCGGAATTCCTGTCATTTTCATCCATCTGGTAATAGATTCCGGTCCTAACCACAACTGCGACCGCCTTGAGCATTTCATCGCTCCATTTGTCACTCATCATTCCCGCCAGCGTCGATGCTGTATACTCTTCCACATCCACGAGGGAATACTCCCCATTATCATAAATACACACATTGCGCCCGCTTTTTGCCGATCCGTCAGTGTCATCTCCCCCAACCGCCTTGTCGTATATTCCTGATATTATGTAAGCAAGTGCCATAGCACACGCAATCCCTATAATGATCGTCTTTGCATTCCTCATTTCACCCTCCCGCATTTTTATACCTCTTATATATATATCGTTTTTACACTGCTCATATACCCTTTTTACTGAGAAATCTTAACGCAAATTTTAGTCGTATCGTTTATTGACAAATGCAACATGACATAATATGATAATAGCGTATTCAAGATTAACGGTTCGATTGCTATATAAGGTAAGCTTTTCTTTGGAGTATTCTCTATAAGGTATATTGTAGTGTTTTCATTGAGTACAAATTTTCATTTTTAGGAGGTACTCGTGATGAAGAACGGTACAGTTAAGTGGTTCAACGGAGAAAAGGGTTATGGATTCATCTCAGATGATGAGACAGGAAAGGACGTATTTGTTCATTTTTCAGCAATCAACTCTGATGGATATAAGACTCTTAACGAGGGACAGAAGGTTACATTTGACGTAGAGGCTGATCCTAAGGACGCTTCTAAGGAGAGAGCAACTAACGTAACAGTTGTAGCTTAATTCACATATAACCATTAACACAAGAACAGGCGCTATACAGATCTTTGATCTATATAGCGCCTGTTTTTTATTGCTTGTTAATATCACGGTTTCCTCACGGCTTCCCGTTACGCCCTGCTTCCGAGAGCCTTCTTGCGGGCTCTGTATTTCGCTCTGATATAACGGCCTGCCTCAGACAGTTCACTCGTCTTCCACCGGCTCGTCTTGCTCGTCCACGACGCCAGGAGGGATGCCGATTCATTCTTGTTGCTGAGACTCCAGCAGAAATAGCTGACATTCGCCTTGTTGAGTCTGGTCAGCCATTTGCCGGTGTAGGCTTTGCTTATGCCTCCATCGCCGCTTGCCGCGGACATTCCGAACTCTGTGACTATGACCGCTATCCCCTTCTTCCTTGCGTATGCAAGCTTCGCAGGAAGATACCGGTTGTGGCTCCACTCATTTGCATAGAAATGGAGTGAGTACATTATATTCTTGTAGCCCTTGATAGGGTTATCCGCAACCTCATTGTGTGTGCCATCCGAACCGAGCTGGGACCATGTCGGCGTTCCCACTACGATGATCGCCTTCTTGTCATACTTTCTTATGACCTTTATGACCTGGGACGCATATCGCTTGACGATCTTCCAGTCGCAGCCATTTGGCTCATTGCATATCTCATAAATGATATTTTTCTGTTTCTTATACTTCTTCGCCATAGTTGCAAAGAATCTTCTTGCCTCTGCAACCTGTGTCATAGGATTCCCGTCGTTGAGTATGTGCCAGTCGATGATCACATACATGCCGAGGTCGGTCGCATATTTCACGCCCTTGTATATCTGATTTCGAAGTGCCGCTTTGCTGCCGCCCGCACAATAGCCGTTGTATTCAGATGTATACATGGCAAGTCTTACCGCATTAACTCCCCAGTCGTCTCTCAGAGTCTTGAACGCCGCCTTGTTCACATAAGGATATCCCACATCCCAGTTGATACCGTGTGTGCTGATTCCCCTGAGCTGGAATTTCTTGCCTTTGGCATCCACCAGATCTGCCCCCTTCACAGACAGTCTTCCATGTGTCGCCACCGGCGTCTTTACCTTCGTAGCTGCAAATGCATCACAGTTCGGCTGTACTGCAACCGCTGTAAATATCATTGCAAATGCGAGCAGCAGAGCCGTGAGTCTGTGTCTCAATTTTCTACCTTTCATATGTTTATAACCCCCTTTTCATCACAACGTAACATATATATCTATCATAACATAGGCGCGGATGTATTAACAGATGCAAAATAAAAACGGACACCATACGATCCTTACCATATGATGTCCGTCCTTTATTTTGTTATTTCATTCTATCTGATAATTACTTATCAAGGGAAACCTTAACCTTCTTAAGCTTCCAGATCTCCTTTGCATACTCCTCGATAGTTCTGTCTGATGAGAACTTTCCAGCACATGCTGTGTTGAGCATAGCCATCTTTGCCCAGCCCTTCTCATCCTGGTATGCCTTATCAACCTTCTGCTGAGCCTCTGCATATGAATCGAAGTCCTTGAGGATGAAGTATACATCTTCCTTTGTGAGAGAATCATAGAGATCTCTGAATCTGTCCGGATCATCCGATGCATAAGTACCATCGATAAGCTGTGTGAGAACTCTTCTTACAGCCTGGTTGTTATTGTAGATATCCATTGGGTTGTAGCCGCCCTCGCGCTCATACTTCATAACCTCTTCTGCTGAAAGTCCGAAGATAAATGCGTTCTCGATGCCAACTTCCTCAACGATCTCTACATTTGCTCCATCCATGGTTCCAAGTGTAGGTGCACCGTTCAGCATGAACTTCATGTTACCTGTACCTGAAGCCTCTCTTGAAGCTGTTGAGATCTGCTCTGATACATCTGCTGCTGCAAAGATAATCTCGGCATTGGATACTCTGTAGTTCTCTATAAATACAACCTTTATCTTGCCTTCGATTGAAGCATCGTTGTTGACAACATCTGCAACTGAGTTGATGAGCTTGATGATAAGCTTAGCTCTCTTATATCCTGCTGATGCCTTTGCTCCAAAGATGAATGTTCTTGGGTACATATCGAATTCTGGCTCTGTCTTCAGTCTGTTATACAGATGCATAACATGAAGGATGTTCAGAAGCTGTCTCTTGTACTCATGAAGTCTCTTAACCTGTACATCGAAGATTGAACGAGGATCTACATCCACATTGTTGTGCTCCTTGATGTACTTTGCAAGACGGATCTTGTTCTGGTACTTGATGTTCATAAACTCATGCTGGCACTTCTCATCGTTCACATATACCTTAAGCTTCTTAAGGTGTGAAAGATTGGTTATCCACTCGTCACCGATCTTGTCTGTGATCCAGTTTGCAAGAAGTGGGTTGGCATGAAGCAGGAAACGTCTCTGAGTGATACCATTTGTCTTGTTGTTGAACTGCTCTGGTCTCATCTCATAGAAGTCCTTAAGTTCTCTCTCCTCAAGGATCTTGGTATGAAGAGCTGCAACACCGTTTACTGAGTAAGAACCTGCAATTGCAAGATGAGCCATCTTAACCTGGCCATCGTACAGAACTGCCATATTCTTAACCTTATCCTGGTTGCCTGGATACATCTCCTGGATCTTGAGAACGAATCTTCTGTTGATCTCCTCAACGATCTGGTAGATACGTGGAAGCAGTCTTGAGAACAGCTCGATAGGCCACTTCTCAAGTGCCTCTGCCATGATCGTATGGTTGGTGTATGCACATGTTCTTGTTGTGATATCCCATGCGTCATCCCACTCAAGGCCTTCCTCATCCATGAGGATTCTCATGAGCTCGGCAACTGCTACTGTTGGATGTGTATCATTCATCTGGAATGTTACCTTCTCTGGCAGCTTGTGGATGTCCTTGTTGAGCTCCTTGAACTTGAGGATTGCTCTCTGAACTGAAGCTGAGATGAAGAAATACTGCTGTCTCAGTCTGAGCTCCTTACCTGCGTAGTGATTGTCATTTGGATAGAGAACCTCAACGATAGTCTTTGCAAGGTTCTGCTGCTCTACTGCCTTCTCATACTCACCCTTGTCAAATGAGTCAAGGCAGAACTCCTGGATTGCCTCAGCATCCCAGATTCTAAGTGTATTTACAACGTTGTTGCCATAACCGATGACTGGAAGGTCATAAGGTACGGCACGAACTGACTGATATCCATCCTGTATAAAGTAGTTTCTGCCATTCTTGTTCTCAACTCTGACATATCCACCGAACTTAACTTCAACAGCGTACTCTGAACGCTTAACCTCGAATGGGTTGCCATCCTTGAGCCAGTCATCCGGCATCTCAACCTGATATCCATCCTTGATGCCCTGCTTGAACATACCATACTTGTATCTGATACCACAACCGTATGCAGGATAACCAAGTGTTGCCAATGAATCAAGGAAACAAGCTGCAAGACGTCCGAGACCGCCATTACCCAGAGCGGCATCAGGCTCCTGATCCTCTATAAAGTTCAGGTCAAATCCTAACTCGTCAAGTGCTTCCTTAACTGCATCGTAGTAAGTCAAGTTGATAAGATTGTTACCGAGTGCTCTACCCATAAGGAACTCCATAGACAGATAATAAACTGTCTTGACGTTCTTCTTCTCATACTCCTTGTGTGTAGCAATCCATCTGTCAATGATGTCGTCCTTTACTGCGTAGCTGACTGCCTGGAATACCTGCTGTGGAGTAGCCTCCTCGATAGGCTTGCGGAAAAGGGTCTTTACGTTAGTAATGACTTCCTTCTTGAAGCCTTCCTTATCGAAATCTGCTAACATCTTCATCTGATTCATTCCCTCCTTGGATAAATAGATATAATTTTTTCCATTTTCACTGTTTCATTCTATCATCAACCTTTTTTTTTAACAATACATGAGAAAAAATTTGTTAAATAACACTATAAAATTAGACTATAGTCAAATAGAATTTGCAGTTTTTTTACATAAAAGGCGATAAATGTCTGATAATATCGAGATTAATTGGGGGTTCTTGCGTTTTCAATGATTACCAGAATATTGTAAATGCACCACGTATACGATATAAAACCCCTGGGAGAGGCAACTCCCAGGGGTTTTATATCTAACTTCGTCCGTATCCACTCGGCATGCAGCACACGCAAGGCATACCGCCCATGCAGCACGACATGAGAGCACATATGGTACAAAGGTTGTTGCAAAACTTTCCGCCGGTCGGCATATCCATTCCATACCCGGCACCTCTGTCCATGTACCACTGACGGCCGCTCTTGATGGACTCATATGCCTGACGGTATTCCTGATTGCCCGGCTCAAGCTCCATTGCACGCTTCAGCATCTCCATGGCTCTTATCTGATTGCCAAGTCCGGCGTTGCACACGCCACTGTAATAGTGCCACTTGGCATCGTGATTCTCTATCTGATTGAGGACGTTCTTCGCCTCCTCATAGCTTCCGCTGTTCATATAGTTCTTCGCGGCCTGAAAATATCTGGAATCTTTATCATTCGGATCGTAGTCATTCTGTCTCTGATAGCCACCGAAACCAAATGGGCCAAATCCTCCGAAACCGCCAAATGGATCATCATACTGTCCGTAGCCTCCTGACGAACCGCCGTAAGAACTTCCACCATACGGACCATATGAACCGCCAGATCCATAACCGCCGCCGTAGCCCTGCGAGCTTCCAGTTCCATACCCACCAGCACCACCGTAACTTGCACGGTCAGCCTCGCCGCTCACTATGGACTTGTAAGCCTGCTGTATCTCCTTGAACTTTTCCTCAGCCTCATCCTTATGAGGATTGTTGATATTCGCATCCGGATGATACTTCCGGCTCAGCCTTCTATATGCTTTTTTTACTTCTTCTTCGCTGGCACCTCTTTTGAGTCCCAGCACCTCGTAAGGATCTTTCATAATTTATTCCTCATCGCCGCATCTTCTATTTGTAGTCGAATAATATGCTTCCCATATTCCTGAGTATATTATGTTCCTGAGTATACCTACATTTTCAATAATAGGAAGCATCTCATACTCTTTTGCAAGTGGTGCCACCATCATCATCAGAACATCCTTCGTCCACTCTGCAAGCTCCTGCCATTTGTCCTGTTCTATGGTTTTATCTGCCCCCACTGATTGTACCTCAACACCCAGCTCATGCGCAAGCCTGCACACGAATGGATTGTAATTTCCAGCACCTATATCCTTCTCTATATCGTCATACGCGTCCATTATGTAGACAAATTTGCCCAGATAATAGCCTATGGTGCGGAGATATGATTCCCACTCATCATGTTTCGGGGCACATATCTCTGCCATTATATTGCCGAAATGCCCTGACAATGCATCCATGTCATCGGATCCCACCTCCTCAAGCTCACTTATCGCCTTGAGGTTCTCCGCAATAACCTGGATCTTCTGTTGATAATCTTCCTTGAGCCTCCTGCCATTTTGTCCTGCGAGCAGTACATCCGCATACAGCTTTCGGGTAAGCATATGCTCATCATCCCAGTCATCTATACATTTATAATAGGTAAGGATCACGTTCATATCAGCAACATAATCTGTGTACTCGTTCTGTACATAAGTATGCTTCGATGTCGGGTGTGCGATACATCTTCTGCTGCCCGAGTGCTTCTCCGGTTCGTACAGTCCCGTCAGAAGAAGGACCAGAAATGTCATATCATAGCTGAGACTTATCTGTCCTCTGGCACCATATCTGTCCTTCAGCGATTTGCACAGGCCGCAATAATACTTACGGTATTCATCATATTCTTTCATCTTAAGCTCAGGCTGGTTCACCACTATATATCCAAACATCTCTCAATCTCCACACTATATTCCAACATAAGACTTTATCCGTCTGCGCTGTTACTAAGACTTCTTCACAAATCTGTTGCCGCACTTAGGGCATCTGATCTCTATCTTGCCCTTTCCCCTTGGAACTCTGATCATCTGCTGGCATTTGCTGCAGACAAATATCTTGTATTCCTTGCCGGCTTCCTTCTGTTTCTTCGCACGCTTGAATATATTTCTCACGCCTGCGGTGTGCTCCATAAACCATCTGTTCTGAGCCGCGCGCTTGTCATAGTTCTTGGACATGATCCTGACATATCCATAAGCGAACATGAAAAGTCCAAGGAAATAAAATATCCCTGTCTTGATAAATGCATCCAACACCATAAAAATCAATCCGCCCCAGGTAAGGAATGATGACAACTGATCATTGCCATACCTGGATCTCATAAATCTTATAAATTTGTCTTTCATAATTCACCATTCTCCTCGCAAATTCTTACATTGTCTCCAGCTTCTCTGCAGATTCCTGGAGCTGTCTGTAGGCTTCCTTCATCCTGCCCATCTCCACGTCATCTACATGATTCATGTCAGTTCGTGTCACAAGCTTCTTCAGATACTCGCAGTCGCTCTTGATCCGTTTCATCTCCTTCTTGTCGAGCTGTGCGCCCCTGGTCTCAAGAAGATTCTCTACCTTATATACATACGACTCGGCCTCGTTCATAATGTCTTTGAACTCCTTGGCTCCAGCCACGTCATCCTCGTACTTCTTCGCATCCTCCCTTGCTCTGCGGATCTCCTCCTCCGAAAGGTTGGTGCTGGATGTGATCACTATCTGCTGTTCCACACCCCTGCCAAGATCCTTAGCTGAAACCTTGAGGATACCATTTGCATCCATGTCAAATGTGACCTCGATCTGAGGAACGCCCGCCATGGCTCTCTTGATACCACTGAGTCTGAAGTTGCCTAGCAGCTTGTTGTCCCTTGTGAAATGCCTCTCGCCCTGGTATACCTTGATCTCGACATCCCTTTGGAAATTGCCCGCCGTGGTAAATATCTTTGATGCCCTGGTCGGAATGGCTGAATTTCTCGGAATGATGACATTTGCCACGCCTCCAAGGGTCTCAATGGACAGCGAAAGAGGTGTCACATCCATGAGGAGAATGTCATTCACCTTGTTCGACACGGTGAGCTCGCCGCTGAGCTTGCTTCCCTGGACCGCCGCACCCATGGCAACGCACTCGTCCGGGTTCATATTCTTGGATGGCTCCCTGCCGGTTATGGCACGAACCTTATCCACAACCGCCGGTATACGGGTGGAGCCACCCACCAGCAGCACTTTGTCTATCTGATTTCTCGTTATGCCCGCATCGGATAATGCCTGGTTTACAGGTCCCGCCGTTCTCTCCACCAGATCATAGGTTAGCTCGTTGAACTGTTCCCTTGTTATCGTCATGTCTAGATGCACCGGCTGATTCTTCACTGTCGATATAAATGGCAGATTGATGTGTGCAGTCTGCGCAAATGAGAGCTCCTTCTTGGCATTCTCACAGGCTTCCCTCACTCTCTGGGATGCCGTGATATCCTTCGCCAGATTGACCTTTGTCTCCTTTTTAAAGGTCTTGATGACGTGATCCAGCAATCTCTCATCAAAATCATCTCCGCCCAGATGATTGTCTCCCGCGGTGGCAAGAACCTCTATTACGCTGTCCCCTATCTCTATAACAGACACGTCAAATGTTCCTCCGCCCAGATCGTATACAAGTATCTTCTGCGCCTGTCCATTGTCAAGACCATAGGCGAGAGCCGCCGATGTAGGCTCATTTATGATTCGAAGCACATTCAGTCCCGCTATTCTTCCGGCGTCCTTTGTGGCCTGTCTCTGGCTGTCGTCAAAGTAAGCCGGGACTGTTATGACTGCATCAGATACCGGTCCGCCCAGATAACTCTCAGCATCGCTCTTCAGCTTTGCAAGTATGATGGCGGATATCTCCTGCGGCGAATAGTCCTTGCCGTCTATCCTCTTTCTGTATGTTGTTCCCATCGCTCTCTTGATGGATGTGATAGTTCTGTCCACATTCACAGTCATCTGTCTCCTGGCAGCCTCACCCACCAGTCTCTCTCCATTCTTTGTGATGGCTACTATGGAAGGTGTGGTCCTGCCGCCCTCCGAATTCGGTATGACAGTTGGCTGATCGCCCTCAAGCACTGCCACACAGCTGTTTGTTGTTCCTAGGTCTATTCCTACTACTCTGCTCATATATGTCAACCTCTCTGTAATGGTATTCTAATCTACTCATGGGGACGGAGGGGTCAGGCACCTCCGTCCCCATATATTGTATATAATAACCATCACTTATGAACATAATTTGGACAAAAAATAAAGTAAGTATAAAGTTAGGTTAAGAGAGTATAAAAAAAGAGGACGGAGGTTTCTGACCCCTCCGTCCCCGGACTTAATATTCTACTTTGATGCTTTCTCTGCCTTGATAACCGCCTGGAATTCCTTTATATCCTTTGCAATCTCTCCGCTTAATGCCAGCAGGCAGATAAGGTTCGGAATCGCCATGAGCGCATTCGCTATATCTGAGAAGTTCCATACAAGATCCAGTGATATCGTCGCGCCTACGTATACAACGAGCGAGAACACTATCCTGTATATCATATTGTACTTGTGCGACTTGAACAGGTACTCGAACGCCTTCTCTCCGTGATACTCCCATCCAAGGATCGTGGAGAATGCGAAGAGCACAATTCCTATAGTTACGAGCCAGCCTCCCACCTTGCCAAGTGCAGAGCCAAATGACAGTATCGTGAGAGCTGCACCTTTTATAACAGTTGAGCAGGCAAATGTTCCATCCTCAGCAAATGTATAATGGTTTCCGGCTGCATCAGTCCATGTACCGGTAAGACTTCCTATGGCTGCCTGACTCTCCTCCACCGCAAGCTCACTTGCAAGCTTTGTATTCTCATCCTTGTTGAGTTCGTCGGATGGAAGAACTGAAAGCGTCAGGGTATTTGACGAATTGGATGTATCTGTCAGAATGAGCTGGTCATCTGTGAATTCATATGTATAATCCGTCGTGGTAGTCTTGTTATCAGAATCAACAGCCTCCACAGTAACCGCCGTTCCGCTCACCTGATAGCTGCCCTTTGTACTGTTCTCAGTAATACCAAGCACACCCGA
This sequence comes from Coprococcus sp. RTP21281st1_F1_RTP21281_210402, assembly GCF_040915325.1. Taxonomy (NCBI): domain Bacteria; kingdom Bacillati; phylum Bacillota; class Clostridia; order Lachnospirales; family Lachnospiraceae; genus Coprococcus; species Coprococcus sp. RTP21281st1_F1_RTP21281_210402. The sequence continues at coordinate 47,824 of NZ_JBCPDQ010000008.1, forward strand.
TGATGCAATACAGAGACCTGTGATGGTACAGACTACTATGGTATCCCAGAATGTACCTGTCATATTGATGTAACCCTGACGGACAGGATTGTCTGTTGTGGCAGCTGCCGCCGTGATGGCCGCAGAGCCCATTCCAGCCTCATTTGAGAATACTCCTCTGGCAACACCGAATCTCATGGCATTCATCATAGCTGCTGTGATCGTACCACACAGACCGCCACCGACTGCCTTGACTGAGAATGCCATCTTGAATATCATGGCAACTCCTGCCGGAAGATTCTGGATATTGACGATTATTACAATAAGTCCGGCTACAACATAGAATATCGCCATCAAAGGAACAACAACTGATGACACCTTAGATATAGTCTTGATTCCTCCAACTATTATAAGAAGGGCAAAAACCGTAAGTATAATTCCTGTCACATATGTAGGCACGCTGAATGTGCTGCTAAGAGATTCAGATATGGAATTGGCCTGTGTCATATTTCCTATTCCAAATGAGGCGATGACTGCAAAGAGTGCGAACAGCCAGCCCAGCACTGCACCAAACTTCTTATGCTTGAATGCCTTCTTCATAGTGTACATAGGACCGCCGCTCATCTCGCCCTTGGCATTCACCTCACGATACTTGATAGCAAGCATACACTCTGAGAACTTGGATGTCAGACCAAATGCTGCGGATATCCACATCCACACCAGTGCCCCCGGACCTCCCGATACCATGGCCGTTGCAACACCAACGATATTTCCCGTTCCTATGGTTGCAGCAAGCGCGGTGGTCAGTGCCGAAAATGGTGACACGTCTCCGGTTCCTCTGCTCTTTGTCCTTGCCTCCTTGCTAAGTGTACTCTTCAGCGCATAGCCGAGATTCCTCCAGGGAAGAAACCCTGTTCTGATCGTCAGAAATATTCCCGTTCCAACCAGAAGCACCAGCATGACCGGTCCCCAGACAAATCCGTCCACCGCCGACACGATCTCATTTAACTTTTCCATACAACCGCCTCCTCTTTCCAGGTTATCCATACCATCCGACCCGGCACTCCCCTCATTTTTTGTCCCGAATCAGTTTATATACCCGTAAATTTACTTTATTTTTGCCGTAAAGTCCAGAGTATTGTGGTGTTATGGTTATTTTCCTTTATTAATTAAGTTATGCGAGCGGTTGGCGAAATATTATGCGGTGTGGTGGTCATTTAAAATTCACCGTTATCGGACATATCTCCGCCTTGGTTCCAACCCGCATATCAGGGCCAAACACACCGACTCCGGATGTCACTATGTTGTGCATGCCGTCAACATTCAGGTAACCGCAGGAATTTTCCCACATCATCGCCACAAGGATGTTGCCTGGGAACATTTGTCCGTCATGGGTGTGTCCACACAGATCCATATCCACACCTGCCGACGACAGCTCCTCCAGCTCCTTTGGCTCATGATCAAGGACTATGATAGGTTTTGATTTGTCCATATTTTCCGTGATCTCGTCCGCGGATGCTCTTTCTGTAACTCCATTTCCCGGTCTATGGGCATCGCGGCGGCCATAGATGTATATGGAATCGTTTATCAGCACTCCCTCGTCGCGAAGAAGTGTGATTCCCGCCTTCTCCATAAACTCGTCCATCTCCGGGCTGCTGGTCTTCTCCTTCTGTCCGCCAAATGTAAATCCGGCAAGCACCTGCTCCTGTATATCGTGGTTGCCATAGCAGGCATACACTCCATACTTTGATTTGATCCCCCGGAGTATTTTCTCAAGCTCCTCCGGCTGGTCAACGGCTTCCCATTCGTTGTCAAATATATCACCCGCTATCAGCACCAGATCTGCGTCCTGCTTATTTATGGAATTCACTATTCTTTGAACCTGCCTGACACCTATGTTGTATCCAAGATGAAGATCTGCAACCAGCACTATCTTCATGGAATCCATCTTCTGACCATTCTCATCCTGTGCTTCCTTATTGATGGTCACATCATAAGGCGTCACCCGCACAAGTCTCGCATTTACCACTCCCCAGAAGGATATACACATGATGAGTGTTGCGCACACACAGCCCACTATCCTGCGAACCCTCGGCACGCATATCTTATCTTTGCTCACTCTGAATACATGAAGCAGAAGGAATCTTCCAAGCTCGGCTATCACTATGAAGAATATCATATAAAGCAGAACACCCAGCCAGTAATTTCCCACCAGCTTCATGCCACGTCTGAACCTTCCCTGTGGCAGGAAGAATGCGATCACCAGCGCAGACGCCAGAAATGCGTATAGCACTATCGGGACTATCCAGCCCTTCTTGCCTTTGAGTTTCGGGAAATATGCCTGTACCCAGCCCTTTATTCTCCAGAACAAATATATATTTAACGCTATGTAAAAAGGCGCAATGAAAATTGCTATCATCTTTTTTCTCCTTTGTTTTTCTGACTGGCCAATATACATATTGACGGCAACCATTTGTACGATTTATTCATACAATAATATACTCCCAACACCACACATACACAAACTTAATAAATCGTAATTCCACCATCATCCCCTAATATCCAAATATATTTAAAGAAAGTACAAAATTATCCTAAATCACATAAAAATAGCCCGAAAGATACAAAATCTTTAAGATTTGTACCTTTCGGGCCGTATTCTCTTGATCAGGGATAATTTTTTCCAAAATGCCTGTTTTAAACCCTAATATTATATCCCTTAGTCGTTCTTCTTCACGCCAAGAGTTACCTTCTCGCCATTGATGTTCCACTCCTTGGTGTATCCATCAACTGAGCCGGTGATGATCTCGGTTGCCATAACGTCGCCGATGATGGCATCCGCATTTGCTGCGATGATGTCATTTGCCTTCTGGCTTCCGTCTGCGTATACAGTGATCTTGTCCATAACCTCGAATCCAGCCTCTTTTCTCATAGTCTGAACCTTGGATACTATCTCACGGACAAATCCTTCCTCAAGAAGCTCCTCTGACAGGTTTGTGTCGATGACTACTGTCACACCGCCGTCTGCCTCGGATACGAAACCGTCCATCTGAGCCATGTCGATCAGAAGATCAGCCTCAGTGAGTACGATCTCCTCTCCGTCTGCCTCAAACTTCAGAGCGCCCTCTGCCTTGAGCTCTGCCATGGCCGCGTTGCCATCCAGTGCTGACAGATGCTCCTTGATCTTGCCAAGGTGCTTGCCGTACTTAGGTCCGACTGTACGGAGCTGTGGCTTGAAGCTGTATGTTGTGTAAGCGCTTACATCATCATCGAACTCAACATTCTTCACGTTCAGCTCATCCTCGATGATTGCCTTCTCCTCACCGAAAAGCTTCTTGTCAGCCTTGACATACATCTTGCCGATTGGCTGTCTGTTCTTGATATTTGCTGTATTTCTTGCTGCACGTCCCAGAACTACGATCTTCAGGATCTCGTCCATAGCTACCTCGAGCTCTGGATCTATCATCTTCTCATCCACCTCAGGGAATGAGCACAGATGAACTGAGAGAGGTGCATCCTTGTCTATATTTCTAACCAGATTCTGGTAAATATCCTCTGCCATGAATGGGAGCATAGGAGCTACTGTCTGTGCGATCGTAACGAGCGCTGTGTAAAGTGTCATGTAAGCATTTACCTTGTCCTGCTCCATGCCCTTTGCCCAGTATCTCTCACGACCACGGCGGACATACCAGTTACTCATGTCATCCACGAACTCCTCGAGAACTCTTGTTGTCTCAGGGATCTTGTATGCGCCAAGATTTGCGTCAACTGCCTTGACTGTTGAGTTCAGCTTGGACAGAAGCCACTTATCCATAAGTGACAATTTATCATACTCAAGCTCATGCTCAAGTGGATTGAAGTTGTCTATATTTGCATAGAGTACATAGAACGCATATGTGTTCCACAGTGTACCCATGAACTTTCTCTGACACTCAACAACTGCATCCTCATGGAATCTGTTAGGAAGCCATGGTGCTGAATTGCTGTAGAAATACCATCTGATGGCATCTGCACCGTACTTGTTCAGAGCATCCATAGGATCTACAGCATTTCCCTTGGACTTACTCATCTTCTGTCCGTCCTTATCCTGGACATGTCCGAGAACGATTACGTTCTTAAACGGAGCCTTGTCGAACAGCAGCGTTGAGATCGCCATAAGTGAGTAGAACCATCCTCTTGTCTGGTCAACAGCCTCACTGATGAAATCAGCAGGGAAGTGCTTCTCAAATATATCCTGATTCTCAAATGGATAGTGCCACTGTGCAAATGGCATTGATCCTGAATCGAACCAGCAGTCGATAACCTCTGTGACTCTGTGCATCTGCTTGCCACACTCAGGACACTTGATAGTTACAGCGTCGATGAACGGACGGTGAAGCTCGATGTCCTCAGGGCAGTTGTCACTCATTGAGCGGAGCTCTTCCTTTGATCCGATGGCATGTCTGCAGCCGCACTCACACTCCCAGATGTTCAGCGGAGTACCCCAGTAACGATTTCTTGAAAGTCCCCAGTCCTGAACATTCTTCAGCCAGTCGCCAAAACGTCCCTTACCGATGCTCTCCGGGATCCAGTTTACAGTGTCATTATTCTTAACCAGCTTGTCTCTGACTGCTGTCATCTTGATGAACCATGTATCTCTTGCGTAGTAGATAAGTGGTGTGTCACATCTCCAGCAGTGTGGATACTCATGCTCGAACTTAGGCGCATCGAAGAGAAGTCCCCTTGCGTCCAGATCCTTGAGTACCTCAGGGTCTGCATCCTTTACGAACATTCCGGCAAATGGAGTCTCCTCAGTGAGGTCACCCTTGCCATCTACAAACTGTACAAATGGAAGATCGTAGTTTCTTCCGACATTTGCATCGTCCTCACCAAATGCTGGTGCGATATGAACAATACCTGTACCATCTGTCATAGTTACATAAGTGTCACATGTAATGAAGTGGCCCTTCTTGTGCTGCTTCTCACATACAGGCTTTACGCACTCATAGAGTGGCTCATACTCCTTGTACTCAAGATCCTTACCAACATATGTCTCAAGAACCTCGTATGCAGGAACTGCTGCCTGATCGTCTGCTGCTTCCTTTGCAAGACCGCCGAGAACCTTGTCTGCAAGCGCCTGTGCAAGATAATATGTGTAGCCGTCTGCTGCCTTAACCTTCACGTATGTCTCATCTGGATTTACACAGAGTGCTACGTTTGAAGGAAGTGTCCAAGGTGTTGTTGTCCATGCGAGGAAATATGCGTCCTCTCCGATAACCTTGAATCTTACTACTGCTGAACGCTCCTTGACTGTCTTGTATCCCTGTGCAACCTCATGGCTTGAAAGAGGTGTACCACATCTTGGGCAGTAAGGCACGATCTTGAAGCCCTTGTACAGAAGTCCCTGATCCCAGATCTTCTTCAGCGCCCACCACTCTGACTCGATGAAGTCATCATGGTATGTTACATATGGGTTGTCCATATCAGCCCAGAAACCAACCTTGCCTGAGAACTCTTCCCACATGCCTTTATATTTCCATACGGACTCCTTACATTTCTGGATAAATGGCTCCAGTCCATACTCCTCTATCTGCTCCTTGCCGTCGATTCCCAAGAGCTTCTCAACCTCGAGCTCAACAGGCAGACCGTGTGTATCCCATCCGGCCTTTCTGACTACGTTATGTCCCTTCATTGTCTGATATCTAGGGATCATATCCTTGATTACACGTGTGAGAACGTGTCCGATATGTGGCTTACCATTTGCTGTTGGAGGGCCATCATAGAATGTGTATGTTGGCAGATCCTTTGTCTCTTCAACACTCTTCTCAAATACCTGATTTTCTTTCCAGAAGTCCAATACCTTCTGCTCTCTGTTCACGAATTCCAGTTTAGTCGAAACCTTGTCGTACATGTCGTCTTTCCTTTCTGTGATAAATATAAAAAAGCCCTTCGTCGTAATCAGGACGAAGGGCTTTGAGTTCGTTATACCACCTATTACTTACATACTAACATATGCGCTCCCCTTAACGCAGGAAATACGTCAGAGCCTACTTGAGCAAATCTCTTTTGGTCTGCAACTCCAGAGTGATATTCCGAAAGTCTCTACTGTCACCGGGCTCGCACCGCCCCCGGCTCGCTGCTGATCTCGCAGACTCCGTACTGTCTCTGTCATCGTTTTTAACTTATATGATCCAGAAAACCGCCTGTATAAGCCATTTCTGAACCTATCCATTCATTAGTATAGCAAGTATTTGTGGTTTGTCAATCGCAATATGCGCAAATAATTTACTATTCTACTTCTTTATAACCACATTCTTTGTTGTGCTCCATGCAGAATAGTAAGTTGTTTTTCCTACCTTCTTGAAGCTTCTGACTCTCACATAATATTTCTTCTTAGCCAATTTTGCTATTGTGACATTTGACTTTTTAGCTCCGGTCACTTTTACAGTCTTTGCCTTGGCAAAATTGCTCTTTACAGAATACTGTATCTGATATCCTCCTACCTTGGAATTTACCGACCACTTAACAGTCATCTTCTTTCCTGCCTTGTTCGTGGTCTTGGTAACCTTTGACGAAGTGATTCTCATAATGGTTTTCTGATTGCTGTCAGCCGCATTGTAACTTGTCTTGCCTGCCGTCTTGCACGCAACAATCTTATATGTGTATACCGTTCCATTTTTAGCTGACTTATCTGTATAGCTCAGTATTGTGTTTTTGTTTATATTGGCCAGCTTGCTGTACTTTCCCTTTCCAGCCTTTCTGTATACGATATATCCACCAGCTCCATTATTAAGATACATATAACAATTTCTTACGTTTTTTTATATTATCACCATGCATATACAAATACAATTTGTTTTTATGCATATTTACTACAAAACACGTTCGTATTTATCTAATATATACAAAAATCTCATGAACTGAGAAATCAATCCTCAATCCATGAGATTTATTTTCTAATATACGTAGAGATCATAGTCTACAAGATACCACTTACCGCCAGTCTTTATAACTGTGTATATGATCTCGCCATCTGATTCGTCAGTAGATCCTTTTATCTTGACATCAAGATCCACCTCGTAGCACTTGTCAACCGTCATGTCGACATCCAGCATGTCAAATGTATCATTTACATCCTTAAGCTTATCCTCGTCATATTCCTTCTCTGATCTGTCCTCGACCTTGATGCTCTTGACCTTGCCTACCTCATCTACCATGTCGCTGACCTGCTCGTTGAATGTATCCTTGACATAGTCATCACTGCCTGTATAGCTTCTTATCCTGTTATACAGCTTGTAATATTCCTTGTCCATCAGATCAACCATGGCATCGGCATCGCCTTTTTCATAGGCTGTCACCAGCTTGTCTCCGACCTTCTTGGCACTTCTCTCACCGGAACCACCCGCCAGGATCAGAACAACGACTATTATCGCGATCAGGACTGCCGCTGCGATTCCGCCTATTATTGCTATAAGCTTCTTGTTCACCTTTTTACCCGGCTCCATGACACCCGGAGTCATGCCCGGCTGCTGGCTGTACTGTGGCTGACCATACTGTGGCTGCCCAAATCCTCCATACTGTCCACCTGTCGACTGGACATTTCCACCAAACTGCTGACCCTGACCGTACTGCGGCTGACCATACTGTGGCTGTCCAAATCCTCCATACTGTCCACCTGTCGACTGGACATTTCCACCAAACTGCTGACCCTGACCGTACTGCGGCTGACCATACTGTGGCTGTCCAAATCCTCCATACTGTCCGCCCATCGGCTGTCCAAATCCACCCGGCTGCTGATTCTGCTGTGGCTGACCCGGGTTCGGCTGCCCTTGTGCACTGTTCTGCACCGGAGAAAATGCGCTCACTCCCGGAGTCGTGAGGACAGTAGTTCCCTCGTCCTCATCGTCGTCCATATCATTAAATCCATTTACGTTATTCTCGTCCATCTTTCTCTCCTTATTCTGCTCATCCCTTTTGCTGCTCTGGAACAATAATGTTCCCATAGAATCATGGTAGCATTTTATATCTGCCATGTCCAACTAAAAACATCACATTACCTCAAATTTTACACTTTATTACCTGTTTTCTTTCGCTATTATGTAATAAAAGGCGTTATGATGATGAACACACAGAATAAAAAAACAATCCGCCACGGATACATGTTGTATCCATGGCGGATTCTTCTATTTCTTTTGATATTATCTCTTCTTTATTACAACCGATTTCTTTCCACTCCATGCGGAATAGTAAACCTTACCATCAATCTTCTTAAAGCTTCGTACTCTGACATAATATCTCTTGCCCTTAGTAAGTCGTTTGATGGTCTTACTTGTAACTGAACCTCCGTTTACATTGGCCGTCTTTGCAGATTTAAACGATGCATTGTCTGCATACTGTATCTGATATCCGGTGGCCTTGGCTGCCTTATTATATGTAACCTTGGCTGTTCCGGCCGATGCACTTGTGAATTTCTTCAGCTTCACGGCAGGTACATAACTTCCTGTCTTCTCGCCGCCAAATGCCGAATTGTATGTCACATCGCCAAATGTCTTATAAGTTCTTATCTTATATGTATACTTTACACCCACATTTTTAGCTGTGACGTCCACGAACGATGTTGTATCCGGATTCTGAACAACACCTGCTATCGTATATGCTTTTCCATTTACTCCTCTGTAAACAACATATCCCGATGCCGCTTTATACTTCTTCCAGCTCAACTTTATTCCATTTGCTGTGTTGTCAATGGACTCAACTTTTCTCACACCCATCTTGATGTCAAATGTGAGTGTCTTCTCCCCTTCATAGTCACCCTTGAATTTGATGACAACTTTGGCCTTGCCGATATTCTTGTTATTTGAATATGAAACGCTGTAATTTCCTGCGGCAACCTTTCTGCCCTTTGAGTCTTTTACCTCTACCGCAGGCTTCTTAGCTGTACCATCATACTCAACAGCGCTGTATGCAAGCCTGATACTCTTTATCCTGTATATACTCTGAGTTTCCTTGCTGGCTGACTTGCAGTTTTTGCACAAATGCACCTTATATCCGTCACGGGTCTGTGATGCCTTTTTCTTAACCGTCCACACCGTCTGATAATCGTGAGGAACTGTGGTCTCATCGTCTATGATAGTATCCTTTTCTCCGCAGTTATTGTCACACTTTGCCGTCTTGGTTCCCTTCTGCGAACATGTGGCATTTCCATCTGACTCATACTTTGTGAAGCTGTGTCCTGTAGCAGGGATCACCTCGGTCTCATATATATCCTCATCCTCAATGTACCTTGTCTTCTCTCCGTTCTCAGTACATGTCGGAGTCTTGGTTATGATCCATCCCCCGTCATCTCCAGCCCCAAACTTCTGGGTCTTTGACTCAGCATATATCCACTCTGATGAACCCGTATTCTTATATCTGAGATCCAGGGTCACATCTGTGTATGTGTCATTTTCCACAACAGACATGATTCCCTGAATGATATTTCCATATGCATCAGTCCATCTTCCGCTGACAAATGGTGTCTTCTGGCTCTCATTATTTGCATATGTTATCTCTATATCTCCGGTTACACTGTATCCGTCCTCTGTCTTCTTCACCTTGCATCCTGATATGCTCACAGCGGAGATATCGTACTCGTTCTCTACCTCTGCCTCCACCTTCTCAGGAGTGATCGTCACGCTTCCTGTCTGCTGCGACGCAAGGCTGATCCTGAATGTATAACTGCGGTTCGCCTCAAATGTCCTGTCTATAATGAGTTGTCCGCCGTTCCGTGAGTATGTCTTTTCCAGAACCCCATCAGCATAGATTCTGGTGTATACTGTATTATCTCCGCAGTCCACCGTAAATCTGTACTCTCCGGTCTCCGTTGGGATAAATTCATACTCGATGCCCTCTCCGTCATAGCTTATATCCGCTGTTGTCTTCTGACCCGGTGTTATTTTTCCATTACCTGTCACATACGAATCGTGATATGTAAATGTTATCTGATCATCTTTCTCTCTCGCATAGAGTGCTATAATATAGCTTCCCTTTTTCAGAGAGAAAGCATCTCCACTGCTATATGTATCTGAAAAGCTGCCATCATCCTCAATGGTATATATACCCTTAAGCTCAAAGCCCTGTCTCTGAAGGGATACCACTCCATCTGACGCAATATCAAATCTGTACAGCTTTACATCCCCAGTGTTCTCAACACCTGAAAGCACCGCAGGCTCACCTGATATCAGGTACTCCAGCTCATCCACATTCAGATCCACGACATCAAATGATGCTCCCTGAACTTCACAATCGTCAGCCATTCCCCATATGTAAGGTATTATCTCATATGATCCGGTCTGTTCTGTTATCGTGTCGATGCTTAAATAGCTGCTCACCCTGCCGTTTTTCGTGATCGTATAGCTTGTATCATCGTCATCCGCATCAAATGTTCTGGTGCTTCCATCAGAATATGTGACAACGGTTTTTATGCTACCCTTAAGCTCATCAAATTCCCTCAGATATTCAGTCTTAGAAACGGTTGTGCTTACGCTTACAGCCTTGACGATCTCCTTCATTGTCACGCCGCATTTATTTACATTTTTTCCCGGATACACACATACATACAGATCCCCGCCTGCTGTGTCAAATCCCGCACTGCCAAATCCATCAGATGAATAAGCCACGTTGTTAGTCGTTATCTCTATTCCATTTGCATCCAAAATCCTGATGCCATCGATCTTCTCATCTGCGGATACCACATACGAACCCGCCTGGGCACTTACCTTATATATATGCACATATCTGTCGCCTGAAATATCAAGCGTCTTTGAGCTGTTCCATGTTCCAAGGCTCATGCTCTGTGCAGTCTTCACTGCAAATGGTATCTCAACCGTATCCATGCCATCCGCACCAGCGATTGCAAGTTCAACCATGTATCTGCCAGTATCAACCCTGCTGCCAAAGCCTGCGATCTCGACATACTTTCCAGTTTTCTCGTTATATCTGTACCATGTACTCGTGATCAGCTCATTATCCTCGCTGTCACCGACACTGGCCTCTTTTACACTGCCATCATCATATACAAACTGGAGAGTCTCTCTATCCAGAAGGTTTTTGATACCTGATAATTTCATATCTGGAAGGAATTCATAGGTTCTGTTATCTCTCAGCTTCCATGAACTGATCTTTGAATTTGACAAAGTTTCTCCCCTTGTCACATTCATGCTCCAACTGGTCTGCGTATCTCCCCACTTGTCCTCTACTCCGCCATCGAGACAGATATAGTATGTATTGCCGCTCTCAAGTGCAGCCTCGCCATCCGATACACTAAGTTTCTTCAGATCATACATTGTCTCATCATCAGCGTCAATTTTGCTGTAGATCTCCATACCGCCCACTGGGGCAAATGTATACCTAGCGGATGTCGAAGGCATAAACGTATAATATGCACTGCCATTCTCCGACAGACTTACCTGGTTAGATCCCTCCGCAAGACTTCCGGCAGCAACATCCTCTATATCCTTTATCTCTATGTCATATGCATAAGAGTCCTCACTATACAGTGTGTATATCCTAATCTGTGCCGCTCCGACAGGGCACTCATTTTCCATATCTGTAACTATCTCAGCACGTACCTCGTCTCCTCTGGAGGTTTCCACACTGTCCGAATCGTCAAACACCAGCTCCTCTGTTTTTCCGTCAGCATACGAGATCTTTACTCTGGTGCCATCTACATAACTGCTGATATCCTTATCATAGCTGCCCATTCTGATAAAATCTGTGTTCTCGGGAACAGCAATCATGTCTGTCACTTTTGGAATAAAACTGAGTCTCACATTTGTCTCGGAAGTAGATAACTCATTATACAGGCCTACGTAATAAGTGCTGTCTCCAGTAAGTTTTCCTGTAACCTCTACCGGGCCCTCATCACCGGACTCATATACACAATAAGGACTGTCGCTTTCTATTACCACACTTCCGTCAAATGGCATGACAAAACTGTAATAGGCCTTGTCATACTCATCCGTTCCGACACTCACATTGTTGTCACCTTCGGAGAGCTGTCCTGCGCTCAGCTTGTCTATGGACACTACCTTAAGCACTGCCGTGCCGAGCAGCTCCTGATCTTTCTCAGCCGCATTATATCCCACAGCTACTTTGTACTCGCCCTCTGAAAGAGTTACACCTTTTTCATATTCGTACTCTTTCCAGTTATTATCAGATGACGAATAATATACTGTATATCTGTTTCCATTACTGTATCCACTTCCACCGGTCAGATCTATGCTTTCCGTGGACTTATCATTATACTTTATTGTACTGCTCGCACCATTCATGAAGCTTATCGGCGTTCCGGCTGCCCATTCGCTCTTTGCCAGCTTCAATGTCACCCCTGAAGGTGCCGCATACTTCTTTGCCTTGAGCCTGACCTCATTCAATGTTTCATTGTCATCATCCGTTGTTCCTGAAAGTCTGACATAATAGGTCTTTCCCTTGACAAATGAATACCTGTCATTATCGGTCTCAACCACCGCCATGTCCGAATCATATACATCTATAAATGCAGTTGATGATTTATCTACTTCAAACACAAAGTCAGCAGTTGCAGATGGTATAAATCTGTAATACTCGTAACCGTCCACCCTGGTATCATATGCGTAGGTATCCGTCTCACTGATATTCCTTTTTCCTACAAAATATTCAGCAGGAGTCTGCACCTTTGCAGTGTACGAATCGTATATCTTGGTCGACTGGTTCGGCTCACTATCCATTTTATCTGTAAGCTGAACAGTATACGTACCGGCCGGAAGTTTTTCCGCATCCGCATACGATACCATATCCCCTTCATCGCCCTCATAATAATAACTTCCCTTGGAATCCTTCACCCACAGACTGTATGTAACTCCATCTATCTTACAGTCTGAGCCGCTGATACCTGAACTGCGCACCTTTCCACCGGAATAGGTTACCGTTGCGTACGCCGATGTTATGGAGTCTGGTGTTCCCTCCAGTATCGTTGTATTATCCGGCACCATTTTTATTGCCGCCACATCCGGAAGCTTTCTCACGCTTATATTTGCACTTTCGGAAACTGTATAAGAACGGGCATACTTAGACCCAAGAATGTATTTCTCCCCCGCAGTGCACTTGTATACCAGCCTGCAGCATCCACTGCCATCCTTTTTACCTGTAGCAAGGCGCTTACTCTTACTGTTATACAAGGTCTCCTGAAGCATCAGCCGTGACTGGCTTCCCTGCAATATTATCTCATAATATCCTGTCTCATCCGTGACAAATGATATTTTACTCTCCTTGCCATTAACTATGTTCACAACCCCATAGTCACCCTCAAGCTCTGAAATATCCTCTGTAGCTGCTGATATCTCAGCTTCATTCATCTGTACGGCATACGCTGTCATATTTGACAGTAAAGTCTGTGCCTGTGCAGTCGTCATCGGTATATGAATGCACGACGACACCATGGCTACAGTTACAGCCGCAGCCATTATCCCCTTCAATTTCATATGTAACCTCCCTTTTTCTCCCATACATATTCAGCACATTTATGCCGAATATATAAGCACAAAAAATTACAGCCTCATATTATCATGAAGCTGTAATTTAATACAATATAATTAATAATTATGTATAAATAACACAATATCACTTATGCAATTTTACTTTCTAACCAGATGGATCTGGTAAGCATTGTACTCGCCGAACTTGAGTGGTACAGGAAGTCCTATCTGGTCAAGTCCCTGTCCGCTGTACTCTGCGCCGGTCTCCTCGTCAACATATGTGGCATCCACATCAAGTCCCTTTACTCTGACAAAAGGTACAGGGGCATTGCAGAAGCTCTCCACCGTCACGATATTGACAAGGGTCTCTGACTTGTCCCTTGCGACAAATGACCATGCAGCTACACCTTTGCTCTTGTCCGCATCCGTCAGTCTGTAGTAAAGTCCATTATGAAGAAGATCCCAGTACTTCTTGTAGTTTTCTACCTGAGCCTTTACCTCTTCCTTCTCCTCATCGCTGACCTTGTTCAGATCAAGCTCGTAGCCAAAGCTTCCTGCCATGGCAACAACGGCTCTTGTATTGAATGGAGTTGTCCTGCCTGTCTGATGATTTGGAACCGCTGATACGTGTGAACCAACCACCGATATAGGATAGCCAAATGAAGTTCCATACTGTATGTCAAGTCTGCAGATGGCATCTGTATCATCACTGCACCAGATCTGTGGTGTGTAATACATCATTCCGGCATCAAATCTTCCGCCGCCACCGCTGCAGCCCTCGATGAACATCTTTGGATATCTCGCCTGAAGCCTCTCCATAAAGTCATATACACCGAGTACATACTTGTAGAGGATAGTTCCATTGTTCTGGATTCCCTCAGTCATGGAGTATACATTTAAGATGCTTCTGTTCATATCCATCTTTATATAATCAACATCTATCTTGTCCAGCACTGCTGTCATCTGGTCAAATATGCAGTTTACGACCTCTTTTCTTGAGAAATCCAGATTGAGCTGGCTTCTTCCCATGACAGGCTTTCTTCCAGGGATCACAAATGCATAATCCGGATGCTCCTTGAACAGCTCGCTCTTCTCGGATACCATCTCAGGCTCGATCCAGATACCGAACTTCATGCCGAGATCCTTAACCCTCTTGACAACATCAGCCATAGGGCCGCCCATCTTATCCTCATTTACAAACCAGTCGCCGAGACCTGACTTGTCGTCATTTCTCACACCGAACCAGCCATCATCCAGAACCAGCATCTCAACGCCGAGCTCTGAAGCCTGCTTTGCTATATTAACTATATCATCACCATTGAAATCGAAGTATACTGCCTCCCAACTGTTGATGAGAATAGGTCTCCTCTTTGTCTTGTACTCACCGCGGCAGATATTGTATCTCACAACGTCATGCATCTTATGTGACATGTCAGCAAATCCATCAGGTGAATAAACCATAACTACCTCAGGTGCCACAAACTCGCTCTCAGGATAGAGCACATACTCAAACATCTCATCCTGAACACCCATATTGAGTCTCACCTGATCTGTCTGATCCTTCTCAACCTCACAGTTGAAGCTTCCGCTGTAGAGAAATGAGATTCCATAGCAGTCACCTGCATCCTCATTCGCATCCTTGCCTGCTATAACCACAAATGGGCTGTGCTGATGGCTTGATGTACCCCTTGTGCTTCCGATCTTCTTCACACCATGATTTATAGCTTCTCTCTCATACATGCGCTCCATAGCATGTCTTCCGTGGAAGTGGATGAGATCATAATCACCTGTCACAAAATCCAGGCTCATACTTGATGCCTTTGCCACAAATATATCCGCATCGCTTATATTTCTGACTATAGCTGATCTTGTGATCAGATCCTTATCCTCTATAATTCCATACAGAAGATCAACCTCCACTCCCACCTGAGGATCCTGAAGAACGATCTTAAGGGTCTCACCCTTCTCGCCGTCATTTGTGTAAGCAGCAGGAAGTCCCTTGAGACTATACTTACTGTCCATCACCTCATATGAAACATATCTGAGATCACATCCATGTATTCCCTCTATGTCCTTTATGTTGAATGCCGGAGTCCTGAAATCTCCGTTGCCGTAGCAGCTATATTCCAGTGGAATGTTGTCCAGAGAGAATTCTCTGTGCTCCTGTGCTTCATAAGGATTGCCTGAGAATCCTCTATCGTAATGAGTTATGACATATGACATATCCCCGTCCATTTTCTTGCCATAATACAGATGAGCCAGATACCCATAGTCGATCACCTTCATCTGATATGTAGTATTTTTGGTATTCAATGTGAAAAGCTTTTTCTCTTCATTTATCAATATTGCCATGCCCAAGTCCTCCTTTTCGTGATCTCCAGTTTCTCTACAGCCAAATTTCATTTGACTGATCTTTCCTCATAATTTATCTACAACCGGCTCCGCCGGATTGTATTCCAAGTTCCACCATGTAGTCCACAAATTTCTCCACATATCCATAATCCGCCGCATATGCTGACAATCCAATATATGCCTTGCCATCTGTGTACTCAGTAAGTCCTGCCGCCTTGTATCCTTCAGATACATCTATTCCGACAGGTATCTTCTTCCCCTCTTCATCCTCGTAATAAATTATCCTATCCTTATACTTATCATATATATCGCCGACCTTCTCATCCGACAGGTCTGCAAGTCTGCCGCTCTTCGCCAGACCTATGAGATTGTCATACTGGCACAAGACTGCCTGAGCAGTGTCCGCCTCAAGGTATGCCAGCACCTTCATATAGTAACTGTTCTTATAATCTGAGTTATTTGCCAGATTAAAAAATGCATTGTTGTCAAATGTAACCCTTCCCGGGAGATTTTCTTCCCCTACATACGACACAAACCCCTGTGTCAGCCTGCAGTCCTCTGAAACATCATCGTAGTTGTTCACAAGGACAACATCCAGTATCGGCTTGTCCTCCCTCGTTGCAAACACAACAGTGAAATACACTACAAGTCCCACGAGAACGACCGCACCGATTATCCAAAGCTTGTAATAATCCCAGATATATCCTATTTTTTTGCGTATGGAGTCCATCTCTTTGATCTTCTGTTTTTCTTCTTCCGTGATTATCGGCTTTTTCATAGACGTCCTCCTTTTGTTTCGTATTTACGATATATTTTGGAGTGGACGCATGAGAGGCGCTCCGCGCGGCGTCCACGGCATCGTAAATACTTCGTATTTACGATATATTTTGAAACAGACGCATGAGAGGCGCTTCGCGCGGCGTCTGCAGCATCGTAAATACTTCGTATTTACGATATATTTCACAAGGGTGGCGTCAGTAACCGACGTCACCCTGTGGTCATATATAATATCTTCTTTAACTTTCTTTAGAGCTTTCCACCTGATGTTGCAATACCTTCTACGAACTGCTTCTGGAATATCAGGTATATAACGATCATTGGTATACATGATATAAGAGATGCAGCCATCAGCTGTGGATAGTTGGACTGATACTGTCCCTGCATTGTTGCAAGAGCTGCTGAGAGCGG
The DNA here is from genome assembly GCF_040915325.1 of Coprococcus sp. RTP21281st1_F1_RTP21281_210402. Lineage (NCBI taxonomy): Bacteria > Bacillati > Bacillota > Clostridia > Lachnospirales > Lachnospiraceae > Coprococcus > Coprococcus sp. RTP21281st1_F1_RTP21281_210402. Next base: position 64,815 of record NZ_JBCPDQ010000008.1, read on the forward strand.
CATCTTGTTTGCACTGCTGTTTACAACCAGTGGCCACATCAGATCCTTGAATGCGAACACTGCTGTGAATATTCCGAGGGCAACCATAGATGATCTTGCAAGTGGAGCCATAACGAACACGAATGTCTTTGGAATGTTACATCCGTCAAGTCTCGCTGCCTCCTCGAGATCTCCAGGAAGTCCCATGTAAGCCTGCTTGAGCAGGAAAGTACCAAACGCTGTTACGATACCTGGGAATACCAGGGCGAACATTGTATTTGTCAGTCCCATCTTACTGATCATCAGGAACTGTGGGATGATGAATATCTGTGAAGGAATCATCATCTGGAAAAGTATCAGGGAGAACATAAAGTCTCTGCCCTTGAACTTAAGTCTTGCAAATGCATATCCTGCGAGTGTTGCTGTGAGACATGCACACACAACTCTAAAGAATATGAGCAGTAATGTGTTCTTGTAGAGAACAAGGAAGTTCATATTATTCCAAACAGTAGTGAACGCGTCTGTACGCCACTGTGATGGGAATATTACGAATGGACTTACCGAAGTTGCCTCTGTTACTGTCTTAAATGCTGTGAGTGTCATCCATACAAATGGCACTATCATAATGATTGAGAATATGATCAGAATGAGGTGAATCAATAATCTCTGCATTCTTCTCTTAAACTGTACGCCTCTTGTCATATCGATTCCCCCTTCCTAGTTATAATGAACCCACTTCTTCTGACCGATCATCTGGAATACTGTAAGTACCATGATGACTGCGAGAAGAAGAACTACTATTGCTGATCCATAACCCTTGTTACCATTCTGGAATGAGTACTGGTAGAACAGATATACGATGGACTCTGTCTTCTTGAGAGCCGGATTGGAAATATCCATTACCATGTATACAAGGTCGAATACCTGAAGTGCTCCGATTACTCTTGTTACGAGTACGAAGAATACTGTAGGGGAGAGAAGTGGAAGAGTGATCTTGAAGAATGCTCTTACTCCTGATGCTCCGTCAATATCCGCTGCCTCGTAGTAATCCTTAGGTATCTCCTGAAGTCCTGCAAGGAACAGAACCATGTTGTAACCAATGATCGACCATACACCGATGATTGCAACTGAGATCCATGCGATCTTTGGATTGGATATCCACTCGATCTTTGTACCGAGGATGTGGTTTAACAGACCGAACTGTGAATTGTATAACCATCTCCATACCATGGCTACAGCTGCAGGTGCAACTACCATTGGCAGGAAGAATATTGCTCTGTATATTGTTCTTCCGTGCATCTTACGATTCAGGAATACCGCAAGTATAAGTGCGATGGCGATTGAGAATGGAACCTCAATGATCGCATACTTGAATGTATTGAGAAGTGACTGCCATACCTCAGGGTCAGCAAACATCTTCTTGTAATTTGCAAATCCTGCAAATGATGAATCTCCGAATGATCCAACCTTACAGAATGACTGATATATTGTCTGTACTATAGGCCATAAGTTAAGTACGATGATTCCTATCATTGTTGGGAGGATGAATGCCCAGCCCCATTTGCGCTGGTTTCTTTCCCATGTTGTTGACTTCTTTTTCTTGAACTCTTTATCTT
>NZ_JBCPDQ010000008.1:66559-85118 GCF_040915325.1 Coprococcus sp. RTP21281st1_F1_RTP21281_210402
GGTAAGCAATGGGCAGGACCTTCATCCTACCCACTGTTATGTTATCTTATAAATGCTCTGTAGGATTACTTGTCTTCCTCATCGATGTACTGGTTCATCTGAACTGCGAAGTCCTTACATGACTGCTCCATCTTTGATGGATCTGCCCATGCATCTGCGAAGAATGTCTGTGCTGCCTGTGACCAAACTGTTGAGTTGTATGTGTAAGGTCTGAGCACGAGCTCATTTGTAACACCTGCTACTGTTGAATCCTTTGTGATATCAAGGTAAGCGTTGAGGTTGAACTTGTCTGTGCAGTTAACCCACTTATCTGATGTGTTATTGTAAGCTGACATTGTTACACCGAGCTCAGCCTGCTTCTCCTGCATCTCCTTTGAACCTAACCACTCGATAAGCTTCCAACAGTCATCTGGTCTCTTTGTGTCTGCTGATGCAGCCCATCCAAGTCCGTTACAGATAGAAGTTCTCATACCTGTTGTCTTGTCGTATGGAAGAATTGCTACGTCACAGTTCTCAACGAGATACTCGTTGTCAAGGAATCCTGCTGTCATCCATGAACCCTGTGTGATCATTGCTACTGTACCTGACTGGAACATAACGTCTGTACCTGTCTCTGACATTGTTGTTGCCGGTGGGCAGCAATCCTTGAGGAGCTTTCCTACATAATCCATAGCCTTGATAGTGTTGGCATCGTCATATCCTGACTTTGTGTGATCGTCATTTACGATGTAACCGCCCATTGAGTAAACCATGTTGTAGTATGTGTCCTGATCGTTTGATGTGTTCATACAGAAACCGTACTGATCGCCATTAGTAAGCTTCTTAGCTGCATCATAGAGGTCATCCCATGTCCATGTCTCATCTGGATAAGAAAGTCCTGCATCATCAAACATCTTCTTGTTGTACCAGAGAGCGATTGTATCGTAATCCTTTGGTACTGCGTAATATGAGCCATCATATGTGTAGAGCTCTGTGATCTCTGACATATAGTTGCTCATATCAACCTTATCGCTCTTCTCAATGTAGTCATCGAGCTTTAAGAGCTTGTTGTTCTTCATGTACATCTGTGAGTTGTTGGAGTGCATCCAGAATACATCCGGCATATCTCCACCTGATGCTCCAGCCTCAAGAAGTGTCCAGTATGAATCCCACTCCTTAACCTGTACATCAACCTTGATTCCTGTCTCTTCTGTGAAGAGATCACATATCTGCTGCAGACCCTTCTGCTGATTGTTATCCCAGATAACCACCTCAAGTGCATCCTTACTGCCGCTCTTGCTTCCGTCGCCGCTTCCGCCACATGCGCAAAGTGAAAATGCTGTTGCTGCTGCAAGTCCAACTGCTACTGTTTTCTTTAATGTTCTTCTCATAAAACCTTCCTCCTTTTTACATCACCGGCAGGATTTACGACACCCACATTCTCTTTCATACCCTGAATTCTGCGTCCTGTTCTGCCGGTTCGCCTTACGGCGTTCTGTGTGTTTTCTATGATTGAATTATAAAATTTTGGTGAACATTTTCACATGGAAAAATGTCAAAATATCATGGGTTTTTGTCACAAATGTATATTTTTAAGTAGTTAAGTTCGCTGTTTTTGTGCTATTTTATGGTAAAATGTAGAATACCTATGGTAAATTGTAAAATTCGCTATATATTGGCATACCTTTTTGTGCTATAGTTAAACAAACGATATTATCACTTTTTACATCAGGAGGAATTTTATGAACATTTTCAACAGTGACGGCTGGTTTTCCAGATTTTTTGGAACGCTCGGCGATATTATAATAGTGAACATTCTATTTATATTGTGTAGTATTCCCATAGTCACCATGGGAGCTTCCATGAGCGCAATGTATTTCACTCTGTTAAAGAAGCAGAGGACAGGCGAAAATGGAGGTGTAGTGAAATTATTCTTCAAAGGCTTCAAGGATAATTTCAAACAGTCAACGATTTCATGGCTGCTATTCCTTCTTATATCATTTATATTCACTCTGGATTTCAACCTTTTTGGCAAGGGTGGTCCACAGGAGAACAAGCTCATGTACTACACCAGTGTCGTGCTTATGATATTGACATGCTTCATCGCAATTTACCTGTTCCCTGTCATAAGTGCCTTTAAGAACACATTGAAGAACCTTCTCTTGCAGTCCATTTACCTGGCAGCCAAGAACTTCATATTTACAATAGTGATCATGGTTCTCTACACTCTGCCTGCATATGTTCTGCTATCCAGCACTCAGGTATTCATGGTAGGTATATTCGTGTTCATAGTATGTGGCTTTGGCCTTATAGCATATGTATCATCATTCATGTTTTTGAAGGCATTCACCCCATATCTGGATGAGGTCACAAAGAAGTACACGGACGACGATCCTGCTTCATGGATGCACAGCGATGACCAGACATCTGAATCAGATGAGGATAATCCTGAATCCACAAAGGTGACCAAGAAGCTTATCGTTGACAATTCATATCATGGCAGACAGTAGTTTTTACCGTATATCGTAAATACAGCAAAGGCGGATGTGCGACAAATCGCACACCCGCCTTTTGCTTAATTCAAATTTTTTGATTCAATTATATCTTACAGCTTCGAAGCCTCATGTCCAAACTTGGCATCATTCGTCTCAAGCTCAACCTCAAGATTCCTGAATGACTTAGGACTCATTCCAAACTTCTGCTTGAATGCTTTAGAGAAAGAAAGAGAATCCTCATAACCACACTGATATGCGATTATATTGATCTGTTCCTTTGATGACCGGAGAAGACTTGCAGCTTTCTCCAATCTGAAGTTGATAAGATACTCCTGAGGAGATACACCCATCTCCTTCTTGAAGCTTCCTGTCAGATGACTTCTGCTGATTCCTATGAAATCCGCAATGTCATCGATCTTGATCTTGTTCATGTACTTCTCTGTTATGAAGTCGACAGCAGCCTTTACATATATCTTACTTGGATACTCAATGTTATCAGATTCCTGCGCATCGGAGGCATTATCCTCCATAATGGTTGCGAAGAGAAGCATCAGTGCACTCATTCTCTTCACCTCGTTTATACGTGTGATCTGGGAATATTCGAGCATCTTGTTGATACATTCTGCACACGTATCCATCTGCTCTATCTTGATGATAGGTGAGCCCTTTACATACCCCATCGCCTCAATAAAATCTTCAGCTCTGTAGCCATGAAATCCAACCCACATGTAGCTCCATGGATCATCATCGTCAGCCCTGTAAGTAGTCTCCTCACCAGGTCTGATGATAAACGCCTGTCCAGGTCCCAGTTCATAAGTCTTCCCCGCAATTGTAAATGTACCCTTGCCCTTCTTTACCATATGGATAACATATGATTCTCTGACGTATGGACCAAACTTCCAGCCTTTTATACAATCCTCTCTGCCACAATAGTCCAGACTGATTGCGGTACCCCACATATAGGAGTTCGACAACTGTAGATCTTCCAGACAAGCAAAACCAACACTGTCAGTTAAACCAACCTTTCTTACCATAACCCGTCCTTTCCTTTACCATATCTTTGCCACCCTTTTATATAAGTTAACACCAAAAACACCTTTATATTTTAACAAAAGCAGACAAACCTGTCAATTTTCAGATCTGTCTGCTTCCTGTAAAATATCTATAAATTATGTCTTACCAGTGACGGTAACCAAATACTGTTGCAGCGTTCTTGAAGTAGCTGAGTACCTGCTCTGCACATGTTGCGCTGTCACTGAATATCTTTTCTGCGATGTTATCTATAACAGTGATGAGGAATACTGAGATAACTATAGCAGCGATAACTGCAAATATCTTTGAGTTGTCATTTGTCTCAAGGTTATCGAATAACGCATGAGCTGCGATCACGATTCCGCAAAGGCTTATTCCGAGGAAGAGTATGTATCCAAAGCCTCCGATGATTCCGCTGAGGAAATCAACCTTGTGGAAGAGTGCTGAGATGATCTCAAATATGATTCCTGCAACCATTGCTATTGCCTCATAAAGTGCAAATACACCAACGGCGTTAAGTGCTTTTCCAAATGTGATTCCACCCTTGAATATAATTCCTCCGGCGATAAATACCGCTGCTGTCATGATGACTGCTGCGATTATAGTGAAGAAGAACATGTAGAAGCCCTTTGCTATTGAATCGCCAAAGTCAAATCCCATTATGAGGAATCCGACAGTTACAAATATAAGTGAGAGGATGGCATTTACTCCTGCAAGTATTCCGCCAGGAACCATGTTGTCACTCTGAACCATCTCACCCGCTGTATCTGCAGGGCTCTTGAAAAGACCTATCACATTCTTGAGAAGATCATTTATCATATTGCCCGCTGCTGATGGCTTCTTCGGCTGTGGCTGTACATAGCCCTGCTGGCCGTACATCTGCTGGTTCATCTGTGGCTGGCCGTAGCCCTGCTGACCATACATCTGCTGGTTCATCTGCTGACCGTAGCCCTGCTGATTGTATGCTCCCTGGTTCATCTGCTGGCCATAACCCTGCTGATTATACATCTGCTGGTTCATCTGCTGACCGTAGCCCTGCTGGTTGTATGCACCCTGCTGGTTCATCTGCTGGCCGTAACCCTGTTGATTGTATGCACCCTGCTGGTTCATCTGCTGGCCATAGCCTTGCTGATTGTACACTCCCTGCTGACTCATCTGCGGCTGGCTGTAAGCCGCTGCCTGCTGATCTGCCTGTGGCTGGCTGTTCTCCGCCGCCTGCTGATTTGTCTGTGCCTGATCTGCCACCTGTTGTTCTCCCTGTGGCTGACCAAACTGCTGATCCTGATTCTCGTTCATTCCTGTTACCTCCAATTCCTTTCCCTGTGTGAAAATATATCAAAAATATGATACCAAATTCCCCTGGTTTTGTCATCATATCATTGCTCTATAAACTTCTGTGCGATATTGAAGGATCTGACTCAATCCTTATAATAGCCATCGAAATAGTTAATCGGGCTGTGGCTGTCATACTTTGCATGATACACAAATGTGGCATAATCAACATATTCCGCTTTTTTCTCCTCATTCTGTCCAATATTGTTGGATCTTACAAGAGCAGAAATCACTATGGATACCGTTAAGCATATCCCGCACACGATACCTACTGCAACATACAAAAATACTATCGAACCCATGTCTTATCCTGCCTTTCCTTAACGTATTCTATAGTGCCATAGCTTCTGAATCTGTGAATATCTATTCTAGATCTGTGAAGCTTGTTGATCGCACGCCAGAAACTCACCAAACTATATATAACTCCGGCCACATACACGGAAAATACCATAAAAGCTCCACCTGAATCACCCACACCTGCACTTATCCTATACAGATCCGTCATAAGTCCCCCAACAAATACAGATACATATGTACAAAGCACAACCATCACTGTCATAAGTATCGCTATGGATGCCCCAACCTTAAATCTGTTGGATGGGACATTTCCCACGACCTTGCCGGTCTGCCCATTCACTGCCACGGTATAGAGTATTCCCTGATAACGAAAAGTCATGAACCACGCTGGCAGCAATGCATACTCGATATCTGTCATCTTTATATCCGTTTTTTCCTCAGTAATCCGGGCGTTTTTCGGAACATCGCTCATCATCTCTTCCTTCACCGCATCATTGCTCTTTCTCTTTGCAACGGCTGCGATCTCGGCAGCTGGTACATCGTACCTGTCCGTGTAAAATCCGGACAGATATTCTGGAGAAAACGTCAAAGCCTTCTCTAAATCATAAGGCTCCAGTCTTGCCGAAATGTGATCATTCAATCTTCTTGTTGCATCACCAGGTACCCTTGGAACTGTACACTCACAATCTCTCATACAATTGTGTGTGACTGTTTTGTCTGCAGTTTTCTGTGCAACTGCTGCTATAGAACCAAAGCATTTTTCATAATTACTAACGCGCTCGCCTTTTTCATTCTCCTGAAATACATACTTGAGCTTTTTTCTAACATGATAAGATGCCAGCCAATATGGTATATATATTCCTCGTATCTTATCAATCTCAAATTTCTTTATCTCATCCGGAACAAACCACCCCTTACAGAACCTGTCACGTATAAGCTGTTCTGCTCTCTTCTGAGAAATTCCAAATGGAATAATAAGGTCCGGCTCCAGTTCATCCTTAACTCTGTCAACCAATATCATCGGCTGCCCGCAATACGCACAGAAACTGGAAGTTTCCGTGGATTTCACCATAAGTCTTGCACCACAGGATGTACATTCATATAGATTCATATCCATATACCTTGGTGATTCATCATCCTTTCCAATATTGATCTCATCCAATGTGTATATCGTATCCGTGGCATCAGTTATGTATCTTTTTATTCTGGCAATCTTCTGAATTGCCTTATAGCTTCTCTTATCTACAAGCTCTCCATCCTCATTCCTGACCATGGCAGAGTTTTCTTCTCCTATGCCTCTGCTGATCACCGAATCACACTGCGTACACTGCAGCTGCCTCGTCTTAGGATTCAGTACCACAACACCGCCGCAGGATGGACATTTTACTGTAAGATTCATTGCATGTTACCCCCATGTCTACCAAACATAAGCCCCATTTGACTAAAACAGTATCATCTAAATTATAAGCTATCAAGTAGTCAAATTACAACTATATGTACCTGTAACGGATGTAAATATTACATAAAACGTCTTATCATCCAAATAAAGCTGTATCATAACCATTCCATCACAATACAGCTTCATAATGTTATCAATTTATCTTATTCACGTCGTCTTTATTGGTGTCGGAAATTATATAATGTGGTCTTCCCTTGGTCTCCATATATGTCTTGGCGATATATTTACCCATTATTCCTATGCACAGGAACTGGAGTCCTGATACAAACAGTATGATGCACACAAGTGACGGCCATCCCGCAACAGGGTCTCCCCACACCAGCTTTCTTATGAAGAAGAACAGCATCATGACGAATGCGACAAATGTACAAAATATTCCAAATCCTGAAGCTATACTCATCGGCGCCTCGGAGAAGTTGATTATTCCGTCCAGTGCGTATTTGAAAAGCTTCCAGAAGTTCCACTTCGTCTCGCCCGCAACTCTCTCCACATTCTCGTATTCCAGCCATTTTGTCCTGAACCCGATCCAGCCAAATATTCCCTTGGAAAATCTGTTGTACTCGCACATCGACACGATGGCATCCTTCATCTCTGCCTTCATAAGCCTGAAATCCCTGGCGCCATCCACGACATCGGCGTCGGATATCTTGTTGATGATCTTGTAGAACATCCGCGCAAACCAAGATCTTATCGGCGGCTCGCCCTTTCTGGTGACTCTTCTGGTCGCCACACTGTCATATTCTCCCTGCTCAAGTATACCGAGCATCTCCGGGAGCAGACTTGGCGGATCCTGCATGTCGGCATCCATCACCGCCACGTAATCCCCATCTGCATTGCAGAAGCCCGCATACATTGCAGCCTCCTTACCAAAGTTTCTGGAAAATGACAAATACTTGAAATAATCGTATTCCTCTGAGATCTTTTTCATGGTCTCAAGAGTCTTATCCGACGAACCATCATTTACCATAAGAACCTCAAAATCATACTGTCTGAGTTCCTGTCTCACCTTGTCCAGCTCCCCTGCAAATATCGGAAGAGCCTGCTCTTCGTTATAGCATGGAATTATCAAACTAACTTTTTTCATTTTGTTTCACCTGCTTTAAATTTATAAATTCGTATTCCTGAAAATCTGTATTCTATAGATTTCTTTGTATACTTTGTTATCTCTGCTATTTTCTCAGTCATCTTGTGTATCTTTTTCTCTTCAAATTTTGGATCATTGATGACTGCCACATATATCTCATCGCCGCAGTCCTTCACCAGATCAGCGATGCTGTCTATATCATCCTCGTACACATACCGGCATCTTCCCATCTGGGAAAATACGTTCATTCCCGCGTACACGTTGTTCCATTTGCCATCTCCGTGACACAGTATGATACAGTCCTGTCCCTTCATCTCCTCCAAGGCTGTGCTCCAGTCGCTGTATCCCCTGTACTGCCAGTCTACACCCTTTACAGCTATACTGCCTGCACATAATGCAAGGCATATGACAGCGGTTACAACTGCACATCTCTTCCTGGTTATTACTGGAACCAGCTTCATCATACACCATATCATAAACACAGCCACTATAGGAAGTGCCGAGTAGATATATCTTGCATTTACAAGCTCGGACCCCTGTATTCCCACAAATGCAAGAACGGCGTCGGCCACGATAACCCCCGCCAATAACAGTGAGCGTGACTCTATACATCCTGCTCTGTCCGCATCTATATCTCTCCTGTGTGTACATACTCTGTAGGATAATCCATCATTTTTCCTGACCAAGGATATCCTTATATCCACAAATGAAAGCACTATCCTTGCCACGATGAGCACCAGTGCCACAAGCACGATCAGCGGAAGCAGTCCTGCAAAATACGACCTGTTTATATAACTGATATAATATAAGAATTTGTGACCGGAAAGTCCTATCAGATTATCGGTAGCATAGCTTCCCCTGTAACCAAATATGTGCTTTATCGTCGCGGGAAATACCGCTATTGCCGCACCAAATCCAGCAACAAGACTAAAGCCATACGCAAACATCTGCTTTACCTTTCGCATATACAGCAGGTATATACATACACACAATCCAAGTCCGGCAACATAGAAGTAGAAATAATAGTGTGTGAGTCCGCCGAACATGACCGCCAGTGCCAGCAATATAAAATACGGCACGGTCATCTTCTTTTTATGTCTCAGTATATATACATGAACCGCCGTCAGCAGCAATACATTCAAGGTCTGAAGAAGATACATCCGTATGAGCATACAGTTGCTTATGCCCACCGATGATACGCCCCACAGAGCTGCCGCCATCAGTCCATACCATCTGTTTCCAAGCAGATATGCCGCCACATACAACAGAAGAATATCCACAAATATCAGGAGTATGAGGTTGAGCACTATTCCCGGAACTGCACTGTATCCCGCTCCTTTGAAAAAGTAGCACACCGTATGCAGCAGCATATAATATACCGGCGGGTGGACATCATTTTCCTGATTTCTGTATGCCGCACTGTAGTTGAATGAATCATCGTTATAATTCATATAGTTCTCAAAATATGACCCCGTCACCCACTCATCAAGTGGCGTGTTGTCCTCTCCCGGATGGAGAAAAGTCTTGTCCGTGGAGTTTGCAAGGCCATAGCTGTACACCTCATCGCAAAACAGATACTGTCTCTTAAGCCCGTAGTGGATGCACAGTCCATACTGCAGTAACACCAGCACTATGCATGCGATCCAGAAATACCGATTTGTCCTGATTTCTTTATTTTTCTTTACACTCTCTGTCATAATCTATTCTCCCACTGTCTTTGCCCATATAATAAGAGCAGTTTACCTCCTTTGTATACTTAATTTATTTTAAAATAAAAAACGGACTGCTACATTGTGACCGTATATTATACGTCACTGTAACAATCCGTTTGTTTATGATTATTTTTCTTTATTACTTTTCAAGTATATCGTAGATAAGATCCATGACCTTGTCACCAAATGCTGCTGACTCCTTCTGTGCCTCATCGTATGATGAACCCTTGATTCCGTAGTAGAACTTGATCTTTGGCTCAGTTCCTGATGGTCTTACCGCAAGCCATGCATCGTTCTCAAGCTCGTAGTAGAGTACATTGGCATTCGGGAATCCGGTAGGCTTAACCTCACCTGTCTCGATATTCCTTATATACTCAAGACGATAATCACGTACCACTCTGGTCTTGTATCCTGCTACTTCCTCAGGTACATTTGCACGGAGGATATTCATGATGTGTCCGATCTTCTTTGATCCCTCAACACCCTTGAGTGTTACGGTCTTGATATCATCTACATAATATCCGTACTTCTCGTACATATCCATCATCGCATCCCAGAGAGTCTTGCCCTGACCTCTGTAGTAAGCTGCTGCCTCACAGAGAGCCATAGTTGCAACAACCGCATCCTTGTCTCTTGCATGTGTTCCGATCAGGCATCCGTAGCTCTCCTCAAATCCGAAGAGGTATGTTCCCTTGCCTGTCTGCTCAAATCTGAGGATCTCGCGTCCGATGTTCTTGAAACCTGTGAAACACTCGATGAGATCTGTTCCATAATACTTTGCTATAGCATCTACCATGTTGGTAGTAACGATAGTCTTGATGATTGCTCCGTCTGCTGGAAGGCTGCCATTCTTCTCCTTCATCTGGCTTACCTCATACTCGCAGAGTAAGCTTCCTGACATGTTACCTGTGAATACCTTGTACTCACCTGTCTTGGAATCCTTGGCGTAGCATCCGAGTCTGTCGGCATCAGGGTCTGTTGCCAGAACGAGATCTGCATCGACCTCCTTTGCCAGCTTGAGTGCCAGTGCAAATGCTTCCTTTGCCTCTGGGTTTGGATACTCAACTGTTGGGAAATCTCCATCCGGAAGCTCCTGCTCAGGAACCACGTACACATTCTCAAATCCGATCTCCTTGAGAATCCTTCTTACAGGGATGTTGCCTGTTCCGTGAAGTGGTGTGTACACGATCTTGATATCCTTGCCATACTTGTCAATTGCATCCTGATTGAGGATGAGCTTCTTGAGCTCGCCCATGTATGCGTCATCAACCTCTGAACCGATAGTTACAAGAAGCCCCTTCTTCTTTGCCTCTACCATGTCCATGGTCTTTGTATCTGCGAAATCTGTGATGGCCTTTACCTCGGCCATGATTCCCTGGTCATGAGGTGGTGTGATCTGTGCGCCATCCTCCCAGTATACCTTATATCCATTGTACTCTGGTGGGTTGTGTGATGCTGTTACATTGATACCAGCTACACAGTCCAGATATCTCACTGCAAATGAAAGCTCAGGTGTCGGTCTAAGTGACTCGAATCTGTAAGCCTTTATGCCATTTGCTGCCAGGCAGAGAGCTGCCTCCATAGAGAACTCAGGTGACATTCTTCTTGAATCATAAGCTATTGCCACACCTTTGTCCTGCTTGCCCGCCTTGATGATGTAGTTTGCAAGTCCCTGTGTAGCCTTGCGCACTACATATATGTTCATTCTGTTAGTACCAGCTCCGATGATGCCTCGAAGTCCGGCTGTTCCAAATACAAGATCACAATAGAATCTTTCTTCTATCTCTTTCTCGTCGTCCTTGATCGCTAAGAGCTCATCCTTGGTTTCCTGACCAAACAAAGGATTGTTCACCCACTGCTCATACACGTCCTTGTAATTATAATCGCTCATCATTTTGCCTCCTGTGAAATCTATTGCTTTATGTTACCCATAGAGCATCCTACAAATGGAAAACACACACACGAAAAAACCATCTGTAAAATACATCACAATTCAGTATCACGTGTCTAACTCAATTATTATCCACGCCCCAACATTATACTCTTAATTTGTCAGCTTGTGAAGTCCATAGGTATCGTTAATTTCACTCAAAATTTTGAGCTTTTCTTGGTCATCTTCGATAACTTTTTGGAGTTTTTCCATCAAAACCGGGGATATGTAGCTCTTTCTGGTGTTCATATACCGGTTACTTATCTTCCAGAACTTCTCCGGGAAACTGTACATAAGATATATGAATTCATAATCCTCATGTTCAAGATAATTGATCTGACTGTACGCACTCAGAATGTCCTTCGCCATGGTGATATCATACCTGTTCTTCTCCATGGCTTTGCGGAGAAACTGGTACAGATCCATGAGCTGGTATCCCACATGGAACCGGTCAAAATTTATGGTTGCTATGTATCCATCACAGAACATCACGCTGTGATAATTATACGAGCCGTGACAATAGCCAAGCCATTTGTCGTTGTATGTGAAATTATCCTGAAACAGCGACAGGCACTTCTCTGCCTGGCTGTAAAAATAATCAAATGTCTTTATGTACAGCATCTCAAAATCATTCTTCAGGGTTCTCCTGCTGACAAAATTTCTTATCCTGCGAAGCTCATTTACCTTTCTGTCCAGATTTCCCGGAGTTTTTTTTGTGTATGACGTATTCTCCTCCATGTACAGTTCCCTTCCGGCTCTGTGAAACCACGCCAGATTTATAACTGCTTTCTCAAGATCCCTTATGCTTGATGCATTACACTCCCGCCCTTGGAAATATTCCCTGCACACAAATGGATTTCCATACCTGTCGCAGGTCACCAGCTCGTCTTCTCTGTTGGCCACGACCCGGTCTATATTACAGAAGCCCTTTTCATATATCTTATCCTTGAATTCCTTCTCCTTCTGAAGCCTCTCGTCAGTTCCATTCAGGGATGACACCTGCCTGACCCCCTTGTCCGTCATCAGGATCACAGCACCTCTGCCTCTGCCCGTTCCCTGTACTTCCATATCGTATGCTTCATACACTTCACCCATTTTTTCAGCCAAATAAAAACCCCTCCTACAACTGTCGCTCGGGGGTATCTGTGAAGTGTGTATCTATCTGGCTTACCTAATCATGAGCGCTCTCGCTCGATGAATCCTGCAACGGCACTAGCACTCGCTCCGCATCGCTGAGTGCCGGCGGATTCATATGTCATGATTATGGTAATGTCAGATAAGATACACACATCCACTTCACAGATAAACCCTCGCTCACTTTATAGCAATAATAACCTGCTAAATTATTGTATGAGGGGCTGTTAAGTTTCATTCTTAAGTTGTAACTTTTTATTTGTCTGTTTTACGACGGGTATCGCTGATGCCTACATCTGCTTTACCTGATCCAGCAGATATTCCCTGTCGTTCTTCTCCGGGTCTTCTATAACCATATCCAGCAGTTTCTGAAGTATCTGGCCCATCTGAGGTCCCGGCTTTATTCCCAGCTTTATGAGATCTCCGCCATTTACCTTGAGGTCCTTGATCCTGACGCAGTCAGCATCTGCCACGATCTCTTCATATTTCTTCTCAAGCTCCGCAAGCTGGCTCTGTCTCTCCTCCAGCTTGTAATCACTCTGGGCAGCCATATCGGCTTTCTTGATCTCGATTATATATGGGAAGAAATCCTTTCCAACCTCTCCGAGAAGCTTCCTGATGATATTCTTCTTCGGAACGCAGCCCATGCCAAAGTCATGCCATCTCACCAGCTTGCACACGTCCTTGATGGTATTGTTGTCAAACTTCAGTCTTCTGAGAACCGCCTCCGCCAGTGGAACTCCCGCGATCTGGTGGTCGTAAAAGTGATCTGTTCCATTCTCGTCCACAGTGTGTGTGGATGGCTTGCCTATATCGTGGAGAAGCGCCGCCCATCTCATGGTGACGTCAGCTCTTATATTCTTAACCGCCTCAATGGAGTGTACACCCACATTGTATCTGTGATACTGGTTGTTCTGTGGCTGCTCCATCATCTTGTCAAATTCAGGAAGGATATATGCAGTGATCCCTGTAACATAGGCCTCGAGCAGCTTGTCCGGGTGATCTGATACAAGGAGCTTTGTGAGCTCCACCCTGATCCTCTCCGCACTTATATCCTTGAGGTACTGTGCCTGGATGATCATGGCCTTTCGGGTATCCCTCTCTATGTCAAATCCAAGCTGTCCCGCAAATCTTATGGCTCTGAGTATCCTAAGTGCATCCTCATCGAATCTGTCCCTTGCCACACCGACAGCTCTTATAACCTTGTCATTCAGATCCTGCACACCGCCAAACATATCTATTATGCCCTTGCTGTGGCTGTACGCCATGGCATTTATGGTGAAATCTCTTCTCTTCAGATCCTCCTCAAGGCTGGCTGTGAACTCCACCTGATCCGGTCTCCTGTGATCACTGTACTCTCCATCTATCCTGTACGTCGTGACCTCATAGCCTTCCTTGCCCATCATTACCGTTACGGTTCCATGCTCTATTCCTGTATCTACGGTTCGCCTGAATATCTCCTTGACCTGCTCAGGTCTGGCAGATGTGGTGATATCCCAGTCCCCCGGCTCTCTTCCGAGTATGCTGTCTCTCACGCAGCCGCCGACTATATAGGCCTCATAGCCTGCTGCCTCAAGACCCTCTATAACTTTATTTGCTCCCTCTGGAATGTCTATTCTCATATATCTTCTCTCCGCATCTTTATATCTGTAAAATAATAACTTCTCCAGCAAAATGCTGAAGAAGTTATTATACATGATTATTATCTATATTTTAGTATGCTCTTCCGAAGTATACCATCTTCTTGGCCGGCTTGCCGCAGTGTACACATACATCTGAAAGATGCTCCTGTGCAAATGGCATACATCTTGTGGATGCTCCTGTCTCATCCTTGATAGCCTCCTCACAAGCTGTCTCGCCACACCACATAGCCTTTACAAAGCCCTGCTCGTTGTCGATGATATTCTTGAACTCATCCCAGTTAAGCGCTGCATGTGTATGTGAATCTCTGTGAGCCTTTGCTCTCTCGAACATATCCTTCTGGATAGTCTCAAGAAGCTCTCCAACCTTTGTATCTATCTCATCAAGTGATACTGTGATCTTCTCTCTTGTGTCACGGCGTACCAGAACTGCCTGATTGGCCTCGATATCCTTTGGTCCGATCTCAACTCTGATAGGAATACCTCTCATCTCCTGCTCTGAGAACTTCCAGCCTGGGCTCTTGTCGCTGTCATCGACCTTTACTCTGAATGCTCCAAGCTTCTCACGGAGCTCTGCTGCCTTCTCAAGCACTCCTGCTTTCTTCTGCATGATAGGAATGATCATGACCTGAGTTGGAGCAACCTTTGGAGGAAGTACAAGACCTGAATTGTCTCCGTGAACCATGATGATGGCTCCGATAAGTCTTGTTGTCATACCCCATGATGTCTGATGAACATACTTGAGCTTGTTGTCCTTGTCTGTAAACTGTATTCCAAATGCCTTGGCAAATCCGTCTCCGAAGTTATGGCTTGTTCCTGACTGGAGCGCCTTGCCATCGTGCATAAGTGCCTCTATTGTGTATGTTGCCTCTGCTCCTGCGAACTTCTCCTTCTCTGTCTTCTGTCCACGGATAACAGGCATAGCCAGTACATCCTCACAGAAGTCTGCATACAGATTCAGCATCTGTATTGTTCTTGCCTCAGCCTCCTCGGCTGTTGCATGTGCAGTGTGTCCCTCCTGCCACAGGAACTCTCTTGAACGAAGGAATGGTCTTGTCTCCTTCTCCCAACGCATAACTGAACACCACTGATTATATACCCTTGGCAGATCACGATATGACTGGATATCATTCTTGTAGAAATCACAGAACAGAGTCTCTGATGTAGGTCTTACACACATACGCTCTGTGAGTGGATTGAGTCCGCCATAAGTAACCCATGCTACCTCAGGTGCAAATCCCTCAACGTGATCCTTCTCCTTCTCAAGAAGGCTCTCTGGAATAAGCATAGGCATGTACACATTCTCCACGCCTGTTGCCTTGAATCTCTCATCAAGCTGCTTCTGTATAAGCTCCCAGATTGCATATCCTGCGGGCTTGATAGCCATACATCCCTTCACGTTGGTATATGCGATAAGTCCTGCCTTGAGGACAACGTCAGTATACCACTGTGCAAAATCTTCATCCATGGAAGTAATAGCTTCAACCATCTTCTTATCGTTTGCCATCTTATTTATCTCCTTAATTCTAAAACATTCTTTATCTGCTGCATAGCTGAACTACCTAATGCATACACTCTTTAATCTACAAAATTTCAGGACGTATGTCAACACGAAACATGCCAACATCCGCCCTGTAAATACCATTTTAACTAAAACTCATCCAGATCCAGAATGGCAAATGCTCCGCCCTCCGGCTCATGCTTGAACACCATGTGTTCCCCTGTTGTCGGATGGTCAAATTCCAATCTGGACGCGTGAAGTCCTATCTCCTTGTACTTCTTCTTTGTCTTCTGAAATTTAGGATTGTACTTTGTGTCACCCCAGATTCCACACTTTCTCTTTGCAAACTGTGCCCTGATCTGATGATGTCTGCCTGTGATAAGCTCCACCAGCACGTATGTGAGAGTTCCCTCGTCTGTATCCATAACGTCAAGTACCTCATACTCAAGCTCAGAATACTTTGCTCCCGGTGTATCCTTGTCCACAACCTTTGTCACGTTGTCCTTTGTGTCATGGAAAAGGTAATCCTTCAGCATACCCTGATCATTTGGAAGTTCTCCTGTAAGTATTGCCTGATAGTACTTGAGCATGGTGCCATCCTCGCTCTGCTTTGAGAGATTTGCAGCCGCCTCAGGAGTCTTGGCAAATACCATAACTCCGCCTACAGGCCTGTCCAGTCTGTGTATAGGCACAAGATATGGCTCCTCTTTTCTGTTCTCCTTCTCGTATATCCTGAGCTTGAGCATACTCACCATGCTCTCTGAATTGGTCTTGTCCGGCTGAGTTGGCACACCACATGGCTTTACAGCCACGATTATATCATTATCCTCATGTAAAATGTTTAATTTCATTTGTTTTCTCCTCATTCGCCATCTGGGGCTTATTATAATTGTGATAAGAAAGCCTTACGATTACTTCGCCACTTCGTGGCTCTCGTAATCGCACATTCATTCGCATTCCTGCCTATCGGCATACATGCTCATGAATATCTGCCCATCCGATGAACATGCAGCGTTTCATGCAAGCATGAACGCTGCATGTTCGCCGTCTGGGGCTTTCTTATCACATCCTAAACCTGTAACCAACGCCCCATACAGTCTCTATGTACTGTGGATTCGATGTGTCAAATTCAATCTTCTCTCTGATCTTCTTGATATGAACAGTAACCGTGGCTATATCTCCTATGCTGTCCATATTCCATATCTTGCTGAACAGCTCATCCTTGGAAAATACCTTGTTTGGGTTGCTGGCAAGGAAGCACAGTATATCGAACTCCTTATTCGTAAATACCTTCTCCTCGTTATCAACATACACTCTTCTGTCCGTCTTGTCTATCTTAAGACCTCTGATCTCGATGACGTCATTCTTGAGTGCCGTTGAACCAACAAGTCTCTCGTATCTGGATATGTGCGCCTTGACTCTTGCCACCAGCTCACTTGGACTGAATGGCTTTGTGACATAGTCGTCAACTCCCAGACCAAGACCTCTGATCTTGTCTATATCATTCTTCTTGGCTGTTACCATGATGATCGGAATATCCTTCTTCTCCCTTATCTGTCGGCATATCTCAAATCCATCCACCTCAGGGAGCATGAGATCCAGAATGATAAGACTGTATTCCTCATCCAATGCCTTCTCAAGACCCTTAAGTCCATTTGTCTCTATCTCTACCTCGAAATCATTGAGCTCCAGATAATCTCTCTCAAGCTCTGCAATACTAAGCTCATCTTCTATGATCAATATCTTACTCATCTGTATCTCTCCTTTTCTTTAGTGAATTTATGATCTGCAATGATCCTTTTCTCTGACCATCCTTTTTCTGATTGTCTTTTCTCTGATCATCTTTTTTCTGTGTATCCTTTTTTACATTTGCCTGCTGTTCACCGCTGGCGTCAGAAGTATCACCCTCGATCTCCTCAACCTTTGGAATATACTTCTTCAGGGTAAATACTATCGTTGTTCCGACACCAAGCTGGCTTGTGGCATATATGTTGCCGCCGTGCTCCTCAACGATCTTCTTGCATATAGCAAGTCCAAGACCACTTCCGCCTCTTGACTGTCTTGCGCTGTCAGCTCTGTACATTCTGTCAAATATATGAGGCAGGCTCTCTGAATCTATTCCACGGCCATTGTCGCTTATGGATACCTTAACCTCCGCGTCATTGTCATATATGTTGATATCTATCTGTCCATATTCCTTATCGGTATACTTGATAGCATTTGTAATTATGTTGTTGATGACCCTCTTGAGCTGGTCAGGATCAACTATGACCTTCACATCGTCATCACAATAGTTCTTGTATGTGAGCGTCATGTTCTTGGAAAGGAGCGTCGTATATACCTCCTCCATACAGTCATCAAAATAATCCTTCACCGATACCCTGTGGAACTCATATGGTATGGCGTTGTTGTTGATATTCGTATACAGTGAAAGCTCATTGATGAGGCTGTCCATCTCATTTGCCTTGCTGTATATCATCTTCAGATATCTCTCCTGCTTCTCAGGGGTATCTGCAACTCCATCCATGATTCCCTCCACATAACCCTTGATGGTCGTGATAGGAGTACGGAGATCGTGTGATATATTGCTTATGAGCTGCCTGTTCTCTTCCTCATATCTCATCTTCGCCTTGGTAAAGTCTGACAGTTTCTGTCTCATATCCTCAAATGACTCACAGAGCTCACCAACCTCATCGACTCTGTTATCGCCAAAGTCTATCTTCTCGTCAAGGTTGCCTGAGCCCATACGCTCTGCTGCCTCCTTGAGCTTGACAAGAGGATTCACAAACTGCTGGTATACAAGGAATGCCACGACACCGCTCAGGAGCATCATCATTAGAACCATCAGTATGGAATAACCCATGATGGTTCCCCTGAACTTCGCCATATAATTACCATAGTATGTGAGCATGTAAATATCTACCTGACTTCCATCCAGCACATATGATACCTGGTTGCACAGAT
>NZ_JBCPDQ010000008.1:85268-127166 GCF_040915325.1 Coprococcus sp. RTP21281st1_F1_RTP21281_210402
ATATATGTACTCTCCATCCTTCTTAACTGCTATATGAGTATTTAATACCGAGCTCTTTTCATCCAGGGCATCTGCATTATCCTGGGTTGTATAGTATGAAGGATCCTTCTTCACCTTGCTTATAACTTCCTCACGCAATGTGGACAGAGATTTGTACACATCATTGACCGGATCGTCCTCCGAATATAAAAGCTGCAGTGAGTGATTACGGCCATAAGTTCCAGTGATAAAATATCGCCCTATGATAGCCGTACCTATAACCATGGACAATATCGCTGCTATCCATATAAAAATTATCGCTATCTTAACTTTCTTAGTAATCTTCATTCGTGTTAACTCCCATCTTACTAGCGCTAATTATAGCATTAATCCCTATTGTTAGTGTGTGAAGTTTTTATAAACTCTCTCTCTGTTTTCTTCTGAAAATGCCCTTTTTCTTCCTCTTTATCTCCGTTGCCGCAACCTCCTGTCTGGTCTGCTGAAGTTCTCTTATGGTGGCGTCAAGCTTTCTGTATCTCGCTTCCTCCTGATCCTCCTTCTCCTTCATCAGCACATCCATCTGTTTTACCACGTCATCGGACACCGCAGCGGACACTGACTGTGTTATCACCTTAAGGTTGTCCTTTATGGAGTTGCTGATTATCTTGTCCATGATATTCTGGAATTGTGCCATCTTGAAATCAACTATTCTTGAATCATCCCCCACATCGCTGCTCACCCTTATTGTTTCTATGGTCTTCTTCTCTGTATTTTCACTCTCTGCGATAAGCTCCGTCACCGCATCATCCGCATTTTTTTCCTCTGTGCTCTCTCCCTCGTCAAGAAGTTCATACATTCTGTGAACCATATCCTTTATCGCCTTGAGCTGTATCCCCTTATCCTTCAAAGTCTTAACCCTCTGAAGTATCTTTACATCCTTCTCACTGTAGCACCTGTGACCCATGTCATTTCTCTTGATATCGATCTCAAGCTCTTCCTCCCAATACCTAAGCACATGTGACTCAACCTCAACCTTGGCTGCTGCCTCACTTATACTGTAAACTCTCTCTGTCATCGTGTATATCTCCTCCTTGTCTCAGATCAGGTTCTGTCTTAAGTTATTTCCTGTCCTGATACAATTCTAAGGACTTTGATACACAGTCTCAACGCGAATCGTCCTCTAAATTTTCCCACTATACTTGTTTATTCTCCCATACTTATCACATTCTGAACTTATCCGTGGCAAATAGAACTTTTTCAGTATTTTTAAACAGAAAAATCCCCTGCACATATCAGTTTGCCCTTATGCGCAGGGGATAAATATCAGTTATTTATTTTTGTGATGACAAACTGTCCATCGTCGTTCAGTCTGAAATGTACATTTTTATAGTTTGTTCCAATTACATATTCGGAGCCGTCGTTGGTTTTTCTCAGATTATCCAGTGCATTCTCATCGTTCAGAGCCTTCATAAGAATGTCAGTGAACAGCGCCTTCTTATCAACATTCAACAGCTCATTTTCATTTGCTATGGACTGTCCACCACTTGTCTCCTGAGGATATAAAACCATATCCTTCATGGTCTCAAGATCTTCATCATTGAACACCTTCACGATCTTCTCAGCAAATGCTCTGCTGTCCGTCTCTATCTGCTGCTGGACATCAGCCCTGTCCGTATATCTGTTCTCAAATACTATATGTGACAGCACTTCATTGAGTACCTCATCACTGGCTGTGACGTATATATATAGCGAATAGTTAATTGTTCCATCGCTCCAGAAAGCTATACGTCCGGGAGTCAGAGTGTAATAAGTAGCACTGTATCCCTGGATGTTGCCGGTTATCATGTCACCATTGCTGGTGTTCTCAACGCCCGCCAGATCGTACATCTCGTATTTGCAGGAGCCTCTGAGTTCAACCTTCACTCCGCTGTACCTGAAACTCACGATACCTATGTCACCGGATATCTTGTACTTCACATCCGTTATCTCGGAACTGTTCTTATCCACATCGAGATACACTCCTATCTGAGTCATATCCTCCGCGGATTCAACATCACCGCTCTTTATCTGGATACCGGTACTCTCCTCCTGACCGTCATCCACCTTCCCGCATCCCATGCAGATACCTGCAAAACAGATGACCGCAATCATAAATAATATATATTTTCTGCCCATGTCCATCCACGACGCTTTTTTCATATATCTATTCTCTCCACATTGAACACGATATTACCATGCTATTCCCTTATGACATCCGTTCTCTCTACACTTGTATGCCATGGTTGGATCTGTAGGATCCCATGTATGGCTGTAATCAAGCTGAACTGATGTAGGCTTAGGGAACGGGCCGCTCTTATTGCTCTCGAATATAGTTACCTTTGTTCCAAGATCGCAGTTATCATATATCCACTTTGCATCTCCTGCCTTAAGTCTTATACATCCGTGTGAGCATGTCGTTCCGAGCATGTTATAAGCGCTGACTGATAATGTGGTAGGATCCTCCTCTCCGTAATACACAGAGTGGAAAAGTATATCACCTGTTATAAGTGTATCCCACTGTCCATAGCATGGCCCCATCAGTGTCCACCATCTTCCCTTTGCCGGGGTACAGAATGTTCCAAGAGGTGTTGTGTCACCGCCTGAACATACAAATGCCTTTACCGGAATGATATATCCCTTGTTGCCATCCTTTGCATATACAGTCACAACATTTGTGGTCTTGTTGACCTTTATCTCATAGGAATCCTGTTTTCCGAGGATCTTATCAACATCTGTGAGTCTCTTGCCACCTCTGTTGAAATAGAACTTATATCCATTCGCATATGCCCACTTGCTTCTATACATGGCACCGCTCTTACTGAAGTAATAGTATGCTCCATCCACATATCTGTATCCGGTGAGTAATGTTCCCTTGACGCTTACGAAGTAACGCTTGCCGTTGTAATATTTCCAGCCTCTGCCCTTCACCAGTGCACCATTCTTGTCAAACAGATACAGCTTGCCATTTACCTTCTTAGGTCCTTTGTATGCAACACCTGAAGCGCTGTAATACTGTCTGTTTCCAAGCTTTGTAGTATACCATCCTGTATATGGCTTTCCATTGGAACCAAATCTGTATGTCACGCCATTTATCTTTCTGACACCCTCCGCAAGATAACCATTACTTGAGAAATTATAGTAATACTTGCTATTCTTTACCTTATGTGCACCCTTATAGGCTTTTCCATCAGAACCAAAGTAATACTTCTTACCCTTTATTTTCTTCCAGGTATTCACCAGTGCCTTGCCATTTGTTCTGAAGTAATAGTAATTATTCTGGATCTTGTTAAGACCTCTCACCATGCGGCCATATCTGTTAAAATAATATTTGTCGCCCTTGTATGTAAGGAACTTGCTCTTTAACGCCTTGCCGTTCTCATCGTAATAATATGTCTTACCGTTCTTGGTATACCAGCCCTTCTTATTCTTCACAGTGGCAGTTGCATCCGTCAATGTCGCAACACTCTCTCCGGCATCAGCCTGAGTCTCCGCAGCGTACACCGTGTACTGTCCGCCGACCCTGCTTTCTGACAGATTTGAGATTCCTGTCGCACAAGTTGACAACAATACTGCTGCCATTGTCAAAAACGCAATTTTTCTAAACTTTACCATATACTACCTCTCTTATTCCTCACATGGATTTTATTCATTCAAATGCTTCTGATACACTCTTCTCGTCTGCTGCCTTCTGATTCCTATACACATACCACACTCGACCATGGTCATGAGAAGTGCGGAACCTCCCGAGCTTATGAAAGGAAGAGTGACACCTGTATTCGGAATTACATTTGTCGCAACGCTTACGTTGATCACTATCTGGCATACAAGGTGTACCATCACACCTATGACCATCATGCTTCCAAATACGTTCGATGACTCTTTAACTATAACATACATCTGGTATAACAGATAGCCATACAGAAGAAATAACATGATTGCTCCTGCCACACCAAGCTCCTCGCAGATTATCGCGAAGATCATATCATTCTGGGCCTCCGGTATAGCCGAAAGCTTCTGTGTTCCATTTCCAAGTCCCTTGCCGAAGAAAGATCCGCTTCCTATGGCATACAGCGACTGTATGACCTGATATCCTGCACTCTTCTCATATTTCTCTGTGTACAGCCATCCCAGGATTCGCTTTGCACGGAAGTTGTCATTTGACAGAAGTTCTTCCTCCGTAGGCAGGTAGCTCGTGGCTACCTTCACATAGACCACCGCCACCACCACAGCTATCAGCAATATTCCCAAATGCAGTTTCCAGTTCTTGCTGGCTATAAATGTTGAACAGTAACATATTCCAAGAACGACCAGACACGAACTCAGGTTTGTGGATATGACGAGCAAAAGTCCCGCCTGGAGTCCCACAAGCACCCACAGTATTATGACAGTCTGCCACTTGTGCATCTCTCTCCATTTGCTGCTTATAAATGAAGCTATGAATATGATCATGAGAGTCTTCACTATATCAGCGATCTGGATTCTGAATGGTATGTGAGGGATCTGGATCCATCTCGTCGCACCATTTACATTTACTCCCAATGGCGTGAGAAGCAAAAATGTCAGTATCAATGACAGAAAATATGCAGGCCATGTAAGCTTCTTATACAGACCGTATGGGAAAAACGCCAATCCCCATATTGCCAATGCTCCGAAAACGATAAACACCAACTGGCTTCTGAAATTGCTGGCAGCCGTGCCGTAACTGGATGCGCTGAATATCATTATCAGTCCAAATGCCAGAAGGAACGTTATAGCAATTATCATCTTATATATGGTTCCCGATGTATATCTGCTTTTTTCTTTGCCCGTGGAGTTATCCACAACTGATGTATCACTCATATACAAATCTCCATCTATCTGTTCATTATCTCTTTTATAAATTTATACGCACTTATCACATCTGTGTCAAATATATCCAGGCTGTCCCTGTATTCTGGTTTCTCTATCGATCCTGAATCACAGCCGATATGCATGCTTCCATCACTGTCCCCGCTCCACGCAAGATCAATGCTTTTACCCTTATCATATCCGGTGATCTCCGCATTTTTTCTGAACACGGCATCTCCAACCTGTATACCAAGAAGTGCATCACTTCCAGACAATCTAAGCTCCAGCGATGCACTTATACTGACAGGCTTCATGGAATCCATGAGATCGGCTGCCGATATATCCACATCAAACACCACTCCTGTCTCTCCGTCACTGCTCACATCCCTCTTTTTTATCACAAGATGGTTGTCAGAATTGTCAGTAACAGTGAACTCATACGACTGTGCTGTATATTTGTCTCCGTAAAATGTCAGCGACATGCTCATATCCCTGTCGGACACATGATCCGCATACAGCTTGACCAGCTCATTTTTACTGTTCACAGCAAAATAGAGCGTGATATCCCTGCCGTCTAACATTTCATCCACAAATTGCTTTATATCATGTACCAATTCTGCCGTATTGTCAATGGTATCTATCTCCGGTATGTATTTGCCAAACATGTCATACACTTCCTGAAGATCTATATCATGTGTGCCAAAACAGTCATCCAGATAACTATAGAAATCATCCACATTGAAGATGACCGAGTACACCTTGCAGTCCTGTGTACTATCCCCAGTAACCACAGTCTGTTTTCCCTCACTCGTACCCTCCATATTGAAGAAATACTTAAGTGTCTTCTGGATAATATCTGTCTGGATATCGTCACCGTTGATGTCCGCATAATTATTTGCAGCCATCCTCATACAGTTCTCATAGGCAGTGCCAAATGAGTACACTGTGTCGCTGTCTATCCCAAGCAGTGATACCACCTGAGAATTGCTCATGTTCGTGATGAGATTGTCAGCGTACTGTATTCTGATTGCCATATCATCTATATATATGAGAGAAGTCCTCTTATTTGCATAGAGCTTGAATGTCTTGTCATCAACTCCTGCCTCCGCAAGAAAATTGTGATCCGAAGCACTTCTCTTCAGCGATATGTCAACGCTGTGATCAGAATTATCCTCAAATGAAAAGCTCTGACTGCCATTTATCATGTTCATACCCATGTCAAATGTGCCATACTGCTGATTCATCTCCGACTCTCTGGAAGAATTGATGGTATTTACCATGGCCTCCACAAGCTTTATCTGAGGTTTTCTCATAAGATGAAAAAAAATAATTGCAACAACTGCTGCCATCAGAATGATGACAGTCGCTGTTATTCCAATTATTCTTTTAAGTAGTTTATTATTGTTTTTTTTGTGCATATGTATCATGATTTTCATTCAACCAGGCTATGGCCTCACACAATCCTTCCTCGGAAAAATCAAACTGCTTCGATCCCTTCTGTTCATCCGGTGTGACCTCAAAACAGAATGGCTCCGGCCATATAAATGCCGTGAGTACAGTCTTTGTCTCCTTCGGTGCATCTTCCTCTGTCTGATCTTTTTCACCCTCCGGCTCAATCTCCACAACATCCTTCTGTATCATGTAACGGATACCCTTGTCACTGCCCTTAAAAGGCCGCGACTTGTAGAATTCCAGAGCCAGCAATTCAGGTCTGTTTATCACATATATCACCCTGTCTCTTTACTTTATTGTGAACGGATATACCTCTATGATCTTCTTGGTTGTCTCGTTCTGAAGATACAGATATGTTACACCCTTAGGTGCACTGTCACCTGATATCTTGACCCATGTTGACCAGCCGTCAACCACAGGATCTGAGAATGTTATGACGTCAGACTTGTTTCCATCCGCATACACAACGTATCCCGATATCTTCATAGAGTCATCACCGTCAAATCCAAATGACGTATGAATATATATATCTGATCCATCCTTTGTCTTGATGCTGTTAGATCCCTTATCAAGATCTTTTTCACTGCTGTTTACAAATGATTCTATATTCCACTTCACAAGCTCTGAATACAGCTTCTGAGCCTTCTCGTTGCCGTCGTATCTGAGTTCTCCGAGATATGTCATTGTAGTCTCATTGGCTGCGTTCTTATTTGCATTTGCAAATGCAAGCTTTCCATTTGCTATCTTCTTGGACACATCAGTCTTGACTACCTTCTCATAGTAATCAACTGACTTCTTGTATTCCTTGTCCTTGTATGCCTGGGCTCCAAGTGCCTGATAACACTTGTCTTTCTCAGCTACACAGTCCTTGTAATCCTTGTCCACCTTATCATAGCTCTTGATGGCATTCTCGTAATCCTTGTTCTTGTAATACTGCTCTGCCTTCTTGTATGTACACTCACTGGCCTTGTTCTTGTAGTCATTAAATTCTGACTTCATGTACATATCATACGCATCGTCATATTTGCCGCTGTCGAGCAGCTCTGATGCCTTGTTGTAATAGCACTTTGCAAGAAGAGTCTGGGAATCGCTGTACTCCTCTATGGTTGACAGAATACTGATGGCGTCATCGTACTTCTTGGCTGTTATAAGTGCCTCCGCCTTCTTATATGTACACTCGATAACCTTGTCCGATGCATCCTTGTATGAGCCTGCATTGTTGAATGCATCTATGGCTGCATCGTAGGATGCCGCATTCATCTGATCCATTCCCGCATTGTAATAACACTGATAAGCCTTATCAAATGCGTCATCGCTGCTGAAACTCTCCTCGTCACCGTCAGATGACTTGCTGTAGTTCTCTGCAGCCTTTCTGCTGTTGCCTGACTTCTTATAATATTCAGCCGCCTCAAGGTTCTTGCCTTCTTTTTCAAGACCCTCGGCATACTCATAATAAGCGTCTCCGTTTGCCTTTTTATAGGAATCCTTGAATTTTCCAAGATCCTTATACAGTGTCACGGCCTCTTCAACCTTTCCCTGGTCCATGAGGTCGTTGGCCTCGTTATACTTTCTAAACTTTGGAACAAATATAAATGCAAGGACGCCTATAGCGATGACGATAACCACTGGTATAGCTATGAGTGCGGCCTTTGCACCCTTGCTCATACCCTTCTTCTCGCCCTTTTTCTTTATCATTATATCGGCGCCTTCCTGTGGCATTATCTGAGGTTGTGGCATTCCCATCTGAGGCTGCTGCGGTGGCACAGGATTACCCTGTGGCTGCTGCATCATCTGAGGCATGCCCTGTGTTCCGCCTGTCAGGACAGTTGTGCTGTCATCGTCCTCATCGACATCCGGCTCACTTGTAAGCACAGTTGTGCTGTCGTCAACTTCCGGCTCTATCAAAGGAAATTCTTTTCCACAGACAGGACACTTTCTTACGTTCTCCCCCAATTCACAACCACAATTATCACAATACATATCTCTTCCTCCATCTTGAACTCCAGCCATTCAAAATTTGCCTTCGGCAAATGGCTGGAGCTACATGTCAAGTTTTCATAGAAAACTTGACACATCCCTTACGGATCAACCTGATTTATTACATTTATCGAACTCCATATTTAAGAATTTATCCTGAATATGAACTCCTCGTTTGAAAGCCTTATCACACTGTTATCAGGGATAGCCACATCAACATTGCTGTACACCTGAGTTCCGTTCAGGAATGTATGGTTTGTTGAGTTGTTATCTCTCAGATAATGTGTTCCATTGATACTGGTGATATAGGCGTGTCTTCTACTTATAGACTTGTTTCCTGTTACCTTATAGTCAACACCCTGATCAGCCTTGCCAATACAGAATACCTGTTTATTAATCTGAACGCTCTCACCCGTAGTCTTTCTGGTGAGGGTCGGCTTGCTGCCTGTGACAAGTGTTCTGTTGCTGAACAGTGTTGTAGGTGGCTCCTCATCCGGCTGCTCGCTAAGTCTCTTGGCTTCCTCCGCCTTGAGCTTTGCAAGGCCTGCCTGTCTCTTAGCCTCCTCAGCATTCTTGCGGGCTGCAAATTCTGCCTGCATTCTAGCCTCCTCAGCATGCATCTCCTGCTCTCTGGCACGTCTTATCTCATCTGCATACTGCGATGAAACCTTCTCTGCCCTGATTCGCTCCTCCTCGGCATTCCTGAACATTTCTTCAGCCTTAAGCCTCTCACTGTCATCGGAATTGCCCTGATATGAGTACATATCCTGAGCTGTGAGTACCGCTGTCTGCTCATAATCCTTTGCCTCAGCAGTGACCTTCTGTCTCCATATCTCGGCTTCGACCCTTGCCGCCTCGGCCTTCATACGGGTCTCCTCTGCCTGTCTGGCAACTTCCGCCTGATACTTTGCTTCCTCTATCTGTCTCTTTACCTCATTCTCGGCCTGCATTCTTGCCTCTTCAGCCTTTCTGGCTGCCTCCTCGGCTTTGTGGATTGCAAGCTCTTTATTATTCTCATTTGAAGTGAGTACCTTACTCTTGCCCTTTTCACCCTGTATTATAAGGAGCTGACTTGATGCTCTGAGATCTGACACAAATTCATTGAAATGAAATGCATCAAACTCCCTGTGATCGTTGAAATAATCAACTATCTGGTTAGCACATTCTATGGCTGGTGTGTGTGCATAGACAAATCCTGACAAGATTCTCTTCACGAACTCCCCAATGTCCTTCTTGTCAAATTTGCTTTCAAATGGAAGATACAGAAGCTGTATGGAGAAGTCACTAAATCTCACATACATATAATTCGTATCCCACACTACCTTCTCGAGTGCTAGTCCATTCTGTATGACTGACACAAGCTGCTTGCTTATGCTGAATATGTATTCCACCAGTTCATCCCTGAAAACCGGTTTCTGCATTATCTGACTAAGACTCATATCCCCATCTATTGAGAATTCGAGTTTTCTTTCCCCCTTAACAAACACTTCCCTGCACATGCTTGTGTTGCCTGCAAAAGGCACATTATAGGCATTCATTTCATATTTGCTAATAGGAGTAACCTGATCAAGTTTGTATTCAATTTTTATTGAATCTTTTAAAATTTGAGTCATACCCCACCTCCTACTATTTCAATAGCCAATATACCTCTACAGTATAACAGACAAAAAAAGCATATTCAAGGTTACAAAAAAAAAGGAAGATATATATTACATATATCTTCCGCTTGAGAGGTGCGAGCCGGATTTGAACCGGCGATGACGGTGTTGCAGACCGGGGCCTTACCACTTGGCTATCGCACCATATTATTTAATTAAAGCTCCCCGAGTAGGGCTCGAACCTACAACCCCTCGGTTAACAGCCGAGTGCTCTACCATTGAGCTATCGAGGAATAACGTCATAAGCATCTCCAAAAAAGGAAACGCAGAAGGAGGGATTTGAACCCTCGCGCCGCGCAAACGGCCTACACCCTTAGCAGGGGCGCCTCTTCAGCCACTTGAGTACTTCTGCAAAATGCCTAAATAAAAATCTCCTACCAAAGAGTATTTAATTTTTGACGCTTGTTTATAATACCAAACCTGGCAGTGAATGTCAAGGAGTTTTTACAAGAAAATAATAAGCCTAAAATCGACAAAAAGGCGGATACTTTTTTGTATCCGCCCTCTTATCGTTTTGTAGATGTTTCTTACTATCTTATCTATAGTAGTAACTGCATCTTATATACTCACAAGCCTGTCCTCTGTAGGTCTTTCCTCTTACCTTGACAACAGGGATAACATATACTCCAAATGTAGAATATGCCTTAAGACCTCTTATTGTATAAGAGCTGCTCTTAGCACTTACCTTTTTCTTTATCCATTTTGCATTTGAAGCGTATGGATTCTTTGTATAGTATACAAGATAATACTTTGTATTTGCTACTTTCTTCCATTTAACCTTTGCAGCAGTGCTGCTTACAGAAGTTACATTACTCTTCTTTACACATGCCTGAGGTATGATTGTCTTGAATGCTGACCAATCGCTCCAGCACTTAGCACCACCATTTGCCTCTTTGTATGCACGGATTCTTACCTTGAATCCCTTGTTGTTGATTGCCTTACGAACCTTTGCGTTGTTGATCTTAACTCTGGTCTTTGTTGTAGCCTTTGTTGTGTATAATCTGGTCTTTCCGTTGAGAGAGTAGATCTGAACCTGATATCCTGTAGGATAGTCATAGTTTGGATTTGCCTTCCATCCGATTGTTATTACATTTCCACTCTTAGCTGGACTCCATATAAGAGTTCCTGCCTTTGCATCGGCAACATACTGTGGGTTAACAGGTGCTGAGTAGAGTGTACCTGTTGACTGTCCATAACCAAGTGCTATGTAGTTTGACTCTGATCTCTTATATGAATATACATAATATCCACTATAATGTGTTCCGGCCTTTGCAGGTACAGTTGCCTTGTTTGTAGTAACATTATACTGAGCCTCAACCTTTGAACCGCTGATCTTGGCAACTACATATCCTGTTACACCTGAAACTCTGTTCCACTGTAAACCGATCTTATTCTTTGTGCCTGAAGTCTGCTTTATTGACTTGTAATCTACGCTCTCAGGAGTTGTTATGACCTGAAGAGGATCTGACTGTCCAACAAGCTGCTTGTTGACATATGTCTGAACTATTACATAGTATGCTCTGCCGGCCTGAAGATTGTAAATATACTTCTTATTTGATGTTTAAGTATAAGAACTTAATGCCTGATATCCTGAAGATCTATCCTGGGATAAATACACTAAGTATTCCTCTCCATAATTACCGCTCCACTGAACTGTGACACCTGTCTTGGTATCATCTGTCTGCTGAAGATTTGTTACTGCTCTTCCTGATGCTGCCGATGCTGTTATTGTCATTGCAAAGAGCATGATTGACATGATTGCAAGGATCAATAACGATCTGTTGAAAACTTTTTCTCTTCTCATTAAATCTCTCCTTTTTCTTCTTTCCCTTGTTAATACAACAATTAATTTAATATGAGACTAACTCATATTAAAATTTTACAAGTTTAATATATTTTAGTCAACATTATTGTGACTGTAATATTCAACAATTATTTTGTGCATTTTTGCTAATTCATTGTTGAGATTCTGTATACTTTTTATTTTATTCCTGTATTATTTATTCTGCTCAAGATAATCCTTTACCGCTGTTTCATACAGGTTGTGTCCCTCTGAATCTATAACCACAATAGCTGGGAAATTCTCCACTGTCATCTTCCTTATAGCCTCTGTTCCGAGATCATCGTACGCGATCACCTCGGATTTCTTGATACATTTGGAGAGAAGCGCTCCTGCACCGCCAACGGCTGCCAGATACACAGCCTTGTTGGCTATTATTGCCTGTATAACCTCCTGGCTTCTCTTTCCCTTTCCTATCATTCCACACAGACCCTTGCTGAGAATGAGTGGAGTGTATTTGTCCATTCTGCTGCTGGTTGTCGGTCCCGCCGAGCCTATGACCTGTCCAGGTTTTGCCGGTGTCGGTCCGAGATAATATATCACATTGCCGTTAAGGTCTATAGGAACTATGCCCTTCTCGTATAACTCAGTTCCACTGGCGTCCACGCATCCTGATTCCATGATGGCATCATACATTCTCTTGTGTGCGGCATCCCTGGCACTGTACACTATTCCATCTATATATACATAATCCCCTGCCTTGAGGGTCTTTACCTCTTCTCTGTCAAATGGTGCCTTTATATGTCTATCCATGATGAACCTAACCTCCTCCTATAATACTCTCGTAACGTGTCTGTTCACATGACAGCACATATTAACTGCCAATGGCATTCCGGCTATGTGAGTGGCATATGTCTCTATGTTCACAGCCAGTGCCGTGGTCTTTCCTCCAAGACCGCCAGGTCCTATTCCAGTGTTGTTGATCATCTCCAGAAGCTCACTCTCTATCCTTGCTATATGCTCTCTGTCTGAGTGAACTCCGACCTTTCTTGTAAGAGCCTTCTTTGCAAGCTTCGCAGCGAGCTCAAAGTCTCCTCCAAGACCCACACCTACAAATACGGGAGGACATGCATTTGGTCCGGCATCCTTTACAGCCTGAAGAACAGCAGCTTTCACGCCCTCTTCTCCATCTGCCGGCTTGAGCATGTACACCTTGCTCATATTCTCGCTTCCAAATCCCTTTGGAGCTATAGTTATCTCTATTTTATCTCCCGGAACTATATCATAATGTATGATCGCCGGGGTATTGTCCTTTGTATTTTCTCTGATAAGAGGATCCTTTACCACTGATTTTCTCAGGTATCCGTCAGTGTATCCCTGTCTCACACCTTCGTTTATGGCATCAGTTATGTTCATTCCTTCTATATGTACATCCTGTCCAACATTCACAAAGAAAACAGCCATTCCCGTATCCTGACAGATAGGAATATCATTCTCCTTTGCTATATCCAGATTCTCACATAACTGTCCAAGTATCTGTTTTCCGAGCGGACTGTCCTCAGATTCTACTGAATCCCTGATTGCCTTCTCCATATCCTCAGACAGATTTACATTTGCTTCGATGCACATCTCCCTTACATTTTTGGTAATCTCTTCTGCTGCAATAACTCTCATCTCTTCACCGCCATTTTATAAATTTTTTTTAATCATCCAGGAACGTATCATCGTTCTTTTTGTAGTTTGGATCTCTCCTGTTCATGATGAATTTGTATATGTATAACACCACTGTAAATATCGCAACAACTATGATCATCGCCGCCAATATATATATGATGTTCATTATACTGTAAGAAAGTTCAGACGCCTTCTCGGAGCTCTGGAATATCTTGTCCAGTTTTCCTTCCGTTGTTGCCTCTGTAACCGTAGATGCAGCCGTTGTAGCTGCCGATGCCACTACCTGTATCACATTCGCCGTCATGCCTTTTACCCCCAATAATTTTGTTGTATTTTCCCATAATTTCAATCTCTTTATAATAACCTTCAAAATCCTGCGTTCAGGATTATTTTCTCCCTATGTGTAATCCAAGATAAGTATATCATAACGGCTATTTGCACACAATCTGTAAACATCCATGGACATAAAAAAAGATGTACTGTCTTGCATATTACAACACAGTACATCTATCTTTATTTGTGATTATAATTACTCCTCTGAATTACTCTCGGCATCATTCTCCGTATCGTTCTCTACATTCTCTGATACTTCATTTTCTGCTGATTCTGGATTCTCTGAGTCCTCTGCCTCTTCATCTTCATCACTTCTTGCAAGCTTTGCAACAGATGCCACAAATGTGTTGCCATCCTTGCCGATATTCATAAGCTTGACACCTGAGGTTATTCTTCCTATTACAGTTATATCTGAACAATGCATTCTAATCATGATTCCCTCATTGGTCATCATCATAATGTCATGGTCATTTGTCACGGCCTTTGCGCTGACGATGTCACCGGTTTTATCGGTTATCCTGTAACATTTGACACCCTTACCGCCTCTCATCTGAGGGGCAAATTCTGACAGTTCAGTTCTCTTACCCATACCCTTTGTGGTTACGAAGAGAATCTCATCGCCCTGAACATCAAGCTGCATTGCTATGACTTCATCTCCCTTGTCGCATCTTATTCCACGTACACCCATGGATGTACGTCCTGTATCACGGACACATTCCTCATTGAATCTGATACACATACCCTTGGCAGTTACAAGGAATACATCATTCTCACCGCTCGTTGCCTTAACCTCTATGAGTTCATCTCCCTCATTCAGTGTTATGGCAGCCAGACCGGTCTTTCTTATATTCTCAAATGCCTCTATCTTGGTCTTCTTTACAATACCATTCTTTGTAGCCATCATGAGATACTTCTTGTCAAATCCGGCTATAGGGATTATGGCTGTTACCTTCTCACCAGGAAGAAGCTGAAGAAGGTTGACTATCGCAACACCCCTTGCATTACGTCCCGACTCAGGTATCTCGTATCCCTTCATTCTGTATACTCTTCCCATATTGGTGAAGAACATTATGAAGTTGTGGGTATTAGTAAGGAATATCTCATCGATTATATCGTTGTCGATGGTGTTCATTCCCTTGATACCCTTGCCGCCTCTGTTCTGTACCTTGAAGGTATCCTTTGGCATTCTCTTGATATATCCGAGCTTTGTCATGGAGATAACTATCTCTTCTCTCTTGATAAGCTCTTCATCTGTTATATCATCTGAATATGCAGTTATGGATGTTCTTCTCTCATCACCGTACTTGTCAGCTATCGCTGCAAGCTCAGTCTTGATAACTCCAAGAAGCTTATTCTCATCTGCAAGTATCTCCTTGTACTCAGCTATCTTCGCAATAAGCTCATTGTACTCGTTCTCGATCTTCTCTCTTTCCAGACCTGTCAGAGCACGGAGTCTCATATCAACGATTGCTCCGGCCTGTGCCTCGGAAAGTCCAAATCTTTCGATCAGCTTTGCCTTAGCCTCTCCAACATTCTTTGAATTTCTGATGATCGTGATGACCTCATCTATGTTGTCCAGTGCTATGAGATAACCCTGTAATATGTGGGCTCTCTCCTCAGCCTTGTTCAGATCATACTTTGTTCTTCTTGTGACAACATCCTCCTGATGCTTCAGGTAGTATGTGAGCATGTCCTTGATGTTGAGTATCTTAGGTACTCCATCCACCAGAGCCAGCATGATACATCCAAATGTATCCTGGAGCTGTGTGTGTTTGAAGAGCTGGTTGAGTATTACGTTGGCATTGACATCCTTTCTAAGCTCAATGACAACTCTCATTCCCTCTCTTGAAGACTCATCTCTTATATCTGTGATTCCATCGATTCTCTTGTTCTTGACAAGATCGACCATATTCTTTATAAGAAGTGATTTATTTACCATATATGGTAGTTCGGTTACAACAATACGGTGCTTTCCGTTGTTCATTGTTTCGATTTCTGTGATTGCACGTACTTTTATCTTGCCTCGACCTGTTCTATATGCATCGTTTATTCCCTGTCTGCCCAGTATCTGTGCGCCTGTAGGAAAATCCGGACCCTTTACTATGTCCATGATCTCATCTATCTCTGTCTCACGTCCTTCTTCCACTCTGTTATCGATGATCTTTATGGCTGCATTGATAGTTTCCTTTAAATTATGTGGTGGAATATTGGTAGCCATACCTACTGCGATACCTGATGTACCATTTACCAATAGGTTGGGATAACGTGATGGTAGTACCACAGGTTCTTTCTCTGTACCATCAAAGTTAGGTGTGAAATCAACTGTATCTTTGTTTATATCTGCCATCATTTCCATGGATATCTTGGAAAGTCTTGCCTCTGTATATCGCATGGCAGCGGCATGGTCACCGTCGACCGATCCAAAGTTTCCATGTCCATCCACAAGTGGATATCTGGTATTCCACTCCTGAGCCAGCTTTACAAGTGCCTCGTATATTGAACTGTCTCCATGTGGATGATATTTACCCATTGTATCACCGACGATACGGGCACATTTACGGTGTGGCTTATCAGGTCCATTGTTAAGTTCTATCATAGAATGAAGTATTCTTCGCTGAACAGGTTTAAGACCATCTCTTACATCAGGAAGAGCTCTGGCAGCGATAACGCTCATGGCATAATCTATATATGAACGCTCCATTGTTTTTTTCAGACCAACTTCATCTATTTTATCAAAAATCTTATCGTCATCCATTTTTTGATTTCCTTTCTCTCGATATTGGTTATGTTCTATCACATTTATTTAATCAATATACTATATATCGAGATTCTTTACATACTTGGCATTTGTCTCTATAAACTCACGACGTGGTTCAACCTTATCTCCCATGAGTACATTGAATGTCATATCGATTTCTGACTCATCGTCATCATCAATTGCCACTCTGAGAAGAATTCGTTTTTCTGGATCCATGGTTGTCTCCCAGAGCTGTTCTGCATCCATCTCTCCAAGTCCCTTGTATCGCTGTATCTTGTTGTTCTGATCTCTTCCGACTTCATCAAGTATACTGTTCAGCCCATCATCACTGTACGCATACCATACCTTCTTGTTCTTCTCCAGCTTGTAAAGTGGTGGCTGTGCCAGATATACATGTCCCTTTCTAATAAGATCAGGCATGAATCTGTAGAAGAATGTGAGGAGAAGAGTTGCTATATGAGCTCCATCCACATCGGCATCGGTCATGATGATGATCTTGTTATATCTAAGCTTCTCTATATTGAAGTTCTCATGGATACCTGTTCCAAATGCGGTGATCATGGCTTTGATCTCTTCATTTCCAAGGATTCTGTCTATTCTTGCCTTCTCAACATTAAGGATCTTACCTCTGAGTGGAAGTATGGCCTGTGTTGCTCTTGATCTCGCTGTCTTAGCTGAACCACCGGCGGAATCTCCCTCGACTATGTAGATCTCACAGTTCTTTGGATCCTTGTCTGAACAATCCGCAAGCTTTCCAGGAAGTGCCATGTTGTCTGAAAGATTTGCCTTTCTTGCAACATCCCTTGCCTTTCTTGCAGCTATTCTGGCTCTCTGTGCAACAGCCGCTTTATTCACAATTATCTTAGCAATCTGCGGATTCTGCTCAAGATAATATGTAAGCTGCTCAGTTACAACACTCTCAACTGCAGGTCTTGCCTCTGAATTACCAAGCTTCTGCTTTGTCTGACCCTCGAACTGAGGATCACTTATCTTGATAGATACAATGGCTGCAAGTCCCTCTCTCAGATCATCACCCGAGAGATTGTCATCCTTCTCCTTGATAATATTATTCTTTCTTGCATAATCATTGAACACCTTTGTTATGGCTGACTTAAATCCTGTCAGATGTGTTCCACCCTCAGGTGTGTTGATGTTATTTACAAAGCTGTATGTGGATTCATTGTATGAATCATTGTGCTGAAGTGCCACCTCAACACTTATTCCATCTCTGACTCCCTCACAGTAGATTACCTCATTGTACAGAGGATCTCTGTGTCTGTTCAGATATGTTACAAACTCCTTTATACCACCCTCATAGTGGAATGATCTTACCTTCTCAGGAATAAGTCTCTTATCTGTAAGACTTATCTTCAGGCCCTTTGTAAGGAATGCCATCTCACGAAGTCTGTTTCTCAGTATATCGTAATCGTATATGTTATCTTCAAATATTGTATGATCCGGCAGGAATGTAACCTTTGTTCCTGATACTCCCTCAGGTGCTTCACCTATAACCTGAAGCTTGTACATAACCTTGCCCTTCTCATATCTCTGCTTGTACACCTTGCCATCTCTGGTAATCTCGACTTCAAGCCATGTTGAAAGTGCATTTACAACTGATGCTCCAACACCGTGAAGTCCTCCGGATACCTTATATCCTCCACCGCCGAACTTTCCGCCGGCATGAAGTATGGTAAATACCACCTCAACAGCAGGTATTCCCTGCTTTTTATGTATTCCAACAGGAATTCCTCGTCCATCATCCACTACGGTGATGGAGTTATCCTCATTTATATACACCTGAATGTGGGTACAATATCCTGCCAGAGCCTCATCTACAGAATTATCAACTATCTCGTATACAAGATGGTGAAGTCCAGTGGAGGATGTACTTCCTATGTACATACCAGGTCTCTTTCTGACTGCTTCCAGTCCCTCCAGAACCTGTATCTGTTCAGCTCCATAATTATCATTTTCCATTGTCATGCTTCCTCCGTTCTTACTCTGGTGGCCGTTCCCTCTACCACTCTATAAACATTGTTGATTATTACCTGCTCTTTAACAAAATCATCATATCCCGTACAGGTTATGATAGTCTGTATATCTTTTATCTCTTCTATCAATGCATCACGTCTGCTGGTGTCCAGCTCGCTCATGACATCGTCCAGAAGCAATATCGGATTATCATTGATTATCCTTTTTACAAGTTTTATCTCCGCCATCTTGAGTGACAGGGCAACTGTTCTCTGCTGTCCCTGTGAACCATATTTTCTAGCGTCTATTCCATTTATGAGAAAACTTATATCATCTCTGTGTGGACCAGATTGTGTACTTGAATATCTGATATCCATCTCAGTCTTTTCCTGAAGTGTCTCATCGAATTTATCTTCATCGACATTGCACTCATACACTATCTCTAGCTTTTCCTTGCCCGATGTGAGATGACTGTGGATCTCCCCAATTATCTCATTCATCATGTCGATAAAATTTCTTCTCTCTTTTATTATCCTCGACCCATAGTCCACAAGCTGCATATTCCACACATCCAGTGTATCTATGAGACTTCTGTTATGATAAATCTGCTTTAACAGATTATTTCGCTGATTGAGTATCCTGTTATATGATGCCAGATTCTGATAATACAATCTGCTTATCTGACACAATTCAAGATCCATGAACCTTCTCCTCTCGGCTGGTCCATTTTTAATGATAGTCAGATCTTCAGGTGAAAAGAATATGACATTGAGAAGACCATATAATTCCGTGGCCCTCCTTATGGGTATGCCATCGATCGCCACTCCCTTATTTTTGCTCTTTCGAAGATGCATATCTATCTTGTGCGATATGTCTTTCTTGTTGACAAATAATCTTATATGGCTCTCATCTTCACCTATCTTTATGATATCTTTATCCTGCGTATTTTTTCTGTGTGACTTCGTAGTCGCTGCCATGTATATGGATTCAAGTATATTTGTCTTGCCCTGGGCGTTATCGCCGTACAGG
Source organism: Coprococcus sp. RTP21281st1_F1_RTP21281_210402 (assembly GCF_040915325.1). Lineage (NCBI taxonomy): Bacteria > Bacillati > Bacillota > Clostridia > Lachnospirales > Lachnospiraceae > Coprococcus > Coprococcus sp. RTP21281st1_F1_RTP21281_210402. The sequence continues at coordinate 104,746 of NZ_JBCPDQ010000008.1, forward strand.
ATATTCGTATTTTTTCCAAATTCTACTTTCACATTACTGTAATTTCTGTAATTACTCAGCTCTATCGACTCTATATACATAACCTTCACCATCTGCAAGATGGCGACCACAATTATTTCTGAATACTTATCTTATCACCATCAAATTCTACTTCATCACCATCATAAAGCTTTCTTCCACGTCTGGTCTCTATCTCACCGTTAACCACAACCAGTCCCTGAACTATGACCTCCTTTGCGTCAACTCCTGACTCCACCAGACCGGCAGCCTTAAGCGCCTGTCCAAGCTTTATGAACTCATCTCTTAACTTGATTATCTCCATATTCTCACCCCTTCTTACTCTTCGTTGATTCCCATAGGAAGGATAAGGTAGATATATGTCTCTGCATCATCCTTGATAACACATGGAGATTTTGTATTGTTGAAATAAATAGTTACATTCTCATCGTCAATTACTCTGAGTGCATCTATTATAAGCTTTGGATTAAATCCAATGACAAGATTGTTACCTTCCTTCTCGATATCTATCTCCTCATTCAGAGAACCGATGAGAGAACTGATCTTGAGACCGAGAGTTCTGTCATCAATACTGAGTCTGATAGGCTTCTTGTCTGAATCCTTTATAAGAAGAGTTGCTCTGTCCAAACTGTCAAGGAACTCTCTCTTGTTTATCTTCATCTTGATCTGATAATCAACTGAGAGCATATGGCTTATTCTGAAATACTCGCCCTCTATCAGTCTTGAAACAACCTTTGTATTGTCAAACTCAAATAATATATTGTTGTCAGTGAAATAAATATTTACAGGATCATCAACTCCACCGTTCATGATCTTACTTATGTCGCTGAGGGATTTTCCTGGAACTACAACCTTAATGTCTGAATTATCTCCCTTGAGCTCTATATATCTGATGGATATTCTGTGTCCATCCAGAGAAACCACGCTGAGCTTATTGTTTGATACCTCAAATAACTCACCGGTCATAAGCTTATTGTTCTCATTATCTGATATAGAGAATATTGTCTGATTGATAACCTCTCTCAGCGCAAACTGAGATATGGTTATGAACTTATCCTTTGATACAACAGGAAGATTGGAGAAATCCTCTCCTGACTTTCCAGGTATGTTGAACTCAAGTCTCTCACACTTGATAAGTGTCTTGCTGTCCTTATCACTCTCTATAGTTATGTCACTGTCAGGAAGCTTTCTTATGAAATCTGAGAAAAGCTTTGCCTCGAGTGCAACCTTTCCGTCCTCTATAACAGTACCGTCAACATAACTTTCTATTCCTATCTCCATGTCATTAGCTGTGAGCTTAATAACACCGCCTGCAGCTTCAACCAGGATACAAGACAGTATCGGATGGGTCGTCTTGTTGGAGACAGCCTTTGATACGATATTTATACCCTGAAGTAAGTTAGATTTTCTTATGGAAATTTTCATTTTAAGTGTGATCTCCTTTCATGTCCAAATATAATGATCATCAAAATATGATATGTGTGTATAACTTCAAATAACAACAAACAGTGCGAGCGTTTAACTATAAATATATTAAGATAATTAGTAGTATCAGTAGTAGTGCTTTTGATAATGTTGAAAGTGTATCAAGCCCTTACAAATCAAGGCTTTGAGAATTATGTGTCCATGTTACTAATCAATTTTAATCTGTTCATAAACTGACCATTTACCAACATGGCAAAATCCTGTTCATCAGGAGTAAGAACAATTCTCAAACACATAACAACATGTAACAAACATCAAATAACAATATACAATCACGTTATGTTTGTAAGGTTATAAACAAATAAGTGAGTTTATAATATAAAAATGTGGATAACTTGCTATTTTTGTGGATTAAGCTTCTTGATTATGACGTCAACCATCTCAGCAAATTCCGGATCCTTCTCAATCTTATCTTCAACCTTCTGTATATTGCTGTGCACGGTGGAGTGATCCTTTCCTCCAAATGCATCTCCTATACTCTTCAGCCCCTTGTCCGTGTACTTTCTGCACAGGTACATGGATATCTGACGGGCAGTGGCTATATCCTGGCTTCTCTTCGTGGATACGATGTCACTGACTGATATATTAGTGTGCTCTGAAACAGTGTTGATAATGAGCTCAGGTGTTATGGTAACCTTGGAATCCTTGGATATGAAATCCTTGAGGACGTTCTTGGCAAGTTCCTCAGTGATCTTGATATCTCCGAGCTCTGAATATACGCTGAGCTTGTTGAGCGCACCCTCAAGCTCACGTACGTTGTAGGTTATATTGTTGGCGATATACTCAAATATCTCCTCGCTGATGATATCGGTAAGTCCCTTTATCTCAGCCTTGTTCTTGAGGATAGCCATACGTGTCTCGTAATCAGGAGCGTGGATGTCGATAGGAACACCCCACTCAAATCTTGATCTGAATCTCTCATCCAGAGTCTTAATCTCCTTTGGTGGCTTATCCGACGACAGGATTATCTGCTTACCTTCGTCATGAAGAGCGTTGAAGGTGTCAAAAAATTCCTGCTGCGTACTTGCCTTACCGATCAGGTACTGGATATCATCGATCAGAAGAACATCCACTGTTCTGTATTTGTTTCTGAATTCTTCAGTTTTATTCTTGGAGATTGCTTCTATGATCTCATTCGTGAATTTGTTCGATGGCACATAGAGAACCTTCATATTACTATTGTGCTGGAGTATATAGTGGGCTATGGACTGCATAAGATGAGTCTTGCCCAGTCCTGATCCTCCATACAGGAAAAGCGGATTGAACTTGTCCTGTCCAGGTGAATCGGCAACTGCCAGACATGTTGCGTGAGCGTGCTTGTTACTCTCACCAACAATAAAGTTCTCAAATGTGTAGTCAGGTCTGAGATTGCTCTTGGCAATGGCATCGTTGTAGTCCTCTGAATATGTAGGGGACTTTTCATCCTTTCTCATCTGACTCTCGAGTGTGAATATAACCTGAATTGAATCGTCCTGAAAGAGCTCTCTGAGAACTGTTTCAAGATATATATCAAATAATTTTCTCTTGAGAAATTCTACGCCTCTCTGTCCGTAATCCTCGTCCAGAGTGAAATAGACCTTGTTATCCTCAACTGAATATATCTTGAGAGGTTCGATCCATGTATGGATCATGATATGGGAAATTCCATGTTCATTTTCAAGTATATTCAAAATGTCATTCCACTTGGCTAATATTAAGTCCTTCATCGTAAAAAACCTTCCTCAAAAAAATAATTCTTCCTATTATTAATAACACTATTACATTTTATAATAAATGCACCCCTATTTCAAGCATATTAAGGTCAAAAACAAGATAAATTGCCTTTATTTTGATTTTACATGCTTATACGGTTAGGTACACGTATTTGGGGGTAAAATCAAAATAAACGAGAATAAGGGGCAAAAAATGAAAAAGTTAATAAAAAATCTTATTTGTGTATAATCCACATGGAATGTTGATAACTTTGTTACATAAGTTTCATAATAATTATTATTTTCAAACTTATGTAAATATAAAAAAATGACTGTTTTATATTTGTGAACATCACAAACAGCGATAAATACTGGGTTTTTTAGAATTAAACCCACAAAAGTAAAAAGTTATCAACAAGTTACCAACAAATTGTGGATAACATTATGTAAAGCGACTGGTAACAAAAATTAAATGCTTACAAAAATGTGATTAATTTATGAAACCACAACATTTTGTGATTAATATTAATGTATCCACCTAATTAATCCAGAACGATTCGTCACCTTTATCAAATAGTGGCTGAAATCCTTATAAAATATAGGAAAAACGGCAAAAAAGGCTTGACTCACATTACCTATTTATTTATAATAGGCAAGTAAATTTGTAAAGAAGGAGGTGTTTTGTAATGAAGATGACATTCCAGCCTAAGAAGAGACAGAGATCTAAGGTTCATGGCTTTAGAAAGAGAATGAGTACTGCTAATGGCAGAAAGGTACTGGCCGCTAGAAGAGCTAAGGGAAGAAAGAAATTATCAGCGTAAGGTCACATGGTTGTGACCTTTTTTTATAGGGTCACAGCAACAGTTTTTCTAATAATCAAAGTTTCGGTGGTTACACAATGAGTAAGATGATTACATTAAAAAACAGCAGAGAGTTTGGCAGTGTGTACAGCACAAAGAATTCGGTAGCCAATAAATATTTAGTTATGTATCTGAGAAGCAACGGCTTGGATTACAACAGACTCGGAATCTCTGTTAGTAAGAAAGTTGGTAACAGTGTGGTAAGACACAGGGTAACCAGATTGATTAGAGAAGCTTACCGATTAAACAGAGCAAATATTGATGTTGGCTATGACATAGTGATAGTAGCCAGACCGTCATCAAAGGACAAGAAATGTCAGGACATTGAGAGTGCTTTGATGCATTTGTGTGGGTTAAAGAAGATAAGCCACATAGGGTAAAAAAATGAAAAAAATATTTATTGGTTTAATCAAATTTTACAGGAAGTATTTGTCACCGCTTAAGGGACATGCTACCTGCAAGTATTTTCCTACTTGTTCGCAGTATGCAATTGAGGCTATCGAAAAGTATGGAGTTTTAAAAGGTGGTCTCCTTGCAGTATGGAGGATACTTAGATGCAATCCTTTTTCAAAAGGAGGATATGATCCAGTTCCATAAAGGAGAAAATTATGTTTCTAACTAGAGAAGATGGTATGATACTCGGACCAGTTTGTTGGGTTCTCGGTAAGATATTCAACTGGATATATATGTTCGTTGGATTTATCGGAAATCATATGGGAATCACATATGTCAATTTAAGCGTGTGTGTTATATTGTTCACATTTGTACTGAGAGGTGCACTGTTCCCATTATATTTCAAACAGCAGAGATCTACCAAGATCATGAGTTTCATCCAGCCTGAAATTGCCAAGGCAACAAAGAAATATAAAGGCAAGACTGATCAGGACTCAATGATGAAGCAGCAGCAGGAAACTCAGAAGATCCAGAAAAAATATGGTGTCAGCATGGCATCAGGATGTCTGACTTCGCTTATACAGCTGCCTATATTCTATGGTCTGTACAGGGTTATCCAGAACATACCTGCGTATGTTCCTTCAATGACCAAGAAGTACAGCGAGATCGTGGACATATTGAGTACAAAGACTGATTATATCAAAGCTATAAGTGATGTAGCCGGAGAGTCAAAGGTCAGCACTGTGACAATGGCTCTTAAGCAGATGGGAGATGATCCTACAAGAAACCAGATCATTGATGTTCTTGACAAGTTTGCCAAGAGCGACTGGGATAAATTGATAAGTAATCTTGATCTTGCAGGCAATGCTACTCTCACAAGCTATGTTGACCAGTTCCACAACATGAATCAGTTCCTGTTTGGACTGAATATTGCAGATGCACCGGGATGGAAGCTTTCAATAGCTTTGGTGGTTCCTATCGTTTCTGCTCTCCTGCAGTTCTTACAGACAAAGATATCCATGAAGTCATCACAGAATAACAACATGGATAGCAATCAGCAGACAGCCAACAACATGATGAAGGGTATGATGTACTACATGCCTATCATGTCACTTATATTCTGTATAACTCTTCCTATAGCTATCGGTCTTTACTGGATAGTTGGTTCTGTTATTATGATAATATCTCAGCTTATAGTTGATGCTTATTATAATCATCAGGACAAGGATGAGCTGCTTGCAAAATGTGCCGAGAAGGCTGCCAAGAAGCAGGCAAAGAAGAAGAACCCTGACAAGAAATCTTTCTATGAGAGAATGATGGATGCTCAGAATGGTAACGTTCCAACAGAGAACAGTCAGTCAGAGAATATAAATAAGATGGCTTCTTCAAGACTTAAGAGTTATGTTAATCCTGCACATTCAGTGAATGTTGACAGTGATGATGTAACCCGCAGAGAAAATGTAAACTATAAACCAGGCAGTATAGGAGCTAAGGCGAATATAATGCTTAAGTACCAGAACAATAGCAACGATAAGGGAGGAAATAAATAATGGAATTCTTAGAATTCAAAGGTAAGACCAAAGATGAAGCCCTTATGCAGGCCAGTGTTGAACTTGGAGTCCCTAGTACAGATCTTGAGTATGAAGTTATCAGCGAAGAGACAAAGGGATTTCTTGGTATAGGTTCAAAGCCTTGTATCATAAAGGCAAGAAAAAAGAAGACATTCCTGGACGATGTTAAGGAGTACCTTGACAGCCTGTTCAAGGCTATGGATATCCAGACAGAGATCCAGATGGATTTTGATGAGGAAGAGAATGTTCTGTCTATCAATCTTGAGGGACCAGAGATGGGAATTTTGATTGGAAAGCGTGGACAGACTCTAGATGCTCTTCAGTATATTATAACACTTGCTATCAATAAGAAGAGCGAGTCACGTATCAGAGTTAAGCTCGATACAGAGAACTACAGAGCAAGAAGAAAAGAGACACTTGAGAATCTTGCCAAGAATATAGCATTCAAGGTTAAGAGATCAAAGAGATCATTTGCTCTTGAGCCAATGAATCCTTATGAGAGAAGAATAATCCATGCTACTCTTCAGAACGACAAGTATGTAGCAACCAGAAGCGAGGGCGAGGAGCCATATCGTAAGGTTATTGTATATCTCAAGAAGAAATAATAGTCACGCTGATGCGTGTAAAGATCATCGCAATATTTTATGGTGACAGGAAAGAGATCATTTGAGAAAATGGTCTCTTTTTTGTTGCAGTTTAGTCTTTTTATATGGAAAATGAATTGGTAATGTTGTACACTACATAGATAGGTTGTTTAATCACGGTGAAAGGAAAAGTGTAAGACAGATATGTTCAAGGAAGATACCATTGCAGCTATAACCACCGGTATGAGTAATGCCGGAGTTGGAATAATAAGGATCAGCGGAGACAGGGCATGTGAGATAACAGACATGTTGTTCCGCGCTGCAAATAAAAACAAAAAAGCGGTAAATATGAAATCTTACACTGCTGCATTTGGTGGTGTGTATGAGGATGACAGAATGATAGATGAGGCTATACTTCTGGTCATGAAGGCTCCCCATACGTACACATGTGAGGATGTGTGTGAACTTCAGTGTCACGGAGGTATAGTAGTTCTCCGAAAGATACTTGATCTGGTAATAAAATGTGGTGCAAGGGCAGCCGAACCTGGAGAATTTACAAAGAGAGCATTCCTCGGTGGAAGGATAGATCTGTCACAGGCAGAATCCGTCATGGATATAATAAATGCAAAGAATGACTTTGCAGCCAGAACGTCTGTGGAGCAGCTTCAGGGAAGACTTAGGGATAAGATCATTGATATGAGAGAACAGATTCTGTACAATGTGGCGTTTATTGAATCTGCTTTGGATGATCCTGAACACTACAGTCTGGATGGTTTTCCACAAAAGTTAGAAATAATTGTGGATAACCTTGTAGATAGTGTGGATAACCTTTTGACAACATTTGACAATGGAAAAGTGTTGTCTGAGGGAATAAATACGGTTATTGTTGGTAAACCGAATGCGGGTAAGTCTTCGCTGATGAATATGTTTGTGGGCGAAGAAAGGGCGATTGTAACAGATATGGCCGGCACAACCAGGGATACGCTCAGTGAAGTGATAAATGTAAGAGGTATAACTCTGAACATAGTTGACACTGCGGGAATAAGAGATACAGATGATGTAGTTGAGAAGATAGGTGTGGATAAGGCATTAGAGTCTGTGGATAAAGCTGATCTTGTGCTCTATGTGGTAGACAGTTCAATTGACCTGGATGAGAACGATCACAGGATCATGTCCAGAATACAGGATAAGAATGTTGTTGTGATACTCAACAAATCTGATCTGGAAAAGAAGATAGACGAATCGAATATTAAGAAATATATAGATGCAGATATAATTCAGTTGTCAGCACTGACCGGTGATGGCAGTGAAGAATTGTATGAGCTTCTGAACAGGATGTTTTTTGAGGGTACACTGACATATAATGATCAGCTTTATATCACTAATACCCGGCACAAAAATGAACTTGTGTGCACCAAAAATGCACTGTTAAAGGTTAAAGAAAGCATAGATATGGGAATGGAGGAAGACTTTTTCTCCATTGATCTCATGGATGCGTATGAACATCTCGGTTTGATAATAGGTGAAACTGCCAGAGATGATCTGGCTGATAAGATATTTAAGGAATTCTGTATGGGAAAATAGATTGCAGGATATAAGGTACTGGAAGGAGGACATTTGTATGCCTGTTTTGAATGAAGAATATGATGTGGTAGTTGTGGGGGCAGGACATGCAGGATGTGAGGCAGCTCTTGCAAGTGCAAGACTTGGTCTGAATACTATTATTTTTACGGTGAGTATGGACAGTGTGGCCATGATGCCATGTAATCCGAATGTAGGAGGAAGCTCTAAGGGACATCTGGTAAGGGAAATAGATGCACTTGGCGGAGAGATGGGCAAGAATATAGACAAGACGTATATTCAGTCAAAGATGCTCAATGCGTCTAAGGGTCCGGCGGTTCACTCTCTTCGTGCCCAGGCAGACAAGGCAAATTATTCCAGAACCATGAAGCACACCCTTGAGAATACGGATAATCTCACATTGAGACAGGCAGAGGTGTCGGAAATTATTATCGAGGATAATGTGGTTAAGGGTGTAAAGACATATTCGGGAGCAACTTATTTTGCAAAGGCTGTGGTTCTGTGTACAGGAACATACCTCAAGGCGAGATGTATATACGGAGATGTCGTATATCACACCGGACCTAATGGACTTATGGCAGCTAATTATTTGTCAGATTCCATGAAGAATGCAGGGATAGAGATAAGAAGATTTAAGACGGGAACCCCTGCCAGACTGGATAAAAGAACGATAGATTTTTCTCAGATGGAGGAACAGAAGGGCGATGAGAAGATAGTTCCATTCTCATTTACAAATACTGAGGCGGATATAAGACGTGATCAAATATCATGCTGGCTCTGTTACACAAATGAGAAGACACATGAGATAATCAGAGATAATATAGACAGATCACCTCTGTTTTCAGGCGTGATCGAGGGTACAGGACCAAGATACTGCCCTTCCATTGAGGATAAGGTTACGAAATTCCCTGATAAGACCAGACATCAGATATTTATTGAGCCTGAGGGTGAATATACGAATGAGATGTATATGGGTGGAATGAGCAGCTCTCTTCCTGAGGACGTTCAGTATGAGATGATACACAGCATGAAGGGACTGGAGAATGCAAAGATAATAAGGAATGCTTATGCCATCGAGTATGATTGTATAAATGCCATTAACTTAAAACCTTCTCTGGAGTTTAAGAGTGTATCAGGACTTTTTGGTGCCGGCCAGATAAATGGAAGTTCAGGATATGAGGAGGCTGCAGCCCAGGGTATAATGGCAGGAATCAATGCTGCCAGAAAAGTACAGGGCAAAGAAGCGGTGGTTCTTGACAGATCACAGGCATATATAGGAGTTCTTATAGATGATCTTGTCACAAAAGAGACATCGGAGCCATACAGAATGATGACATCCAGAGCTGAGTACAGACTTCTTCTCAGACAGGATAACGCTGATCTGAGACTCACGGAGATCGGACATGAGATCGGTCTTATAGATGACAAGAGATATGCTGCATTTACAAAGAAGAGACAACAGATAATGGATGAGATACAGAGACTTGAGAGCACCATGGTTGGAGCAAATTCAACCATACAGAAGTTCCTTGAGAATCTTGGAAGTACAGGACTTAAGACTGCTGCATCTCTTGCAGAACTTATAAGAAGACCGGAACTGTCATATGAGGCGATTGATCCAATAGATGAGGGAAGAACCAAACTTCCGGATGATGTTATAGAACAGATAAATATAACCATAAAATATCAGGGATATATAGACAGACAGAATCAGCAGGTAAATCAGTTTAAGAAGCTGGAGAAGAAAAAGCTGCCGGCAGATATTGACTATAATGATATATCAAATCTCAGAATCGAGGCCAGACAGAAGCTGTCTCTCATCAGACCTGAAAATATTGGACAGGCGTCAAGAATATCAGGAGTTTCTCCGGCTGATATATCAGTATTGCTGGTGTATCTCAAGATGAAGGGTAGAGACTAAACTGGTATAGAAGTTATTCAGAATAATTTGTTGAAGGAGAACAATATGGACAGATTAAATTCCATAACAAAACAGTTTGGTCTGGAATTGAGTGATAAGCAGATAGAACAATTTTCAAAATATTATGATATTCTGGTTGAGTGGAATAAGGTAATGAATCTTACAGCCATAACTGAAAAGGAAGATGTAATAATAAAGCATTTTGCTGACAGTCTGCTTTTTTCAAAGTATAAAGATCTTCATGAGAATATTGACGTTATAGATGTTGGTACAGGTGCAGGATTTCCGGGAATTCCTCTGAAGATTGCTTTTCCAGAGCTGAATATAACACTTATGGATTCGTTGAATAAGAGATTAAAGTTCCTCGATGAAGTTATAGATGAACTTGGACTGCAGGATATCCACACTGTTCATTCAAGAGCAGAGGATGGAGGCAGAGATGAGATGCATAGAGAAAAATATGATCTGGCTGTATCCAGGGCAGTTGCCAATCTTGCAACTCTGTCGGAATGGTGTATTCCATTTGTCAAGCCGGGTGGATATTTTGTATCTTATAAGTCAAATGCTTTGCCGGAAGAGATGCGGGATGGAAAGAAAGCAATCAGGATTCTTGGGGGACAGGTCGAGAACATATTTAATACGAATATACCGGAGACCAATAACCAGAGAAGCTTTGTGTTTGTAAAGAAGATTGCACATACAGACAACAAGTACCCGAGAAAAGCGGGAGCTGCTAAAAAGCCAATAGCATAAAAAAATAAAACAGCCTCAAATGGCTGTTTTATTTTTTAGTTTGAAGATTTCATATGTCTTTTTTCTTTTCTTTTTTCACGAATATCTTCCTGTTTTTGTTTAATTGCCTCTATACCCTGTTTGTCGATAGGTTTTATTGTCTTGTGAACATAATAGTTATTGTTTACAGATTTGAATTTTATCTTGCCACAAAAATAACCATGCATCCAGCATTTTCCAACACACATGTACGATGATGGACTATTTGCAAACCAGTCAATATGTGTCTTGACCTTCTTGCTGCATTTGTAACAACGAATCTGAGTTACTTTTTCATCGTCCAGTGCTGCATGTTTATTTCTGAAACCCCTTGAGATATATTCGTACTGGTTATTATGAGATACTTCAATCTCTTCTTCTTTATTCTTAGGTGTTATATAGAGATCAAAGCTGTAAAGCTGATTTATATTCTTGGCTTTCATCTCTTTCATAACAAGTGCGGTGTATCTTGCATCGTTGAGAGCTGTGTGAAATGGTTCATTTTCTGGAATATTCATCTCACTGACCGCTTTTTCAAGTTTACTCATACTCTGAGGTATTCCTGAGGTATTCGTAACGCTTGCATATATACTTTGGAGATTCAGAAACTTAAGTGGCCTAGGAAGCTTGTCCATATAATAAAAGTCCATATTAGTCTGAAGCTCTGTGAGGTCCATAGGTCCCCATGTGCAGAATATGTAATCTTTTCCACACCAGTCAAGAAATTCTGAACAGACTTCCTTGAATCCTCTTCCGAGACTCAGGTCATCCTCATCATAGTTCAGAATTGTTCTGATCTTTGAATGTAATTTCTTATAAATTTTTGGTTTGATAAGACTTGAGTATTCGTCAATGATGTTGAGATTCTTATCTACCTTAACGGCACCAATCTCTATAATTTCAAAAGGCATACGTGGATGTTCACCCATATGCCCATTGTAGCTTTGATTCCATTCAAGATCCATAACAATATAATTCATAGTCATGTCCCTTTAGAAAATTTATTAGTGAAAAATAGTGCACCTGACGGGATTCGAACCCACGACCTTCCGCTTAGGAGGCGGACGCTCTATCCTGCTGAGCTACAGATGCACATCAATTATAAGTGTAACATTTATAGAGTTTATAGTCAAGGATTAACTATATGCCCCTGAAGCCACACATCACCCTTGAATCTTCTTCCCGGAGCAGGTTCACCCAGAAGATGGTTTTTGTTGATCGCTACGGTAAATGTCAGATCATTGCTTTCTACATCAATCAGATATATCGATTCATTTGTATAACTGTTGGTTGTCTCGATATATGATGTGATAGTTCCTATAACTGCGTAGTGATCAGTCTCAATACCGACAGGCATGAAGCTTGATTTCACTATGGACAGAACATCCTCTTTGTGAGTCCTTCTTCCAATGGTGTTATAGGTGTCCATATCTTCAAGAGTAAGACTTTCTATTGCGTCCGGATCACCCTTCTTTGCAGCCTCGATGAGTTTACTTCTCTTTGCATTGCCGTAGGATGTATTTTTATCACTGTGATCATCCACATCAAGAATGATCATACCATTTACTGACAGACCGGAAAAATACGCCTTTGAAAAGTACTTGTTTGATCTGTTCATCCACAATGATTTTTCATAGTCTGCTATGTTGGTTATGAAGAAAATAAGAGTCATTCCAAGACTGAAATCACTGCTAACACCGGCATATGCTCTCTTGTCAGAATATTTCTCAACGTATATATTTTCGTCATCGGTCAAAAGCTTTGATGTGACGTAAGGAAAATAATACTCAATGGATATTGAGCCATCCTTTGACATTTCACCTACAAGCGATATTCCAAATCTCTCCCCAAAGTCTTTGCTGAATTGTACAAGACAGGTGTCAGCACTTATAGTTGATATAAATTTCCTGTCAGGCGATTCAAGAATCTGCCTGTATATAGGTTCAAGCTGCTGTCTGTTTTTTATGTTAGTAAAGCCTATAGATGGAAGAAAACTATGCATTCCGACACCTCCCTTGTTGTATGTTTTTATTTATATTATTACTTTCCTGTCTTCTCAAGATACTCTTTTCCACCCATGTATGGACGAAGCTTCTCTGGAATTCTGACTCTTCCGTCAGCCTGGAGATTGTTCTCAAGGAAAGCGATAAGCATTCTTGGTGGAGCAACAACTGTATTGTTGAGTGTATGAGCGAGATACTTCTTGCCATCCTCGCCCTTTACTCTGATCTGAAGTCTTCTTGCCTGTGCATCGCCAAGGTTTGAACAGCTTCCAACCTCGAAGTATTTCTTCTGACGAGGTGACCATGCCTCAACATCTACAGACTTAACCTTGAGATCTGCAAGATCTCCAGAACAACACTCAAGTGTTCTTACAGGGATATCCATTGATCTGAAGAGATCAACTGTGTTCTGCCACAGCTTGTCAAACCACATCTTGCTGTCCTCAGGCTTACATACAACGATCATTTCCTGCTTCTCAAACTGATGGATTCTGTATACACCTCTCTCCTCAATTCCGTGAGCACCCTTCTCTTTTCTGAAGCAAGGTGAGTAGCTTGTAAGAGTCTTTGGAAGCTCATCCTCAGGAATGATAGTGTCGATGAACTTACCGATCATTGAGTGCTCTGAAGTTCCGATGAGATACAGATCCTCACCCTCAATCTTATACATCATGGCATCCATCTCAGCAAAGCTCATAACACCTGTGACAACGTTGCTTCTGATCATGAAAGGTGGAATACAATATGTGAATCCTCTGTCTATCATGAAATCTCTTGCGTATGAGATAATAGCAGAGTGAAGTCTTGCTATGTCGCCCATGAGATAGTAGAAGCCGTTTCCTGCAACTTTTCTTGCTGAATCGAGGTCAATTCCTCCAAGTGCCTCCATGATATCTGCATGATAAGGAATCTCAAAGTCAGGAACAACAGGCTCACCATACTTCTGAACCTCTACATTCTCTGAGTCATCCTTTCCTATAGGAACTGATGGATCAATGATGTTAGGAATTATCATCATGATCTTCTTAACCTTCTCCTTGAGCTCAGGCTCTAAAGCTTCAAGCTCCTTGAGTCTTGCTGATGTCTCAGCAACCTGCTTCTTAACTTTCTCAGCCTCTTCCTTATTTCCCTGAGCCATAAGAGCACCGATCTGCTTTGCTATTGCATTCTTGTTTGCTCTGAGTGTATCAGCTTCCTGCTGAGCAGCGCGAGCCTGTTTGTCAAGCTCTATTACTTCATCGACAAGTGGAAGTTTGTCATTCTGGAATTTATTCTTTATATTCTGTTTTACTACGTCTGGGTTTTCTCTTAAGAATTTAATATCAATCATGATATCCTCCTATTAAATATATAAATTTATTTGAAAATATATTATAATAATGTAGCTACATAATATATTTTCATGTTTTTGTTTCTTTTTATTTTCTTGTTTATTTTATAAATCTTGTTCTTATCGTTTTAGCGATTTTACGTTTTATACGCTTTTTTGTTTTATACGCTTTTGTATTTTATATACTTTTGTGCTTTATACGCTTTTCTATTTTATGTGTTTCATACACATTTGTACGTTGCATGTTTTGTATAATATTTTTTTGAAATATGGTTATTTTAGTTTGTTTTCAGCTATTTCATCCTCGAGGGTTTTAGCTCGTTCAATAGCCTCTTTTTCCTCTTCTGACAGTGCAACATATGCTTCACCACCTATGATCTCTTTTGCATAGTTAAAACAGCCTTCTCTGGTATGCATACAGTTGAGTACGACACCATTGTTCTCTGTATCCAGAAGAGCAAGTGCAAAACTTAGATTACCACCCATTCCTTCAAATGCATTATACTTTACAAGACCAATTTTACTGACACATGCTGAAAGATGACTCTGTATTTCCTTATGTTCCTTTGTGAGTCGCTTGGAATTGTTTTTTACAGCATCCATCTCAGCGAATCTTTTCATGATAATATCTTCAAGATCACCTGCCTGAGTTCCGCTCAACAGCCTTTTTATCTGTTTGTTTCTATTTTTAATATTGCCCATCAATATGAATAATAGTACAAACAAGGCTATTATGAGAACCAGCATACCAATTAGTATGTAGGCAGGATCAATACCTATTTTTTGTAATATGGAACTTTCCATTATAATATTGTCCTTCCTTGATTGTGCATATGTATGATGCAGATGGTTACTACATCATTTCTTTATTGATTGAGTAAAGCATCTCTGTTATTCGGTCAAGCTCGTCCTGAGAATAGTAGTTTATCTCAATTTTGCCTTTGTCGTTATTAGATGCCTTGATAGCTATCTTTGCACCTAAAATTGACTTTAATTTGTTCTCTATATCAGAATAGAAGACGGATAAATCCTTTTGAGGCTTCTGTTTTTCCTCTTTTTCCGGCTTTTTCTCCAGAATTGCCTTTACATATGCCTCTGTTTCTCTAACACTGAGCTTCTGATCGTATACAATTGCAGCCGTTTCGTACTGTAATTTAGGATCTTCTATAGGAATAAGTGCTCTGGCATGTCCTGTTGATATCATATTATACATGACCATCTGTCTTACATCCTCGCAAAGCTTCAGAAGTCGGAGAGAATTGGTTATTGTTGATCTGCTTTTTGATACTCTCTCTGCAACTTCTTCCTGCTTGAGATTATATTCCGATATAAGAGCTTCGTAAGCCTCAGCTTCTTCAATTGGATTCAGATCTTCTCTCTGAATATTCTCTATAAGAGAAATCTCCATTATTTCTTTGTCAGTATAATCACGTATAACTACAGGAACTTCCTTTATTCCTGCCATTCTGGCAGCTCTCCAACGTCTTTCACCTGCAATTATCTCATAATAATCGCCTTTTTTAGTGACAATCAGAGGCTCAAGAACACCATATTTCTTAATGGAATCAGATAATTCCTGTAATGCCTCTTCATCAAACTGCTTTCTTGGCTGTGACTTATTTGGCTCAATGAGATTGATCTTAATCTTCTGTTCAACCTCTTTTACAACTTCCTTCACAACCTCTTTGGTAACTGTTTTTACCTCTTTACTTGTGTTTTCAGAGGAGTTTTGCTGATTATTTCTACTTCGGGACGGCTTTGAAGCCTCTGAAGTGCCTAAAAGGTCGTTCAAACCTCTTCCTAAACCTTTTTTCTGTGCCATATTAGCCCTCCATTATCTATAGTAGTCATTTTCTATAACTTCATCTGCCAACATCATATAATGCTCAGCTCCGGCTGATCTTGGATCATACTCAATTATTGGCATTCCGTAACTTGGCGCTTCAGCAAGTCTGACATTTCTTGGTATAACTGTGTTGTATATGTGTTGTTTGAGGTTTTCTTTTACATTTTCAACAACCTGAACTGATAAATTGGTTCTTGAGTCAAACATTGTAAATACAACACCTTCTATAGTAAGAAGTCTGTTCAGATTTTTTCTTATCAGTTCAATAGTGTATACCAACTGTGAGAGACCATCCAGTGCGAAAAATTCACATTGAATAGGTACAAGTACCGTATTTGCTGCTGTAAGAGCATTTACAGTAAGCATTCCAAGTGCAGGAGGACAATCAATGATAACGTAATCAAATTTGTTCTTTACCTTCTTGATATGTGTCTTAAGAATGTGCTGCATATCCTCCATTCCGACAAATTCAACCTCAGCACCTGCCAGTTCTCTGTTGGCAGGAATGAGATTAAGACCAGGATATACGTTTATGAGCATACATTCTCCTATGTTGCACTCATTTCTCAACATATCATAGACTGTGTATTCAAGAGAATCCCTGTCTACACCTAATCCACTTGTCATATTGCCCTGTGGATCCATATCAACGGCCAGAACCTTTTTACCCTTTGCTGCCAGACATGCGGCAAGGTTTATGGCTGTTGTTGTCTTGCCAACGCCACCTTTCTGGTTAGCAATCGCTATAATTCTGCCCATTTTGTCTCCTTTTCATTCAAAAAAAGAATGTTTCACGTGAAACATTGTTGTTTGCTTATTTAATATAGATAAAATATGATGATATTTTATGTTATAAATAGTGCTTGTCTATTATAGCACTTATAAAGTGCTAATTCTACAAAATACAGAAAAAATATGATGTTTAATAAAATGTTTCACGTGAAACATTCTATTATCTAATGAATGGATAATATCGTATACAAAGTGGCAATTAAACTGTGTAAAATCTGATAAATAGTGGGTGCATGTTTTGTATTCGTTATATGGGTAAAGTTTCACGTGAAACATTTTATAATTGAATTAATGGTTAAAAAGGCAAGTAAAGTATTGACTATGCTTGAAAGTTCTGGAAATTCTTTGAAAAATCAGAATAATAGACAAGAAAGTACAATTATTATATGTGGATTACTTAGACATATAAATATTATATGTAATGATGAAAATGTTTCACGTGAAACATGAATATTATCAAATAAATCAGAAAAGTAGTTCATGGAGTGATAATTGAGTTGTAAAATACTTTGTAATAATGTAAATGAATAATAAGGTAGCAGAAACAACAAACAAGATGTAAAAGATTTATAAGTGTAGAAAACAAATGTATGCGATATCTGAAGTTTGAGTTGAAATACGTTTATCATAAAGTTTCACGTGAAACATTCAAATATATATAATATTAAAGCAAAATTAAATATACAAATGATCTATTTATTGAAATTATTTAAATCACCATATAATTTATTAATTAACAGCTTTAAAGATTCTGTATTCATAAAAACGCAATGTAGAATATAGAAGTATATAAAGGAATAGAACAGAAGAGATTATATAATACGTAATATGGTTAGAAATATGATTTTGTTATTGTAATAAACAATTTCTTCACAAAGAAATTGTAAAACTTAGAAAAACAAGAGAAGAATACCTAAAAATATTCAGATATAAGAAAAAATACCTGAAGTAAAGATATTCAGAACAAAATTATCTAGGATAATAATTTCGAAACAATGATGTCTGGAAGATAGTGTTTAGAAGACAATATTCAGAATGAAATATTCAGAATGAAATATTCAGAATGGAATATTCAGAACGATAATACTCAGAACGATAATACTTAGAACAATAATATTCCGAATAATGACAGCCAGATAAGAATATTCAGAACAGAAATATCATGAGTAATATTATTTAGAGAAAAGTATCAAAAACAATAATATCTATGACAATATAATTTAAAATGGTTCCTGGAGATATATGAGAAAAAGAGAATGTTTCACGTGAAACATTCTCTTTTTCTTTAACCAGGTTATTTGGTCATATATTAATATAGAAGAAACACTGATTACATTGCCTCTGGAGCTTCGATTCCAAGGAGGTCAAGTGCCTCAGATATTGTATTCTTAGTGAGATATGTGAGCATAACTCTTGCATTCTTGAGCTCAACATCATCTACATTGATTCTTGTTGAGTTATAGAACTTGTTAAATGCCTGAGCAACATCAACTGCATATCTTGCTACAACAGATGGCTCATACTTATCAGCAGCATCCTTGATCACAGATGGGAATCTGTTGATCTCTTTTAATAACTCTATGGCATCCTGCTCTGTAATGAGACTGTAGTTAACCGGTTTTGATGGATCGAATGACTCAGCAAGTCTTACAACGCTGCAGCATCTTGCATGTGTATACTGAACATAAGGACCTGTCTCACCATCAAAGTTGAGAACCTTATCCCAGCTAAATGATACATCCTTGATTCTCTGGTTATATAAGTCATTGAAAAGAACAGCACCAACACCAACTTTCTTGGCTACATCCTCCTTGTTTGGAAGATTTGGGCTCTTTTCGGTGATTATCTCAAGACTCTTTGCAATGGCATCCTTCAGAATATCCTCTGCGTATATGATATTACCGCTTCTGGTAGAAAGCTTTGCTCCCTCAAGACTTACAAGACCATAAGGAATGTGAACAAGCTGATCCTTTGCCCATTCGTTTCCAAGAAGCTCAACTACCTTGAATACCTGTGCAAAATGAAGTTTCTGCTCCTGACCGGTTACATATAAGCACTTTGAGAAGTGATATGTGTCTTTTCTATAGAATATAGCAGCAAGATCTCTTGTTGCGTATATTGAGCTTCCGTCTTTCTTGGTTATGATACATGGAGCCATATCGTAATCTGAGAGATCAACGATCATAGCACCTTCGCTCTCCTTCAGAAGACCGGCAGCCTTAACCTTGTCCACAACAGCCTGGCACTTGTCTCTATAGAAACTCTCTCCAAGATAGTAGTCGAAATCCATTCCGAGGAGGTTGTATGTTCTCTTGTATTCAACAAGACTTATATCCTTGAACCACTGCCATATGCTGAGTGCTTCCTCGTCTCCATTTTCCATCTTGTTGAACCATGCTCTTGCCTCGTCAACAAGCTCTGGATTCTTGTCAGCCTCTTCATGGAACTTCACATACAGCTTCATGAGCTCTGAGATTCCATCCTTCTCAACAGCTTCCTTTGAACCCCATGCCTTGTAAGCTACGATAAGCTTACCAAACTGTGTGCCCCAATCGCCAAGGTGATTTATTCTTACAACATTGTATCCAAGCTTGGAATGAATCTTGTAAAGAGAGTTACCGATTATTGTAGTTCTGAGATGGCCAACATGGAAATTCTTTGCAACATTAGGAGATGAGTAGTCAATACATATGGTCTGTCCCTCGCCTATATCGGATTTGCCGAAGTCATCTGTGTTGGCTGCCTCTATCATTGTCTTTACAAATACATCTTTCTTGATATAGAAGTTCAGGTATGCACCTGCTACATCGATCTTCTCGATGAAATCTACATCTCCTATGGCTTCCTTTATATCGGCTGCAATCATATTTGGGGCTTTTCTGAGCACCTTTGCCAGTCTGAAGCAAGGAAATGCAAAATCACCCATATCAGGGCGTGGGGGGATCTCGATTGAAGCCATGATATCTGACATTTCGATTCCTTCTACGTTATTTGAGATAAGCTGTGCAATTTTTTCTTTCATGATAATGTTCCTTTTATGTTTATTTTATTCGAAATATATATGTGTTGATAAAACAACATATACACAATATAACACTTTGCTACTTTAAGATATCCAACCTGTAAACTAAGTAATATATGTCTTTCAACAGATACGTTATTATTCAAGTGGAATAGTAAATCTTACATTTGTTCCGGTTTTTGAATCTCCATCGATCTTCAGAGTTCCATTTAACAGATATATGATCTCCTTGATTCTGTGGAGACTGCTGTACCATGGACTGTTGGTATCATAATTGTTGTCTATACCCACGCCATTGTCGTTGATATATACATCTATGAGCTTACTGCTCAGATATATCTTGATTGAAACCTTGTTGGCATTTGAATGAACAAATATGTTGTCCATAATATCTTTAGTTATTGATAAAAGATATGTAGCTACAATACCTGGAATATTCATGGCATAATCAGCACAGTTGATGTCGTATGATATGCCACATTCAGGATGTTCATCCCTGTAACCCTGGAAAAGTTTCTCAAGATGATTCCATACAGGCTCTTCGCTGTCTGATTCTCCAGAGAGAGAATTGGCAAGTTCATCTACATGGTCGGCAAGTTTTGCCGTTGACGAGGTGAGCTCTTCGAGTGTGACCTTAGCTCTGTTGATATCTGATCTTATAAGCCAGGACAGTACATCCAGCTTGTGTGAATTGGAGTCAAGAACATCTGTGATGTCGGATTGAATCCTGTCCGCAAGCTGTTTTTTCTCATATTGGTACAATCTGAGGATATTTTTTCCGTGATCCGCTGCTGTCAGGGAATCAGTATCTGGTCCGTCTGTTTCTGTTGTATCTTCATTATTAATAGTAGATACTTCCTCAGTCACCTCCGTCAGAAGATCATCTATATGTCTGTTGGAGGTGGATAAATCAGTTATACGCTTCTTAAGCAATGCTGTTTCTTCTTCGTCCTCTTTGATCTGAAGATGAAGAGTCTGCTGCATATCCTGAAGCTCTTTTAACTGAAGCTCTATCTGAGTAGCCTTTTCCTGCTGTGAGGTGGTGTCTACTGAGAATGGTGAAAATACATTGTGACCAGTGCTTGTCTTGAAGGAGTATACATCTAATGTCTTTATAAGCTGGTCTATTTTTGCCTTGAGTTCAAAATCTTCAGTTTTGAGTGACTGAACCTGCTCAAGCTTGCTGATATATGAATCATTGAAGAAATTCAACAGATCCTGATTGGTCTTGCGCACCAATTTGAGACTTTCTATAGAAGATGTATCCATGATGAAACTCCTTTCCATAAATTTGCTGTAATCTTCATTGTAGTATACCAAAAACTGTGTGTCAACAAATGCAAAATCAACGTTTATTTCTTTTCTCTGTATGCGACGAGTCTGTTGATAGGTGTTCCCATTGCTGAGAATTTGGTCTCATACTCGGTCATGATGTTGCCTTCGTTGTATTCTGAATTGTGAAGGTCATATGTGTAGTTCTCAAGGATCCATCCTGCCTCGGGAACCTGTTCCAGAGAGAAATCAAAGAGACCTCTGTTATCAGTCTTAAATATAACTCTTCCCTCAGGGGCGAGGAGCTGATCATACAGACCAAGAAAATGTGTAGATGTGAGACGTCTCTTGGCATGCCTGTCCTTTGGCCATGGGTCCGAGAAATTGAGATATATTCTATCTACTTCATTTGTATCGAATACGTCAGTTATATATTCGGCATCCATTCTTATAAAGTAGAGATTCGTCATCTCAGGTTCAAGCTCTCTTTTCTCAAGGGCACGCACCAGGACACTTGAATACTTCTCTATGCCTATGTAATTGATATCAGGATTGCGTCTTGCAAGCTCCATGATAAACTGTCCCTTGCCCATGCCTATCTCAATATGTATAGGGTTATCGTTGTCAAATAACTCATGCCAATGCCCCTTCATGCCTGTTTCATTGTGCACTACATAGTCATTTGCTGCGATAGTCTCTCTTGATCCTTTTACATTTCTCAGTCTCATAGTAATCTCCATCTATTTATTGTAAAAATCTTCTTTTTATTGAAAAAGTCATACCTTATAATAATAACATAGGCGAAAATGATATTCAAACAATATATATAACTGGTAATTTTGGTATGGGATAGGAGCAGAGTAATACCGAACAAATAAAAATGAAAAAAGTTGAAAAAAACACTTGCATTATAAAAAGAACTAATGTATACTCTAATCTGTTGTGACGAACACAACATGATAAATACGGGCCGCTAGCTCATTTGGTAGAGCACCTGACTCTTAATCAGGGTGTGCGGGGTTCGAGCCCCCGGCGGCCCACTACAAGGTGGATTGACTGCAATATAATTGTGGCTGGTTCATTTTTTTGTCACTCAGTTTGAAATCATTTGCTGGATGTCAGAAAAGTTGAAAAAAATGAGAAAAACACTTGCATTATTCTCAGAACTGATATATAATCTATTCTGTTGTGACGAACATAACAAATAAATACGGGCCGCTAGCTCATTTGGTAGAGCACCTGACTCTTAATCAGGGTGTGCGGGGTTCGAGCCCCCGGCGG
>NZ_JBCPDQ010000008.1:127265-137376 GCF_040915325.1 Coprococcus sp. RTP21281st1_F1_RTP21281_210402
GCCCACTACAAGATGGATTGACTGCAATATGTTGTGGCTGGTCCATTTTTTTGTGCAAAAATCCATGGTCTTTTATTTATTTCCTTATTTGAAGATGTGTGGGTTACACGCCTTCGTTATCGAATGCTGGAATGAAGC
Source organism: Coprococcus sp. RTP21281st1_F1_RTP21281_210402 (assembly GCF_040915325.1). Classification (NCBI taxonomy): domain Bacteria; kingdom Bacillati; phylum Bacillota; class Clostridia; order Lachnospirales; family Lachnospiraceae; genus Coprococcus; species Coprococcus sp. RTP21281st1_F1_RTP21281_210402. The sequence continues at coordinate 127,404 of NZ_JBCPDQ010000008.1, forward strand.
TCTCTTTTGCTGTCTCACCCTCCTGTATAAATCCATTTTCAACGCCGATATCAATGGCATAATCCACAAGCTCATCGTATTCAGAAGGAGTTATAGTTCTGCCAAGCTCTGGAAATCTATTCTCAATTCCCGGCATAGGGGTGTACTGGTTCATGATGCTTATATATATTGAATCTTTGTATGTGTTATATAGATATGTGATTATTGACTTGGAATCATCCAGATGATCAGGAAGCTGCAGATGACGGACGATAACACCTCTCTGCATAATTCCGTCGTCATCAAAGCGGGTCTGGTCTCCTCCGCATTGTCTGACCATCTCAGATATGGAGGATTTGGCATGTTCAGGATAGTCTGGAGCATTACTGTATTTTGCGGACAGATCCGGTGACATGAATTTGAAATCAGGAAGATACACGTCTATATAGCCATCAAGTAGCTGTATCATCTCGGCCGTTTCATAACCACTGCAGTTATATACAAATGGAAGCTTGAAGTTCCGTGATCTCGCCATGTCTATAGCTGATATGATCTGTGGTATATAGTGATCCGGTGTGACAAGATTGATGTTGTTGGCACCCTTATCCTGAAGCTCAAAGAAAATGTTGCACAGCCTTGATATGGATATATCCTTGCCAGCCTTGCCTCCGGATATGGCTTTATTCTGGCAGAAGCAGCATCCAAGTGCACATCCGGAGAAGAATACGGCACCTGAACCGTTCTCTCCGGATATACATGGCTCTTCCCACATGTGGAGTGCTGCACGGCTTACCCTGACTGTGTCTGTCATATGGCAGGCACCTGTGTGACCGGATGTACGGTCTACACCGCATTTTCTTGGACACAATATGCAGTTGTTCAGGATGTGCCGGATATCCATATTATTTACCTCCAAAATAGATGATAATTGTTATTAACTGATAGGTGAATTAGTATTTGTCAGGGTCAAATGTGCTTATGAGATCAGCAAATTCCTGAAGATCAGCATTTGCTTCCATGTGCTCTATCTCACCCCTATCCATAAGCCCCGCAAGGGAAGGATTGATAGGCAGACGGATCGCGTGGCCTATATACAGGTCTCTTATGACCTGCTCAAGCTGGCTCTTGCCAAATATATAGTGCTTGTTATTGCAGTCAGGACAAATGAAATATGACATATTCTCTATCATACCAATGACAGGGATATTCATGCTGTCTGCCATGTGAACAGCCTTTCCAACGATGACAGATACGAGATCCTGAGGGGTGGTAACTACCACAACTCCATCTATAGGGATGGACTGGAATATGGTAAGTGGCACGTCACCGGTTCCAGGAGGACAGTCGATGAACATATAGTCTATGTCTCCCCAGATGATGTCTGAGTAGAACTGCTTGACTGTTCCCGCTATGATAGGTCCTCTCCAGAGGACAGGTGTTGTCTCGTCGTCCAGAAGAAGATTCACAGACATGATCTTGATTCCTGTTTCCGTCTCATCGGGATACAGGAAATCTCCTTCTGCCTCTGGTGTCTTATGTACGCCAAATGCCTTTGGAATAGAAGGTCCTGTGATATCTGCGTCAAGTATGGCTGTCTTGTAACCCATGCGCTGCATGAGAACGGCGAGCTGACAGGTTACTGAGGATTTGCCGACTCCTCCTTTGCCGCTGACCACGGCAATAATATGTTTTATATGTGAACCTGGATGTGGCTCTATGATAAGACTCTGTGGTTCTGTTCTGCTGGAACAGCTCTGACCACAGGTACTGCAGTTGTGTGTACAATTCTCTGACATGATACTCTCCAATCTACTGCACATGGATGTCTGTGCAATCTGTGTTGTATGCTAAGTTACGCATTTGATTAATATATATCATTAAGAGGTTACAAAGTCAACGAATGCAGGTACTATGAAATTTGAGAGGTGAGTTGAAATTGACGGGTGTCAAATATATAATCAGAGACATGATAGTATACGGATTGTAGAGTTGAAATGAAATACCTGATAGAAAGTATTCTAATAAAGTAATTGGGCATGAAAAATACTATAAAAAGGAGAATATAGCATGGGAGTTTTATCAAATATCGAGCCATATGGAGTTTTTCATTTCTTTGAGGAGATATGCGGGATTCCACACGAATCGTCGGATACAAAGAAGATAAGTGATTATCTGGTGAAGTTTGCCATAGACAAAAATCTGAGATATATACAGGATGAGAGCAACAATGTGATCATATTCAAGGACGGAACTGCCGGGTATGAGGACAGTGCCCCTGTCATGCTACAGGGACATATGGATATGGTCTGTGAGAAAGATGTTGACTGTGATATTGATTTTGAGCGGGACGGACTGAGACTAGTGCTTGAGGACGGAGTGATATCCGCTGATGGAACCACCCTTGGCGGAGATGACGGGATAGCTGTGGCATTTGCACTGGCTATACTGGATGCCGATGATATACCACATCCACCGATTGAGTGTGTATTTACGGTTGATGAGGAGATAGGAATGCTGGGAGCTGCGGCGATTGACTGTAGTCCACTTAAGTCACGGATCATGCTCAATCTGGATTCTGAGGATGAGGGGTATCTGCTGGTGTCATGTGCCGGAGGTGCGTGTGCTACGTGCCATATTCCGGTTGAATATGAGAATGCAGAAGATGATCATTCAGTTGTGAAAATTATTGTAGAGGGTCTTACCGGTGGACATTCCGGCGTGGAGATCATAAAACAGAGGGCAAATGCCGACAAGCAGCTTGCAAGACTTCTATATAATATAGGAAGGGATGTTCCATACAGACTGATATCTATACAGGGCGGTCTTAAGGACAATGCAATACCTAACAAGGCGGAGGCATATGTGGGTATTGATCCGGAGGATGTGGATAACTTTGTAAAATCTGCGGAAAAGAATGAGAAGATTATGAGGCATGAATTGGGAAATACTGATCCAGAGCTTGTAGTGAAAGTAGAAACGGATCTGTCAGATGATCTGGGTTCATATAATAACGCGGATGATGTGCAGAACGATATGTATGGTAGAACCATGATCAACAGAGTTATGACAGAAAAGTCATCGGATATAGTTATCAGGAGTCTTATGATGATGCCAAATGGAATTCAGAAGATGAGCAATGATATAGAAGGGCTTGTGCAGACATCGCTGAATCTTGGAATATTGAATACAACTGAGGATGAGGTCACAGCAAGCTTTTCAGTAAGAAGCAGTATACAGTCTGAAAAGGAAAATCTGATAGATCAGCTCCGATGTGTATCTGTCTCGGCTGGTGGAAGTCTGGAAGTGCAGGGGGATTATCCTGCATGGGAGTACAGACATGATTCTCCTCTCAGAGATATTATGGTGGATGTGTTTGAAGAGCAGTATGGAAGAAAGCCTGTTATACAGGCGATTCACGCCGGAGTGGAGTGTGGACTTTTCGCTGGCAAGATGCCGGGTCTGGACTGTGTATCATTTGGCCCGGATATGAAGAATATCCATACAAGCAGAGAGTCTATGGATGTTGCCAGTGTACAGAGAACATGGAGGTATACACTGGGTATACTTGAGAAATTGAAGTAATTGACAGCAATATAATTTCAATAAGGAGAAGAATGATGGAAAAGGTAAAAGGATTCTTGAAGAAGAAGGACATCGTGTTCAGCGTCAAGAGATACGGAATAGATGCCCTGGGTGCCATGGCACAGGGATTGTTCTGTACTCTGCTTATCGGAACTATATTGAACACACTTGGCAATCAGTTTGGTGTAGGATTTCTCAAAGCGGTTGTTGCGACCGTGAATGGAACAGATTATACAGTTGGAGGTCTCGCATCTGCTATGGCAGGACCTGCGATGGCGGTGGCTATAGGATATGCTCTTAAGGCACCACAGCTCGTATTGTTCTCACTGATAACAGTTGGATTTGCGGCAAATGCCTTGGGCGGCGCAGGAGGCCCGCTGGCAGTTTATTTTATTGCAGTTATTGCAACTGAACTTGGAAAGGTTGTCTCAAAGGAGACAAAGATTGACATACTGGTGACACCTCTGGTTACCATCGGAAGTGGTGTGGCTGTGTCTGCACTTCTTGCACCTACACTCGGTGCCATAGCCATGAAGGTCGGAGATCTCATCATGCTGGCTACAAACCTTCAGCCGTTCTGGATGGGTATTGCGGTATCAGTTCTCGTCGGTGTGGCACTTACACTTCCGATATCATCCGCTGCGATATGTGCGGCATTCGGACTTACAGGTCTGGCCGGCGGTGCTGCTGTGGCGGGATGTTGTGCGCAGATGGTTGGATTTGCAGTTATGTCATTCAGAGAGAATAAATGGGGTGGCCTTGTTTCACAGGGAATCGGAACATCAATGCTCCAGATGGGTAACATCATCAAGAATCCGAGAATCTGGATCGCACCTATAGTTACCTCTGCGATTACAGGTCCTCTTGCAACATGTCTGTTCAAGCTTCAGATGAATGGAACTCCTGTATCATCAGGTATGGGTACATGTGGTCTGGTTGGACAGATCGGAGTATACACAGGCTGGATGAATGATATCGAGGCGGGAAGCAAGACAGCGGTCACAGCTATGGACTGGGTTGGTCTGATCCTAATCTCATTTGTACTTCCTGCAGTTCTCTGCCCGCTCATCAACATGGTGGTGAGAAAACTCGGCTGGGTTAAGGATGGAGATATGACTTTATCATAAAGATTGGCTGAAATCCGGTGGAAGAAAATTATCTCAAAATTGTTTCCATCAGGCAGATTACAACAGAAAAGATATAATATTTTCGCAAATAAGATTGAAATTGGCTCGAAAGATACAAATTTACAGATTTTGTGTCTTTCGGGCCTTTTTATATGGAAAAGGAGATAATATTTTCCTAAAATGGGTGATTCAGAAGGAAAAAGATACAAAATATATGGTGCTTGATTTGTGGAGTGAAAATACAGCAAAAATGAGCAGACGATAGAAAAATCAAGAATACAAAAAAAGTCCTTGCCTTGAAGTGAACTCCAAAGAGTATTATTAGATATGTCAGAGAAACAGTTCCTGACGTTTTTCGAAAAAATGGTAGTTAAAACAGACAGGAGGACGCTTTAATGAAGAAATTAGGAGCATTTTTAGTGTGTGCTGTTATGGCTTTTGGACTTGTTGGATGCGGAAGTGGTGACAGCACAGAAAGTAAAAGTACCACACAGGCAGAAACCCAGACAGAGGTTGTTACGGATGCGGTCAATGAGGCCGATACAAGCAACGACAACGCTGACTCTACGGTATCAGAGGAACAGACCAGCGAGGAAAGCAGCGCTGATGAGACAGACAATGTTGACACAGAGACAGGTAAGACTCTGGTGATCTATTTTTCAGCAACTGGAAATACAAAAGATGCTGCAGAATATATAGCGGCAGAGACAGGAGCAGATATATTTGAGATCACCCCGGCCCAGGAGTATACATCGGATGATCTGAACTACAATGATGACAGCAGCAGGGTATCAAAGGAACACAATGACGAAAGCCTCAGGGATGTGGAGCTTACCACCACTGAAGTTCCTGGCTGGGAATCGTATGATACGGTATTTGTAGGTTATCCTATATGGTGGGGAACGTCTGCATGGCCGGTAGATTCATTTGTCAAGGCAAATGACTTCACTGGCAAGACTGTATATCCGTTCTGCACATCGGCGAGCTCAGGACTGGGAAGCAGTGCAGATGATCTGGCTTCTGAGGCAGGAAGCGGAGACTGGAAGGATGGTCAGAGATTCTCGTCGGGTGTGACACAGCAGGATGTGGCCGACTGGATAAGCGGGCTCGGCCTTGGACAGTAATGTGTCAGATAAGTAACTGAACAGATGTAATAAACATAGCTGGAAATAATTTGAAATTGAAATAAAAAGAAACAGGAGGATATAAAAATGTTAAAAGAAACTTACACACTTAACAATGGAGTAGCAATTCCAAAGCTTGGACTTGGAACATGGTTCATCGACGATGACAAGGTAGCAGATGCCGTGAGGGAGGCCGTAAAGATAGGTTACAGACATATTGACACTGCACAGGCATACGGCAATGAGCGCGGAGTAGGCGAAGGAGTTAGAACTTGTGGTATTCCAAGAGAAGAACTGTTCGTAGTCTCAAAGGTTGCGGCTGAGCACAAGACATATGAGGAGGCCAAGGCGGGAATCGATGGAACGCTTGAGAAGATGGGACTTGACTATCTCGATATGATGATCATTCACAGCCCACAGCCTTGGGTAAAGGTAAATCAGAGCGATGACAGATACGTGGAGGGCAACAGAGCAGCATGGAGAGCACTTGAGGAGGCATACAAGGAAGGCAAGCTCAAGGCTATTGGTATATCCAATTTCCAGATCGGTGATATCGAGAGCCTTATGGAGATTGCTGAGATCAAGCCTATGGTCAACCAGATACTTCTTCATATCAGCAATACTCCGATAGAACTGGTGGATTACTGTCAGAAGAACGATATACTTGTTGAGGCTTATTCACCTATCGCACATGGTGAGATACTCAATCAGCCTGAGATCAAGGCTATGGCGGACAAGTATGGTGTGACTGTTCCACAGCTCTGCATCAGATATACTATCCAGCTCGGAACAATTTCACTGCCAAAGACGGCCAATCCAGAGCACATGAAGAGCAATACAGAGGTCGATTTCGAGATAAGTGCAGAGGATATGGAGGCTCTTAAGAATTTCAAGAAGATCGAGAGCTATGGAGCGAGCAGTGGTTTTCCTGTATATGGTGGACGTATATAATAAAGAAAAGTTCATAGCTATAGTGGACAGCCGTCAGGTTTGTATAGTTTGCAATCATAAATATCTTGCATAATATAATAGTTACCTTATAATAGAGATGTTGCTAATTTTATACATTTAGGAGGAAATGAACAATATGAAAAAGGGAACAAGTTATATTGTAGTGGCTGCAATGATGATGGGATTGATGCTGACAGGCTGTGGGGGCAATGACAATTCTGTAACTAAGGCTACAACTGAAGCTGAGACAGAAGCAGCAACAGAGGAGCAGGATACTGAAACACAGGACACTGCAGATGATACTGAGGACAGTTCGGTCGCCATTGATGAGGAGGACACAGAGGAAGATACAGAGGACAGTGAAGAGGCAGAAGCTGATCCTTCAATAGTAGGTGTATACACCAAGAATGGTTATGAGAATTCGTATTTTGGATTTAAGATCAACCTTGAAGGAAGCTATGGAATTCAGACAAGAGGTTCATTACTGACTGCCACCGATATCTCTGAGGTTGTGGAGGATTCCAATAGCGATGAGACTGTACAGAGGGCATTGGATAATCTGGACAATAGCTTTACGGTAGGAAACGATTATGCATTCTGTGCAAATGATGGTACACACTATATTCTGCTCAAAATAAAGTCCCCTAAGGGTGGTGGAAATTACGGTTATGATGTGTGGGCTGATGAGAATACAGTAGCAAAGGCAACTGTTGCTCAGATGGATACTGTTATTACATCTACAGCAAGTAGAATTGGCGCTGAAGCAAGCAATATTGAGACTGATTATTCCAAGTGTACAGTATTTGGCGAAGAGCACTACATATGTACAGCAACGGCTGATATGTCTGGAACTGAGTACTCTCTGACAAATGTAATAGTAAGATCAGATGACGGAAAGTATACGATGATAATAGCTATAGAGACACTTGGTGACAGAAATTATCAGGATATTCTGGATAACATGTTCAGTCCATTATAAATTTTACAACTTTACTTTTTCAAAAACAAAAAGTATAATACACATCGAAAGCGAGTGGCAAAGATTGCGTAAATCCAGTTTTGTCACTCGCTTTTTATGTGTATATAAATAATTTTCTAGTGTGTAGCTATTCAGCGTAAGTCCAACTAACTTAGGCGGTAGCTGCATTTTTTTGTTCAGGGAAAGGAGTTTGAAGAGTGGAAGAAATGGATAAGAACAAAGAGGAAAACAGAGAGAAAAATAAGATGAAAGATATGCCAGTTGGAAAGCTGATGATCCAGATGGGTATTCCTATGATTCTTTCCATGGCGCTTCAGGCGGTGTACAACATCGTAGACAGCGCATTTGTGGGAAATATGAAGGTGGGAAGTGAGGCCGCGTTAAATGCCCTCACGCTGGTATTTCCGGTGCAGATGCTCATGGTTGCTCTGGGCATAGGCACGGGAGTCGGCACAAATGCGTTTATTGCCAGAACCCTTGGTCAGGGTGATAAGGAAAGAGCTGCCAAGGTGGCTGGCAACAGTCTGTTTCTCGGTGCTGTAATATATGTGGTGTGTTTGTTATTTGGAATATTGGGAGTGAGGACTTATATAGTCTCACAGACTATGGACACGCAGGTCACAGAGATGGCTGTGGATTATCTAAGAATATGCTGTGTGTATTCATTTGGAATAATATTCTTCTCGTTGTTTGAGAAGCTGCTTCAGGCAACTGGCAGATCCATGTATTCAACGATAGGTCAGGTGATGGGAGCTGTCATAAACATCATACTTGATCCGCTTCTCATATACGGAGTGGGACCATTTCCTGAGATGGGTGTCAGAGGAGCCGCCTATGCGACTATTATAGGTCAGATAGCGTCTGCGGTTCTGCTGTGCGTGTTTCATCTGAGACTTAATAAGGAATTTGAACATGGATGTGCATACATGAAGCCTGACTGGAGAATCATCCGGGGAATATATGCCATAGGACTCCCGGCCATCATAGCCCAGGCACTTATGTCCATCATGGTATACGCGCTGAATCTCATTCTCAAGTTTAACCAGTCGGCGCAGACTGCATATGGTCTATTCTACAAGGTTCAGCAGTTTGTGCTGTTTCTCGCATTTGGACTCAGGGATGCGATCACCCCGATCACGGCATACAGCTATGGAATGGGTGACAGAAAGAGGATAAATGCTGCGATTAAGTATGGAATAATCTACACAATAGTGCTGATGGTGTTTGGAATGGCTGTGACAGAGCTGTTTCCAGCTGCATTTGCCGGACTTTTCAATGCGGGACAGTCCAGAGTGTATTTTATAGACGCCATGAGGATAATCTCCCTAAGTTTCGTATTTGCCGGGGTAAATGTTGCATTTCAGGGAATATATCAGGCCCTTGAAGGCGGTGTGGAATCGCTTGTGATATCGCTGCTCAGACAGTTGATAATCATCCTGCCGCTTGCCGGAGCATTTGCGGCTCTGGTCAGAGGCGGTCAGGCGGATGTATCACTGATATGGTGGGCATTCCCGATCACGGAGATCGTGTCGTGCGTGGTGGGCATGGTGTTGCTGAGAAGGAAAATGAGGAGGGTTACTTCTGCCCTGCGCCTTTCATCATTGACTTAAATGTCAGCAGGAATGTCGCGCCGCAGGAGAAGGCGGATACTATGTCGCTGATAGGCTCGGCGTAGTAAATGCTCATGACTGAGTGTGTGCAGTATGGCAGGATGATCGCGAGTGGGATTATCAGTATGACCTTTCTCAGCAGTGCAAATATAAGGGATTTGCCTGCCTGACCCATGGATATGAAGGACTGCTGACATCCGTTCTGTATGCCAAAGAACATCATTCCGAATATGTATATCGGAAGAACCTTTGCACAGAGTGCTTTGAGGGATTCATCCGAGGTAAATATTCCGGCAGCCATAGACGGGAACAGGAATGCTGCGCCGGCCAGGACAAATGACACTATGATGGACATGGTTATCAGTATGGTACATGTCTTCTTCACTCTGGCTACATTGCCCTTGCCGTAGTTGTAGCTGATGATGGGCTGGACTCCCTGTGAGAAGCCGCTCATCGGGATAAATATAATCTGCATGATACTCTGAAGTATGGTGAACGATCCCACGTACAGGTCATCGCCGTACTTCTGGAGTCCATGTGTGAACACGATGGTTATAAGGCTCTCCGTGACCTGCATGATAAATGGTGACACACCGAGAGCTGCGATGGACAGTATCAATT
>NZ_JBCPDQ010000008.1:137526-163491 GCF_040915325.1 Coprococcus sp. RTP21281st1_F1_RTP21281_210402
GATCGAGAATGATGTTGCATATCGCACCTATGAGTACTGAAGCCATGGCTGTCTTTGCCTGCCCCTGGGCTGTGATAAATGTGTTCAGTCCGGTGGTGATCATGACAAATATAGTGCCTATAAGGTAAATGCTCAGATAGTCATCGGCATGTGGATAGGTGGCATCGCTGGCACCGAAGAAATACAGAAGCGGCTTCTTCAATGTGTAGATGACAGCCATAACAATAACTGTAAATATGATGAGCAGGGTTACGCCATTTGACAGGATGCGCTGTGCCTTGTCCCTGTCGCCTTTACCGAGAGCAATGGAAGCCAGAGGTGCTCCGCCCGCGCCCACGAACACGCTGAATGCACTTACAAGGGTGATGATCGGGAGACACAGTCCGATTCCTGTGAGGGATGCTGCGCCTATCTCCGGGATATGTCCTATGTATATTCTGTCCACTATGTTGTATAAGAGATTGATGAGCTGCGCCACAAATGTCGGAATGCCCATGGAGAGCATAAGTTTAAATATCGGCGCCGTGCCCATCCTCTCTTCGGAATTTGAAGAAATTGTACTTGTGTTCATAACTACTCCTTAATGTTGATAACTTTATAAAATCTGCTGAAAACTTCGTCGCTCATCATGGGGACGGAGATACCTGTCCCCTCCGTCCCCTAGGATATTTCAGTTGGGTGAAGTAGTCAATCAGGAAATAATTAAGAAAGTATAAAATAAATGATAAGTGGAAAAAGTCCAGTAAATATGCGGCAAACAGTAAAAAACAAGTGAAAATATGGCAGAAACTTGAAAATTTAATCTTGACAAATTTACTAGGAAAGCGCATTATGGTTACAGATATAAGATAAACCGTTGATCAAGAGGAGTAGCGGCATATAACATGTTCAGAGAGTTGCAGGTGGTGTGATTGCAGCGATGGGAGTGCAGGTGAATGGACTTGTGAGGGCAAACCGAAAGATTTGAGATTCAAGTAGGGGAGACGGAGACCTACCGTTATAGAAGGTACATATATGATTGTATATGGTCGAGGGCATCGATATATATAAATATATATAAATTATTTATATATATTTTTTTTTATTTATCGATGAAATTAGGTGGCACCGCAGGAGATTAGATTTCTTGTCCTAATGTTTGTAGGATAAGGAATTTTTTTATGTCCTGTGGTTTTTTTTATATTAATTGGCAAGGAGGATGAGACATGATAAGACCAGAACTTAACGAGGCAAAGAAATATGCGGCAGACGGATATAGGATGGTTCCGGTGTGCTGTGAGATGTTATCGGATGTGATCACACCTATCAACTTACTCAGAAAGCTGAAAGCGGCAAATGAGCACTGTTACATACTTGAGAGCGTGGAGAATCAGGAGGTGTGGGGACGGTACACATTTCTTGGTTACAATCCGAAGCTTGATGTCACATGCATGAATGGGCACATACAGCTCAAGGATATAGATGGAAATGTGATAAAGGAAGCGGACGATATTCATCCTGAGGTATTCATCAGAGAGATACTCAAGGATTACAGGAGTCCGAAGATAGAAGGACTTCCAACATTTACAGGAGGTTTTGTCGGTTACTTCTCATATGATTACATAAAGTACAGTGAGAAGAAGCTTGTGATCGATGCCGAGGATGATGAAGGATTCCAGGATCTTGATCTGATGTTATTTGACAAGGTCATTGCATTTGACAATTTCAAGTCAAAGCTGATTCTCATTGCAAATGCTGACACGTCCGATATAGAAGCCGGATATGCAAATGCACTTGCTGATATAGAAGATATGAAGAAGCTCATCCTCGATGGAGAGATGGCGGAGATAGAGCCGGTTAAGATGAAGAGTGATTTCAAGCCGCTGTTTGACAAAGAGAAGTATTGCAGCATGGTTGAGAGGGCAAAGAGGTACATATTCGAGGGAGATATCTTCCAGGTGGTTCTGTCCAACAGACTTGAGGCTGAGATGGAGGGATCGCTGTTCAACACGTACAGGATTCTCAGAAGCACAAATCCTTCTCCGTATATGTTCTACTTCAGCGGCGACCAGATAGAGGTTGCGGGCGCATCGCCTGAGACACTGGTAAAGCTTGAAAATGGCATGCTTCACACATTTCCACTTGCTGGAACGAGACCAAGGGGAAAGACAAAGGAAGAGGATATGAGACTTGAGGCCGGACTTATGGCGGATGAGAAGGAGCTGGCGGAGCACAACATGCTGGTGGATCTCGGAAGAAATGATCTTGGTAAGATAAGCAAGTTCGGAACTGTTGAGGTTGAGCAGTACATGAAGGTTCAGAGGTACTCACATGTAATGCATATCGGGTCAACGGTCAAAGGAGAGATCGATGACAGCAGGTATGATGAGCTGTCAGCCGTGGATGCGGTACTTCCAGCAGGAACCCTCTCAGGAGCACCGAAGATCAGAGCGTGTCAGATCATCAATGAGCTGGAGGACAACAAGAGAGGAATATATGGCGGTGCCATAGGATACATAGATTTCACAGGGAATCTTGATACATGTATAGCCATAAGGATCGCATACAAAAAGGGTGACAAGGTATTTGTCAGATCCGGAGCAGGAATCGTGGCGGACAGTGTTCCGGCAAATGAGTTCCAGGAATGTATCAACAAGGCAAAGGCAGTTACAACAGCACTCACAATGAGCGCTTTTCATGCGCATGCACAATAAATACAAGGAGGACAAAACAAATGACAATACTTATAGATAATTATGACAGCTTCTCCTACAACCTGTATCAGCTTGTGGGGGCAATAAATCCGGATATAAAGGTTATAAGAAATGATGAGTTCACCTGTGAGGAGATCGAGGCGATGAATCCGGATCACATAATCATCTCACCGGGACCCGGAAGACCTTCGGATGCGGGAATGTGTGAGGATGCGGTGAGATATTTTGCAGGAAAAGTACCAATCCTCGGCGTGTGTCTCGGACATCAGGCGATTTGTGAGACATATGGTGCGACAGTCACATATGCAAAGAAACTTATGCATGGAAAGATGTCGCTGGTTGATGTGGATCTGAACTGCAGATTGTTCAGAGGGCTTCAGAGCAAGATACAGGTTGCCAGATATCATTCACTGGCAGCAGCCGATGAGAATTTCCCGGAATGTCTGGAGGTCACAGCAAGAACGGAGGATGGAGAGATCATGGCGGTGAAACACAGGAATTATGAGGTATATGGAGTTCAGTTCCATCCGGAGTCGATACTGACACCGAAGGGCAAGATAATGCTCAGAAATTTTTTAGAGATATAAATTGATATAAAATAAGGAGGATATGGCGATGATACAGGAAACTCTTAAGAAGGTAGCAGCAGGACAGGATCTTACATACGATGAGGCATATGCCAGCATGGATGAGATATTCAGTGGCCAGGTGCCGGGAGAGACAACGGCGGGATATCTCACAGCTCTTCACATGAAGGGCGAGACGCTTGACGAGATAACAGCCAGTGCAAATGGAATGAGAGACCATGCGGAGTCTCTTCCACATGACGGAATAGATGTTCTTGAGATCGTGGGAACAGGCGGAGATTGTGCGAATTCATTTAACATATCGACAACGAGTGGTATAGTTGCAGCAGCGGCCGGAGTACCGATCGCAAAGCACGGCAACAGAAGCGTATCGAGCAAGAGTGGCGCAGCGGATGTCCTTGAGGCCCTTGGTGTAAATATCTCCATATCACCTGAAAAGATGGGCAAGGTTCTTGCTGAGTGCAACATGAGCTTTATGTTTGCCCAGGTTTATCACAAGGCGATGAAATATGCAGGTCCGGTCAGAAAGGCACTTGGAATACCGACAGTATTCAATATCCTTGGACCTCTCACCAACCCGGCAAAGGCTCAGATGCAGATCATGGGAGTATACAAGGAGGAGCTTGTTGATCAGATGGCTCCTGTACTTGTTGGTCTTGGTGTAAAACGGGGACTTGTCGTATACGGACAGGATTGTCTGGATGAGATATCCATGAGCGCACCTACAACAGTTGCAGAGATCAAAGATGGCGAGATCACAAAGTACGAGATCAAGCCAGAGAATTTCGGATTTGAGAGATGCAGCAAGGAGGATCTGGTGGGTGGCGGTCCTGAGGAGAACGCACAGATTACCCGCGATATTCTGTCAGGTAAGATCAAAGGAGCCAAGAGAAATGCAGTTGTACTGAACGCAGCAGCTTGTATCTACATCGCAGGCAAGGCAGATTCCATAGCGGATGGAATCAAGGTTGCAGAGGACGTGATCGACAGTGGCAAGGCTGCTGAGACGCTTGATGCATTTGTAAGACTGACAAATGAGTAGATAAGTTTCATCGCAGACTATGATAGAAAGTTGTATAGAGAGGTAAGAGATGATATTAGATGAGATAGCTGCAAAGACAAAGGAACGTGTGGCGGAGCAGAAGAAAAAAGTTCCTCTTGAGGAGATGAAGAGACAGGCACTTGATATAGTTGCCAGAGAGACGGATAACGGCAGCAGCCCATATAGTAAGTTCCCATTTAGGGATAATCTGGCAGCGGATGGAATATCGTTTATCTGTGAGGTCAAGAAGGCATCGCCTTCCAAGGGGCTTATCGCACCGGACTTTCCTTATGTTGAGATCGCAAAGGAATATGAGGCGGCTGGTGCTTCAGCCATATCGGTGCTCACTGAGCCGTTTTATTTCCAGGGAAGCAATCAGTTCCTGATGGATATAAAGAAGGAGGTAAATATACCGCTGCTGAGGAAGGATTTTACAGTTGACGAGTATATGATATATGAGGCAAAGGTCATAGGAGCCTCGGCGGTGCTTTTGATTTGCGCAATACTGGATGACGAACAGCTTGGATTATACCTGCAGCTTGCGCATGAACTTGGGATGTCGGCTCTGGTTGAGGCTCACGATGAGGATGAGGTCAGACGGGCGATAGCCTGCGGAGCCGGCATCATCGGAGTGAACAACAGAGATCTCAGAACATTTACGGTGGACATCATGAACAGCGTTCGTCTTAGAAAGCTGATACCGGATACGGTGCCAGCCACCCATATGGGGACGGAGGTACCTGTCACTGGTACAGGAGCTGCGGCTGACACTTTAGCACCCCAGAAGATGGTGTATGTGTCTGAGAGTGGAATCAAGGCAAAAGAGGACATAGACAGGCTCAAGGCAAATGGAACTGATGCGGTGCTCATAGGTGAGACATTTATGAGAAGTCCCGACAAGAAGAAGTTGTTTGCGGAACTTAGAGGCGAGTAACATATTATATAGAAGAAACACAATACAAAAGTGTAGAAATTACATTTGAAAATATATCTGAGAAGACAAAAACAGGAGGAAAAACATATGTCAAAAGGCAGATTTGGCGTTCACGGCGGCCAGTACATTCCAGAGACTCTGATGAATGCGATGCTGGAGCTGGAGGAGACTTACAAAAAATATAAGGATGATCCGGAGTTTAACAGAGAACTCACAGAGATGCTCAACGAGTATGCGGGAAGACCTAGCAGACTTTATTATGCGGAGAGAATGACAAAGGATCTGGGCGGAGCAAAGATCTACCTTAAGAGAGAGGATCTGAACCACACAGGAGCGCACAAGATCAACAACGTAATCGGACAGATGCTCCTTGCCAAGAGAATGGGCAAGACAAGAGTTATCGCGGAGACCGGTGCCGGACAGCATGGAGTTGCAACAGCTACAGTTGCAGCCATGATGGGCATGGAGTGCGAGATATACATGGGTGAGGAGGACACGATCAGACAGGCTCTCAACGTGTACAGAATGAGACTCTTAGGAGCAAAGGTTCATCCGGTAAAGACTGGAACAGCCACACTGAAGGATGCTGTATCTGAGGCATTCCGTGAGTGGACAAGCAGGATTGATGACACACACTATGTACTCGGCTCAGTCATGGGACCATATCCTTTCCCTGAGATCGTCCGTGATTTCCAGGCTGTGATCAGTAAAGAGATCAAGGCACAGCTCATGGAGAAGGAGGGAAGACTTCCTGATGTCGTCATGGCATGTGTGGGCGGCGGTTCAAATGCCATCGGAGCTTTCTACGATTTCATACCTGACGAGAGCGTCAGGCTGATCGGCTGTGAGGCAGCGGGCAGAGGTGTTGATACATTTGAGACAGCGGCAACTATCGCAACAGGAAAGCTTGGTATATTCCATGGCATGAAGTCATACTTCTGTCAGGATGAATATGGCCAGATCGCACCTGTATATTCTATCTCAGCGGGACTTGATTATCCGGGAATCGGACCTGAGCACGCGTACCTTCACGACATAGGACGTGCAGAGTATGTGGCGATCACAGATGACGAGGCAGTTGATGCATTTGAGTATCTGTCAAGGATCGAGGGAATCATCCCTGCGATAGAGAGCGCCCACGCTGTGGCTTACGCCATGAAGCTGGCACCTACAATGGACAAGGATAAAATAATAGTGATCAATGTATCAGGACGTGGTGACAAGGACGTTGCAGCCATCGCAAGATACAGAGGGGAGGATCTTCATGAGTAATATATCAAAAGCATTTGAGCATGGAAAAGCATTTATACCATTTGTGACATGTGGCGATCCGTCGCTGGATGTGACAGAGGAGGTAGTATACGCAATGGTGGAGGCCGGTGCAGACCTCATCGAGTTGGGAATCCCATTCTCTGACCCGACAGCCGAGGGTCCGGTTATTCAGGGCGCAAATATAAGAGCGCTTGCAGGCGGCGTGACGACAGACAAGGTATTTGACCTTGTGAGAAAGCTCCGCAAGAAAGTGACAATACCTATGGTGTTCATGACATATGCAAATGTCGTGTTCTCGTACGGTTCGGAGAGATTCATCAGCACATGCAGGGAGATCGGCATAGATGGACTGATCCTTCCTGACATTCCTTACGAGGAGAAGGATGAGTTTGACGGAATCTGCAAGCAGTATGATGTGGATCTCATTTCACTTATCGCACCTACATCCCATGAGAGAATATCCATGATCGCAAATGATGCGAGTGGATTTGTATACTGCGTGTCATCACTCGGTGTAACCGGAACCAGAACCAAGATCACCACAGACATAGGAGCAATGGTCGATCTGGTGAAGAAGGCGAAGGACATCCCTTGCGCTGTAGGTTTCGGAATATCCACACCTGAGCAGGCAAAGCAGATGGCGGAGAAGTCAGACGGTGTCATTGTCGGTTCAGCCATCGTCAAGCTGTGCGCCCAGTACGGCAAGGACTGTGTGCCTTATGTGACAGATTATGTGAAGAGCATGAAGGATGCGATAAGGTAGGAAATTATAGATACTAATTTGGGTATGCATTTGTGGATGCATATTTAAGAGAGTCGGAGAAATCTGGCTCTCTTGTGTTTTATAGATATATTTATAAATATGTTGACACCACAATTAGTTTTTGATATAACATATACATCAGCGATTGCTGATATCCATAATGAAAATTGAATAAATCATATTTTAAGTAGAAGAGTTTGAAAACATGATGAGTAGCAAGTGCTACAAGTCTGCGATCATGACTCTTTTTTTGTTGCCTTTTGGGCATGGGGCAGATTTCAAATGAAAACTGAATATGCATCTGCCCGGTATCCGGGGCAGCAAAGAATACGGACACAGCGACTGTCGTCGGCTGAAAAATGACAGACCGGGGAGCGGGCACCATGGAGGTGTGAGCTGGTGAAGCTTCAGATAACACATTGACAACATTTTGTAGATTTATTTTAGGTTTATTTTTTCATTATGGAGGTAACGATTATGAGATATTCATTTACAGAAAAGACATCACACAGACAGCAGGAGACAGCATACATGCTTTACATGATCATCGGCAGCTATTTTCACAGATGCAGCTGCAGATCAAAGGCGTTGGAGGAGAATCTCTTCCTTTATTATAAGGAGCTTCAGGAGAAGAGACAGGTGGAGAAGGAGAGACAGATCATCAGAGTCAGCGAGGGTGTGCTGAAAGACAATATGACAGATCTTGCGGAGATGAATGCTGAGGTGGTTATCTCAAGGGCAGATGATCTGTATATATTAAGATTTTACACAGGATTTGAGAGAGTCGTGGTGACTGTCGATGAGAAAGGCTGCTATGAGATAAGCCTGGGTAGGGATGAACTAGCGGCATAGAAGGTGTTGTGAGCAAACAGATGAAGTATAGTGGCAGTTGTTCAGGGGGATAAATAAACTTGAGCAACTGCCGTGTTTTCACTTGATATGGGAACTAATGTTCGATATAATAGATGCAGGCTTTAGCCTAGAGTAGGAGACTTTTATGGATCATTTTGAATTGGTATCGGAATACAAGCCCACCGGAGATCAGCCGGAGGCAATAGAAAAATTGGTAAAGGGTTTTCAGGAAGGTAATCAGTTTGAGACGCTGCTGGGTGTAACCGGATCTGGTAAGACTTTTACCATGGCGAATGTCATACAGCAGCTGAATAAGCCCACGCTTATACTTGCACATAACAAGACTCTGGCGGCGCAGCTTTATGGGGAGATGAAGGAGTTTTTTCCGAACAATGCGGTGGAGTATTTTGTATCATACTACGATTATTATCAGCCGGAAGCATATGTGGCGTCTACGGATACTTATATTGCAAAGGATTCGTCTATTAATGACGATATTGACCGGATGAGACATAGCGCCACAGCAGCACTCATAGACAGAAAAGATGTCATAGTGGTTGCATCTGTATCGTGTATATATGGCATCGGTGATCCGGACGAGTACAGGAATCAGATGTTGTCGTTCAGAGTTGGCATGATAAAGGACAGAGATCAGGTCATCGATGAACTGACAGATATACAGTATGACAGGAATGACATGGATCTGCAGAGAGGCACATTCAGAGTGCGTGGGGATGTACTTGAGATAATTCCTGTGTCAACATTTGACGATGGAATAAGGATAGAATTCTTTGGGGATGAGATAGACAGGATCACAGAGTTTGATCCGCTCACCGGAGAGGGAAAGAGAGATCTGACATATACATGCCTGTTTCCGGCATCTCACTATGTGGTTGGACAGGAGAAGATGGAGAAGGCGCTGAAGAGGATAGAGGCGGAGCTCAAGGACAGAGTTGCTTACTTCAAGTCAAAGGATAAACTCATCGAGGCACAGCGTATCGAGGAGAGAACTAACTTTGATATGGAGATGATGAGAGAGACTGGATTTTGCTCTGGTATAGAGAACTATTCCGGTCCGCTGGCTGGAAGATCAGCCGGAGAGACGCCGAGCACACTGCTGGATTTCTTTGATGATGACTTTCTTCTTATTATAGATGAGTCACATATGACGGTGCCTCAGGTCGGTGCGATGTATTCTGGAGACCGTTCCCGTAAAATGAATCTGGTGGACTATGGATTCAGGCTTCCATCGGCACTTGACAACAGACCACTCAACTTCTCGGAATTTGAGCAGAAGCTTGATCAGGTCATGTTTGTATCAGCCACACCGGGCAAATACGAGGAGGAGCACCAGATGCTTATGGCTGAACAGATCATCAGACCTACAGGACTTCTTGATCCGCCGGTTGAGGTCAGACCGGTGGAAGGTCAGATAGATGATCTGCTGAAAGAGGTTCGCAAGGAGACCGAGCAGGGACACAAGGTACTTGTGACAACACTTACCAAGCGTATGGCTGAAGATCTCACCAGCTATATGAGGGACAATGATATAAAGGTAAAATATCTGCACTCGGATATAGACACCATGGAGAGAGTTGAGATAGTGAGAGATCTCCGCCTTGGAGTATTTGATGTGCTTGTTGGAATCAACCTTCTGAGAGAGGGTCTTGATATACCGGAGATCACACTGGTAGCCATACTTGACGCTGATAAGGAAGGTTTCCTGCGATCGGAGACATCACTCATCCAGACCATAGGAAGAGCAGCCCGAAATGTGGATGGACATGTCATCATGTATGCGGATACTATCACGGGTTCTATGAAGTATGCCCTCGATGAGACGAGCAGACGTCGTGAGATACAGCAGAAGTATAATGAGGAACATGGAATAACCCCTAAGACTATAGAGAAGAGCATAAGGGATCTCATAACCATAGAGGTGAAGAAGGAGGAACTTCCAGAGGAGGATAAGGACGCTGAGTCCATGACGAAGAAGGAGCTTCAGAAGGTTATCGCCAAGCTGACCAAGAAGATGAATATGGCGGCAGCAGACCTCAACTTTGAGGTGGCGGCAGAGATCAGGGATCAGCTCAAGGTGTATAAGGCGGCACTGAGAGATTATGATAAAGAATAGATGGATGCAGGGTAGATAATTAAGATATAACAAATATAAATAATAAAGAGAAAAGGTTAGATCAAGATGGAAGACAATAAGAATTATGAACGTGGTGAGCATCTGGAGAATATAACGGATGCGAGCATGAAAGATGATGATTATTTCAACGCCAGCAGGAATATTGACAGGAAGTATATTACTATTGAGGGCGCACGTGAAAATAATCTGAAGAATATCAATGTCAAGATTCCAAGGGACAAATTTGTTGTCGTGACAGGACTTTCGGGATCAGGTAAGTCTTCACTGGCATTTGACACGATATATGCGGAGGGACAGAGACGATACATGGAGTCACTGTCCTCCTATGCGAGACAGTTCCTTGGACAGGCTGAGAAGCCGGACGTGGACAAGATAGAGGGACTTTCCCCTGCAATCTCCATAGATCAGAAGTCAACAAACAGAAATCCTCGATCCACAGTTGGCACTGTCACTGAGATATACGACTATTTCAGACTTCTCTATGCCAGAGTGGGAATACCACACTGCCCGAACTGTGGTAAGGTCATAAGCAGACAGACGGTTGACCAGATGGTGGATGAGATCATGAAGCTACCTGAGAGGACAAAGTTCATGGTGCTTGCGCCTGTGGTCAGAGGCCGAAAGGGAGAGCATGTAAAGCTGCTGGAGAAGGCAAAGAAGAGCGGATTTGTCAGAGTGGTTGTCGATGGCAGCATGTATGAGCTGTCGGAGGAGATAAAGCTCGATAAGAACAAGAAGCACAGTATAGATATAGTAGTCGATCGTCTGGTTGTAAGACAGGATGTGGAGAGGCGACTCACAGATTCCATAGAGACCGCACTTCAGCTTGCAGAGGGGCTTATGAAAATTGAGGTGATCGGGGAGAGGGATGAGAATGGTGTTCAGAAGGAGAATACCATTATCAATTTCTCAGACAGCTTTTCATGCCCGGATTGCGGAATCAGCATAGATGAGATAGAGCCGAGAAGCTTTTCGTTCAACAATCCATTTGGCGCATGCCCGACATGTGCAGGTCTTGGCTTCAAGATGGAATTTGATCCGGATCTTATGATACCCGATCAGAGTTTGTCGATAAATGATGGAGCCATAGTGGTTCTGGGATGGCAGTCATGCAATGATGGCAAGAGCTATTCAAATGCAATACTCAGGGCACTCAGTGCGGAGTATGGATTCTCTCTTGATACGCCATTTCAGGATTATCCACAGGATATCAAGGATCTCTTATTATATGGAAAGAACTCTCGCCCGGTTAAGGTGCATTATAAAGGACAGCGCGGGGAGGGAGTGTATGATATAACATTTGAGGGACTCATAAAGAGTGTTGCCAGAAGATACAGGGAGACATCTGCGGAGTCCACAAAGGCCGAGTATGAGACATTCATGACTGTAACTCCGTGTGAGGTCTGTGGTGGTAAGAGACTTAAGCCGACAGCCCTTGCTGTTACAGTTGGAGATAAGAATATTGCCGAACTTACAGAACTACCTATCACAGAACTTGCAAAGTTCATGAAAGATCTGGAGCTCACTGACAGACAGAAGATGATAGGTGCGGCCATACTCAAGGAGATCAGGTCGAGACTGCATTTTCTTATTGATGTGGGACTTGACTATCTGTGTCTGAGTAGAGGTACAAGCACGCTCTCAGGTGGAGAGGCACAGAGAATAAGACTTGCCACGCAGATAGGTTCAGGTCTGGTCGGAGTTGCATATATTCTGGATGAGCCAAGTATCGGACTTCACCAGAGGGACAATGACAAGCTGATAGCAGCGCTCAAGAATCTGAGAGACCTTGGAAATACGCTTATCGTTGTAGAGCACGACGAGGATACCATGAGGGCGGCGGATCACATTATAGATATAGGACCGGGAGCCGGTGCAAATGGTGGATATGTGGTAGCTGAGGGTACGGCTGAAGATATTATGAAATGTGAGAATTCTATCACCGGTGACTACTTAAGCGGCAGGAAGAAGATAGAGGTTCCGGATGTGAGGAGAAAGCCAACCGGATGGCTCACTGTCAAGAATGCTTATGAGAACAATCTCAAGCATATAGATGTGGACATACCACTTGGAATCATGACATGTGTGACGGGTGTGTCTGGTTCAGGAAAGAGTTCTCTGGTAAATGAGATCTTGTACAAGAAGCTGGCGAGAAGACTCAACAAGAGCAGGATTAAAGCAGGAAAGCACGACCATATCATTGGCTATGATGCTTTGGATAAGATTATCAATATAGACCAGTCACCTATAGGTAGAACGCCGAGATCCAATCCGGCTACTTATACAGGTACATTTGATCTGATAAGGGATTTGTTTGCTGGAACCAAGGATGCCAAGGCAAGAGGTTACGGCAAGGGAAGATTCAGCTTCAATGTATCTGGTGGACGATGCGAAGCGTGTCGAGGAGATGGAATAATCAAGATAGAGATGCACTTCCTGCCAGATATATATGTGCCATGTGAAGTGTGCGGAGGAAAGAGATATAACAGGGAGACTCTGGAGGTCAAGTACAAGGGCAAGAGTATCAATGAAGTCCTTGACATGACAGTTGACGAGGCATGTGAGTTCTTTGCAAATGTGCCAAGGATACTGAGGAAGATAGAGACTCTCCGTGATGTGGGACTCGGATATATCAAGCTTGGACAGCCGTCCACCACTTTGTCAGGAGGAGAGGCACAGAGAATCAAACTTGCAACTGAGCTGTCAAGACGTGGAACGGGAAAGACTATATATGTGCTTGACGAGCCAACCACCGGACTTCATTTTGCTGATGTTCACAGGCTTGTGGATATACTCAGAAGGCTCAGTGAAGGCGGCAATACAGTGGTGGTTATCGAACATAATCTTGACGTTATCAAGACCGCAGATTATATTATTGACATGGGACCTGAAGGAGGCGCAGGCGGTGGAACGGTCATTGCCAGAGGAACTCCGGAGGAAGTTGCGAAGATACCTCAGTCCTATACAGGACAGTATCTGAAGAGGTATCTCGATATGTAAGGGATGTGTCGAATAATTACATCGGAGGTAGATGACAACATGGATGAACAGAATAGAGTAGAAGATATATACGGAGTTGATGGCGGGTCGACTTCTGAGCAGAATGTGGAGCAGGAAAAGGCTATGATGGCTGAGCAAAGTCAGGCACAGAATGGTCAGGGAGCGCAGTCAGTTCAAGCACCATATAGTCAGGTAGCACAGCCAGCTCAGTCACTGTATCAGCAGATGCCACAGTATGGCCAGCCAATGCAGCCACCATACCAGCAGATGCAGCAGTATGGTCAGCCGGTACAGCAGCCATATCAGCCACAGTCGCAGTATGGTCAGCCGGTACAGCAGCCATATCAGCCACAGGCACAGTATGGCCAGGGCGTACAGCCAATGCAGCCACCATATCAGCAGATGCCACAGTATGGTCAGCCAACCCAGCAGCCATACCAGCCACAGTCGCAGTACGGCCAGCCGGTACAGCCAACGCCATACAACAACCCTATGGGTTATATGGGATATGAGAACAGGCAGAACATACCTGGTGATGTGAAGAAGGGATCCACACATGTACCTAATATGTTAAACCTGATCGGCATTATCATGGCTGTTGTATCAGTATTTATTCCTTATGCATATATGGGTACAGATGCCAGAAGCATAGTTGGAGTGTTTGGGATAAATGTATTATCCATGCTTATTGTGGCTGTAGTTCTCATAGCAGACGTGATATGTGCATTTATCAACAAAGCGGGCTGTTATATAGCAGATCTTGTAATATCCATAGCTGTTGGCGGAATATTGATATTTGAATTTGTTCTGTCATTGATAGATCTTGGCAAGCTTGACGCAGCGGCAAATGCAAGACTCGGAGTCGGCGCATGGATCAGCGTGGCAGCAGCATTTTTCATGCTGATATCAGTTCCTATATGGTGGACGATCAGCAGGAAGAAGGACAAGGCAGAGAATCAGGATTAGACATTAATATTAGTAGAATGTATGATATAAAAATAAGAACCCCATCATGGCTTATACAAGCTGTGATGGGGTTCCTTTAAGTTTACGTGAGCGATACTTGTCCGAAAGTTGTCGAACAGTTTATCGTTACATTTGTTAATTGTTCTGTTAAAGAATTAGTCGTTAGCCTTACCAACTGATCCGAAGAGTTCCATCTTCTCCTTAACAGTAGCCTTGATAGCCTCGAAACCAGGAGCGAGAAGCTTTCTAGGATCAAATCCCTTGCCCTCGAGATCTTTACCAGCCTCGATGTACTTTCTTGTAGCATCTGCGAATGATAACTGGCACTCTGTGTTAACGTTGATCTTTGAAACGCCAAGTGAAATAGCCTTCTTGATCATGTCAGCTGGGATACCTGTACCACCGTGAAGAACTAATGGCATAACGCCTGTCTTCTGCTGGATAGCATCAAGTGTCTCAAAGCTAAGTCCCTTCCAGTTAGCTGGGTACTTACCATGGATGTTACCGATACCAGCTGCAAGCATATCTACACCAAGATCAGCGATAGTCTTGCACTCTGCTGGATCAGCGCACTCGCCCATACCAATAACTCCGTCTTCCTCACCACCGATAGAACCAACCTCACACTCGATTGAGAGGCCAAGCTGATGAGCTACGTTAACGAGCTCTGTTGACTTAGCAAGGTTCTCCTCGAATGGATAGTGTGAACCATCGAACATGATTGAAGTAAATCCAGCCTTAACACACTTGTAGCATCCTTCGTATGTTCCGTGATCAAGGTGAAGAGCTACAGGAACTGTGATTCCAAGTGACTCATCCATAGCCTTAACCATTGCTGCAACTGTCTCAAATCCTGTCATATACTTTCCAGCGCCCTCTGAAACACCAAGGATAACAGGTGACTGAAGCTCCTGAGCTGTGAGGAGAACAGCCTTTGTCCACTCAAGGTTGTTGATGTTGAACTGACCTACTGCGTAGTGACCAGCCTTAGCTTTCTTTAACATTTCTGTTGCTGAAACTAACATTTGTAAAATCCTCCGTAAAATTATATTTGGATACAACGTACCCACTTACGCTGATTATACCCCATATAATAAGAAAATAAAAGAATTTTTAGCCAAAAGTTCAACATATAGTTAGTTTGAACTTATCGATAGAAAATAAAACATTTATAAAGAATAGCCTGCCTTAATTGCATTGAAAAAAAATAAATGCTATGATTTTCCAGTAATAATGACAAATCTATCAAAGTGTAATGCATATAGAACACAATATGATTTTTGTAAGGAGGATAGAATGCTTCAGCTTAAGAATATCGTGAAGGATTATCACACTGGTGATGAAGTTGTTCAGGCACTTAAGGGTGTATCTGTGAACTTCAGAAGAAATGAGTTCGTGTCCATACTTGGTCAGTCGGGTTGTGGAAAGAC
Source organism: Coprococcus sp. RTP21281st1_F1_RTP21281_210402 (assembly GCF_040915325.1). Lineage (NCBI taxonomy): Bacteria > Bacillati > Bacillota > Clostridia > Lachnospirales > Lachnospiraceae > Coprococcus > Coprococcus sp. RTP21281st1_F1_RTP21281_210402. The sequence continues at coordinate 153,221 of NZ_JBCPDQ010000008.1, forward strand.
AACGCTTCTGAACATAGTGGGCGGACTGGATCAGTACACCAGTGGAGATCTGGTTATCAATGGCAAGTCGACAAAGGATTTCAAGTCAAGAGACTGGGATTCATATAGAAACAATTCAGTCGGATTCGTATTCCAGAGCTACAATCTGATACCGCACCAGTCGGTATTGTCAAATGTAGAGCTTGCGCTTACTTTGTCTGGAGTATCAAAGGCAGATAGAAGAAAGAGAGCGAAGGAGGTTTTGGAGAAGGTTGGTCTGGGAAATCAGATTCACAAGAAACCAAACCAGATGTCCGGTGGACAGATGCAGAGAGTTGCCATCGCCAGAGCACTCATAAACGATCCGGATATTCTGTTGGCTGATGAGCCAACGGGTGCACTTGACACAGAGACAAGTGTTCAGATCATGGAACTGCTCAAGGAGATAGCCAAGGACAAGCTGGTTATTATGGTCACGCACAACCCGGAGTTGGCACAGCAGTATTCAACAAGAATCGTAAAGCTCCTCGATGGAAATATAATAGATGACTCCAATCCATTCTCAGATGAGGATGAAGCAAAGGAGGATGACGGAAGTTATGAACCTAGAAAGACATCCATGAGTATGTTCACAGCGTTCTCGCTGAGTCTGAACAACCTCATGACCAAGAAAGGAAGGACATTCTTAACAGCATTTGCCGGAAGTATAGGAATCATAGGAATAGCGCTTATCTTGTCGCTTTCATCCGGATTTCAGAAGTATATCAACGATGTGCAGGAGGAGACGCTTGCCACGTATCCGGTGCAGATAACGAAGAAAGCGATGGATTACGATGAGCTGCTCTCAAAGATGGTAGGTAACAACGAGGAGGATTCAGATCACAATCACGCTGGCGAGGACAAGGTATATTCGGGAGATATCATGGGAGACATGCTCGTGTCCATGGTGTCAGATGTGAAGGAGAACGACCTTGAGTCATTTAAGAATTATATAGAAGACGATGCAAACGGTTTCACCAAGTATACAAGTGATATAACATACACATATGATACACCATTATATGTGTTTAACGAGAACAGTGCAAATGGCGGTGTTGCCCAGGTAAATCCAAGCACCACAATGACAGATATGGGATTTGGAGGTATGGCGGAGGCACAGGAGTCAACGGCAGATTTCATGTCGGCATTCAGCTACGGTTCATCGTCAATGGACATGTGGACACAGATGCTTGACAACGACACTCTGCTCAAGCAGCAGTACGATGTGCTGGCAGGACACTGGCCTGAGAATAAGAACGAGGTTGTACTTGTCGTCGACAAGAACAATGAGATAAGTGATTTTACACTGTATACTCTTGGACTTAGGGATTCAAAGGAACTGAGCGATATGGTTTCAACCATACTTGCTGGCGGAGAGGCACCGGAGCTTGAGCAGATGGTGTTTACATACGATGACCTTCTTAATCTCAAGTTTAAGGTTGTGCTTCCGGGCGATCTGTACAAGAAGAATGATGATGGAACATACACAGATATGAGTTCTGATGCTGATTTTCTGAAGTCTGCTGTGGCCGGGGGCCTTGAAGTAAAGGTGTCGGCAGTAATCAGGGCTTCGGATAAAGCGTATGCAACTACCATGCAGCCGGGATATATAGGTTACACATCGGAGCTTGCCAATTACATAGTTTCAGAGAACGAGAAGACAGATGTGCTTAAGGCTCAGATGGATAATCCTGATACTGACATGTTCACAGGAATGCCATTTTCAGATGGCAAGGAACTGACAGCGGATGATGTGGATATGGATTCTGTTATGCAGCAGCTTATGGCTTCAGGTCAGGTTACTGAGGACATGCAGGCACAGATGGCGTCCATGACCAAGGATCAGCTCTTCGATATGCTCAAGGGTTACGGTTTCTTCCAGGAGTCAACATCTACTTATGAGGATAACATGTCAAAGCTTGGATATGCAGAGCTTGCAAAGCCGGCTTCCATCAACCTCTACTGTGCAGAATTTGCGGATAAGGACGAGATAACAAAGCTTATAGACAAGTACAACGAGGATTATCCTGACAAGGAGATCACATACACTGATTACATCGGAATCATGCTGTCATCGGTGACCAAGATCATCAACGCGATAACTTATGTACTCATTGCATTTGTGGCAATTTCATTGATAGTTTCATCCATCATGATCGGAATAATCACATATATCTCAGTTCTTGAGAGAACAAAGGAGATTGGTATTCTGCGAAGCATAGGAGCTTCAAAGAAGGATATCTCAAGAGTGTTCAATGCGGAGACATTTATCATAGGTCTCTTCTCAGGACTCATAGGAATCGGCGTGACGGTGCTGATCAATATACCGATCAGTAAGGTGATAGAGAGTTATATCAACGTTGCCGGTGTATCGGCGCTTCCTTGGAAGGGTGGAGCGATGCTGGTAATCATCAGCGTTATACTGACATTGATCGGAGGACTTATCCCATCGAGAATTGCAGCTAAGAAGGATCCTGTTATAGCGCTCAGAAGTGAGTAATTATAAATTATCTGAATACAAAAAGAAAAGGCTGCCATCTCTGGCAGCCTCTTCTTTTTGTATTAAAAGGGAGTGACTGCAACTACATTATGTGAGGGGAGGGTGTTGCAGTCGTTTATGAAAAAGGGGATGTAAACAACTCGCTTACGCTCTCGCTGTTTACATTTAATAATATACCGAGAAAATGTGTTCTAATTTTGGAGAAGTTGTGTAGAAAATGTGTTTTTCGGGTAAAAATATGAAGATGCTGTAAGAAATTTAAAGGATATAAAAACAGCATAAGGCAGACATGGCTAGAAATTAGAAAGGTAAGTAAAGGTATGAGACAAAATGTGTATTGTCCTGTTTATTTTTGCTGATTATATAATGTATAATGGTAGAAATGTATTTAGGAGGATAAACAGATGGCAGGAAGTCATATAGCAATACCAACCATTCTTAAGATCGGAAAGGGAACCCTGAATGATCTGGGCAAATATATAAGTGCTTCCGGGATGAAGAATGCTGTTATTTATTTTGGAAATGGACTCATAGACATGTTTGGACAGCAGGTCATGGATTCTCTGAAGAAGGAAAATGTGACAGTTGTGGAGTACAGAGAGCTGGATTCCACCAATATAGAGGATATAATCAAGCTGGCATTTGATATAGATGCGAAGGCCCAGGTGATCGTGGGTATCGGCGGAGGAAAGGTTATTGATGTGGCAAAGTATGCGGCATATCTCAGAAAGCTTCCTTTTATAAGTATTCCGACATCGGCATCATCGGATGGTTTCTCAAGCGCCAGCGCATCACTTATGGTAAATGGACGGCGTACATCGGTGCCGGCAAGAATGGCATATGGAATCATAGCTGACACGGAGATCATCAAGTCTGCGCCGGAGAGATTCCTTTACTCAGGAATCGGCGACATGGTATCCAAGATCACATCTCTCTACGACTGGCTTTTCGAGTCAGACCTTGGATATTCAGAGATGAATGATTTCGCGGTTATGATCGCGAAGAAGGCGGTGAACAGCTTTGTCAGAACGCCATTTGAGACGATCAAGGATGACCTCTTCCTGAAGGAGCTTCTTGATTCCCTTGCCATGAGTGGCGTTGCAAATGAGATAGCAGGCGGAAGCACACCGACATCCGGAAGTGAGCACCTTATCTCACATGCACTTGACAAGATGCTTGAACAGCCACAGCTCCATGGAATCCAGGTAGGAATCGCAACCTATATCATGGCGGTCGTTCAGGATCACAGATATGTCAGGGTAAATGCTATATTTGAGAAGACCGGTTTCTGGGATTATGTAGCTACACTTGATCTCAAGAGAGAAGATTTCGCAAAGGCGATAGACATGGCACCACAGATAAAGCCTCACAGACACACATACCTTCATGAGGAGAAGTACAGAGAACTTGCCAAGAAGGTTCTGTATGAGGACGAGGTTCTTAAGAGAGTATTCGACTAAGAAAAAAGGTGTGAAGAATGGTACTGCAAGGTGGAAAAACAGTGTATCGTGTAAAACAATGAACAGTATGTGGATGCCAGCCGTGGGGGGCATTGTCAGGAGAGTATTATATGGAAGAAAACAATTTCGGCTATGGCTTTGAACATGATGACTATGGGAGATTTGAGCAGGATATTGACCAGGACACAGCATATGTGATCAGACCTGAGCAGATGGGCGGTGGAGCTTCCCCGCAGCCACAGATAAAGAGGACGATCCCTATAGTTACGATTGCATTGATAGTGGCAAATGTCATAGCTGGCATCATGTGCATCGGTGTGGACAATTACTCCAGAACCGGTGGACTCAACTATCAGTACGTGAAGCTGAATGGCGAGTATGGACGACTTATATCGGCGATGTTCCTGCATTCTGGCTTTGATCATCTCTTTGGCAATATGTTTGCACTATATATGTTTGGCTCCACGGTGGAGAGAAAACTTGGCTCCCTGAGGACGACTATCATATACTTTGTATCAGGAATTGTTGCCGGGATCATATCCATGAATGTGTATCATATGACTGATCCTGACAGAATGCATTTCTCTATAGGAGCATCAGGGGCGGTGTTCGGAATCATATGTGCTGCTGTGTTCCTGACATTCATGGGCAACAGGAAAGCAAGCAGAAAAGATATGATGGTATCCATAGTTGTTGTGGTCATATATGCTCTGTATACAAATGAGAAGAATATAGATATCTATGCGCATGTGGGTGGTGCGATCGTGGGAGGAATCCTTGCATTTGCACTGAATATCAAGCGGTGGGAGAAGTTTAGGGAGAACAAATTCTGCAAGCTTTTGGCAGTCATACTCACATTGTCCATGTGCGTGACAGGTATCGGTGAGGCGGGGATCGGCAAAGATGCAGCCGATCTTCCGGATAAGAGGATAGATTATATAAAGGAACAGAAGATATTCCCGGATGGAGACACAACCTATGGGGATGGTCTGGATGCCTATTGCAGCGATGAACACTGGCAGGCATTTGTCGCGACGGACGGAAGTCAGATAGTGCAGTTTGAAGGGAATGCCACATATAAGGGGCAGCAGGTGACGGTCACAGTCCAGTTTCAGATAGAGGGTGACTGCGAGGGCTATCAGCCGGGATATGTCGGGCTGAATGATGTGGGACAGAACAGTGAGAGTGCCACGGAATTCATGTTGACAGTGTGTGGAAGATCGATAAATGAGCTGAAGTACGGAAGATAAATATCGTTGTGTGAACAAATGTGTCATGGTATACTAAATCTGTATATCCATATGCGGATAGAGAAGATATGTGTCTCAGAATATGGGCAGATATATCAGGAAAAGTATATGGTATAAGATCTATTATAATCAGGAAAGTACAGAGATAGAGAAAACATGGCACTCAAATACGTGATGATAAATGACATAATTGAAGAACATAATGCAAGAATGCAGAATCTGAGGAAATATTACCCGTTTTTTGTTCTGGCTGAGACCACATTTGCGCAGTATAAGGAAGGTCGTTATGCACAGCTGGACATGGGTTATATAACCATGGCGATTCTGCGTTTTTTTATTCAGGAGAACAGCTTCAATGAGCGTGAAGTGTCATACGATGAATATGAGGAATTCATGGGGCAGCTCCTTGACCGTGATTTCGATGTGGAGATCGCGGGAGATGACAGGGCTGACCTGATAATGTATATATTTGACAAGATCAAGAACGATGGAAGAGCATTTGAATTCACGTTCTATGATCCGGGAAAGAAGCAGCGCAAGACGGGACGAGTGAAGCTGATAGACAGCCATATAGTGGATGGTAAGGTTCTGTATTTCATTACTGCGGATGGAATCGAATTCTATCTGGACACCAAGGAGATCAAGGACGAGAGCAAGATCAACGTGCAGCAGCTTCTTCTGGAAAAGATGATCGTTGGAGAGAACTTCCGTGGCGGTATCGAGGTCGTGCGCAGGATCAATAGCGAGGTGAACAGGCTGATCCGCGAGAAGGATGAGATAGTAAATCTTCTGTCCATCGACGTGTTCAAGGGCGCGGAGGAGTACGAAAATTATATGAAGACCGTCGGCAAATGGTTCGCTGACGAGCAGAAGCTCTTTGCCAAGAACAAAGCTCTGGTGGACAAAGCAATCACTAAGGCGAACTATGATAATATGGGCAAGGGCAACCTGAAAGCTATGGAGGAGATAAGCCAGCTTGAGCTTGAACTCAAGAGGACCATCATCAAGCACGGAAGTCTGATAAGCAGCACAATGGAACTGCAGAACATATCGGACAATATCATACACAAGGCGAAGCTTCAGAAGCTTAGACCTGCATTTGACTTTGCAGGACAGCTTCAGAGTATCATAAAAGAGGACAGACCGGATAAGATACTCACCATACTTGCGCCTCTCTTCGCTCCGAGGATCGTGAAAACGTTCAGCATGACATCCATAGATCACATGCTCACGCTGAAGTCCGAGGACAATGCGAAGACCACAAAGGTGAAGAAGGAGCAGCTTGATCCGAACTTCCGTTACGAAGATGAACTGCTCGATGAACAGATAAGTGCCAACTTCACAAAGCTGTTCCACGAACTCCTTGACCAGCTGAACAAATGGGGACACCTGAGTCTCAAGGAATTCAATGGAATACTTGAAGTTAAGTTTGGAAAAGAAATCTACGACAACAAAGATTACTATTCCTTCCTCACACACCTGGCTCAGAAGGACAGGTACAGCGTGGATGAGATACTGGCAAAGCCGGACACTATGCTGGAGGGAATGTTGGTAGATCACATAGAGAGAATAAAGAAAGTTGACGAAAAAACGCTGGCGGCATCTGTATCTGGAGATCAGGCTGGTGGCAGCAGATCCGGTCTCTCCCGTGAGATGTATGCACCGGAACTCACACTGGATGCGTTCAGAGGCATGACATTTACACTGGAATTCCATCCAGACGAAGAGATACAGATTGGCGAGGACATGTACGTTACGGGAATTCAGTTTAACAAAACCAGCTGAGAGTGATTGTACGGAGAATAGGAGAAAAAGATGGAAAGTAAGAATCTAGACAAGGCGATAGAGATATATTCCAAGTTAATATCAGGTGAGGAGATTTGCAAGAAGCATCCCGACAACGGCCCGCTGTACGATGAATTCTACGGCAATGCCGAGGTGTACGACATCGTCATGAATATGATGAAGAAGATGAACCTGTCACTGTACGAGTACAATGACAGCCTGTATATAACAGCCGGAGAGGGCAACAGGGTATTTGGCTATACGAATGACGACATGAAGAAGCTTCTGGGACTTCGTCTGAACAAGGAGCTCTATCTGTGTTACTTCATTATGTATATGACACTTCTCTATTTTTACAAGGATTCATCCAGCTATCAGTTCAGGGAGTATGTGAAGTCAGAGAACATTATAGATGAGACAAGCAAATATCTTGCGGACATAACGAAGAAGCTTGATGTTCTGTCAACTGATGAGGTGGAGCAGGACAGCTTCAAGGCGATAGCGCTTCTGTGGGATGAGCTCCCGGCGGTGACGGGCAATCAGGAGGGCGACAGCGCCAGGGCGTCCAAGGCATCCCGGGCGGGTTATGTGAAGCTGGTGTTCAACTTCATGTCGGCCCAGCGGTTATTTGTGGAGAATGCGGACAGGTACTATCCGACAGACAGGATGAAGGCTTTGTCGGAGAACTATTTTGAGGAATACAGAGGACGGCTGTATCAGCTGCTTGGAGGTGAAGAAGAGGATGCCTAGTATCAACAGGATAAGGGTCAACAATGTAAAATATAACTTTGGTACACAGCAGTACGATGACTTCACCATGAGAATGTATGGCAAGAACACGCTGTATGATCTGGCAAATGGAGGAGGAAAGAGTATTCTCATGCTTCTGCTCCTTCAGAACCTGATACCGAACTGTACTCTGGATGAGAAGCAGCCTGTGGAGAAGCTTTTCCGTGCGGGCGGCGGCAACACAGTCATCCATTCGCTGATCGAGTGGAAGCTTGACGAGGCGGATATAAAGGATGGCTACAGATACATGACCACCGGATTCTGTGCCAGAAAGGCAAAGGATACGGCGGATGCCGGGGAGGTACAGAAGGACACTGCATCCATAGAGTATTTTAATTACTGCATTTTCTACAGGGAATATAACAAGAATGACATAGTGAACCTTCCTTTGTCGGAGGGTAATGAGAGGATTACATTCAACGGTTTAAAGACATATCTCAAGGATCTCGGACACAGGGATATGAGCCTGGAGATCAGGGTATTTGACAAGAAGGGCGAGTACCAGAGATTTATAAGTGGCTATGGTCTCCACGAGAGCCACTGGGAAATCATACGTGGAATCAACAAGACAGAGGGGCATGTAAGAACGTATTTTGAGACAAATTACAGGACCACAAGGAAGGTCGTGGAGGATCTGCTTATAGAGGAGATCATAGAGAAGGCATTTGCCACAAAGACAGGACGAAACGGTGAGGAAGACACCATGGCAGAGACTCTTCTCGACATCAAGGACAAGCTGAACGTTCTGGCACAGAGAAAGCGTGACATAGCCAACTATGACCACCAGATAGAATTGATAAATGTGCTCGAGGGCAAGGTGAACTCATGCATAGGTCTCTACGAGGACAACGACAGGATATGTAAGGGCCTGGCCGATGTGTATGCCACAGGAAGGGCGTGTACACAGGAGGGCGACACCCATATGGAGGAGCTGGCGAAGGCAAAGGCTGACGCCGGGGAGCAGATGGAACAGCAGAACAAGCGTCTGGCAAATCTCAGGGTCACCAGGGATTATCTGCGCCTTGAGGACATGAACCGCAAGATGGATGACACTGCCACGCAGATAGAGGACAATGAGAAGAAGCTTGCGGAGCTGAAAAACCAGATCAGCTACAAGGAGAGTGCAAATGACTACCTTGTATACAGGGAGAACAAGCGACAGTACGAAGAGAGCAGACTGATAGTCGACAATATAAGAAACAACATCGGATCATCCAGTGAGAAGATGGCGGTGTATGCGTACAACAGACGCATCCGTGATGAGAAGAAGCTTGCAGAGCTCATGGCGGCAAGGGAAGAGGCCCAGACCAGCTATGATCACGCACTTGAGGAGGCGGAGTACTGCAGAAAAGTCATGAGGGAGGGCGAGATCGCCCAGGCGGTGGCGGAGAACAATATCGCTGATGCCACAGCCAAGATTGATGAGATAAGTGCCCGCATAAGTGAGCTGGCTGCATCGGTCAACCTGCTCGTAGTGGGTGATGTGAAGGATATGATGAACAAGGCTCAGGAGGAGTCTGACAGGATACTTGCTGAGATGACAGTGTTGGAGATAGCCATAGCAGATGGCAGGACAAAGCTGTACGATGACAGATACAGACTGACGACTGTGCAGGCTGAGTATGATGCGCTGGAGAGAAGCTGCGAGGATGCAAGGCTTGACGCCGAGGCGTACAGGCAGTCGGGAAGCCAGCTCGACAGCATCATGGCAGTATACTCTGTGGAGAATCCACAGGATATAACAGGTGTTATAAATGACAGGATTAGGGGCACCATAACAGAGACGATCAAGCGCCAGCAGGAGATCGACAGACTGACAAAGCTTGCGAAATGCTATGAGGATGGCAGACCATTTCCACCGTCGGAGGGTGCTGAGACTGTGATAAACTACATCTCCACCAGACATGGGCTCATGGCCATGCATGGTGCGGATTATCTGTCGGCACTCCCGGGTGATACAAAGGAGGAGCTGCTTCAGGCAAATCCATACCTGCCGTACAGTGTTGTGACAAAGGGATTTGATAGTCTGGAGGACGATATAAATCTCGGTTCGATAGACACCGGCAGCGAATGTGTAATGGTGTACGATATGGATAAGCTTTCAGACTCAGCGATAGTTCCCGCCGAGAACATGCTTATCATAGGAAGAGACAGGAAATATTTCATGTCTAAGGACTCCATAGAGGACGCCAGAAAGGCAAATGCTGATAAAATAGCAGGTCTCACGGAGGAGATCAGTCTGATAAATGAGAAGCTTGCGACTTATCAGGAGGATCTTGCATTTGTCACAAGGCTTGTGGATGCGAGATATACAGGTGCCGAGGACAGGGAGAGAGAGCTGAACCAGGCACTGCTCGATAAGAAGGATGAGCTTGAGGAGCTTAAGACATCGATCAAGGTTACAGAGACGGAGCTTAAGAATAACACCGAGAGATATGGAGACCTGCAGCAGAGTCAGCAGAAGGAATC
>NZ_JBCPDQ010000009.1:0-88593 GCF_040915325.1 Coprococcus sp. RTP21281st1_F1_RTP21281_210402
ACCTGTACAATACAGGATAGCATCCATGTGTTCAGCCTAGTTCATAAATATGTGTCCAGGATTCTGGGTACATATCAGACTCCGCCGTTTATTTTGTTTATATTCCGGAGTGCTCCGGCATTTGCAATAAAATAAAATATGATAAAAATAATAAGCAGCAATACGGAGTTGACTTTTAAGTTTACTTATATACAATAGAAATGTGCCTTTTTATGCTGAAAATTTATATAAAGGGAGATAAAGAAAAACGAGAGACAGGAAAAATTACACATTTGTTACCGGGTTGAAGCGATTGGTTATTGCGGGGGTCGTTGCGGCGATGGTGACAGCATCTATGGGAAGTGTATGGGGAGATGGAGTTGTAACTGCAAGCGCAGCTACAGCCAAGGTCAAGATTGATAAGAAGGCATTCCCGGACAGCAAGTTCAGGCAACAAGATAACCAGACTTGATGTGAGTAAGAACAAAAAGATGAAGAAAGCTTACAGCTCTGTCGACCGGAAACACACCGAAACTCAGAACATTGTATTGTGGTAATAATAGCTTAAAGACCTTGAATGTAAGCAAGAGCAGAAGTCTTCAAAAACTGTTCTGCAAGCCTAACAAACTGACTAAGCTGGATGTCAGAAAGAATAAAAAGCTTACAGCGAAGGGCGGCATTATTGATGCAGATAAGGGCGTAAAAATTATAAAAAAGTAAATAATATAGCTCTCATAGACGGATTCAGGATGATTTTATAGATATAAAATACAATTATCCATATCATTTTGTTAAATATAGTTGTAAAATAACAATAATGATGTACATGGTATATGGACGGCGATAATAAAGGGCGATAAGCCCTTTATTTCGTGTTATACGGGCTTGTTGTATGGTGGTGGTAATAGCGAAGAGAAAGATCTTTCGCCAAGTCACGTAAGGAGGAAAATGAAATGAAACTGAAAAAGATAAAGAGGATGGTTGTAGCGGGAACAGCCATTCTGATGACACTTTCCCTTGCCGGGTGTGGCATCGGCAGTGATTCCGTGAAGCTGGGAGCCGCGGGAGTTGGCGGCGGATACTATGCGTTCTCCAACGCATTTGCGCAGATAGCATCCTCGGAGGATGAGGATCTTGATTTTGAGGTAAAGGCTACTGCAGGCTCCACGGCGAATATCAGGCTTCTGTCCGACGGATATGTGGACATGGCGATAGCCCAGGCGGATCTGGTGGATGCGGCCTACAACGGAACAGGCGCCACGGACAAGAAGAGGTACAGAGGGTACTCGGCAGTTGCCAGCCTGTACACTGAGGCGTGTCAGATCGTGGTGAGAGCTGACTCGGGAATAGACAGCTTGGATGATCTTCAGGGCAAGAAGATTTCTGTGGGTGAGGAGGAGTCCGGTACCCAGAGAAATGCAGAGCAGATACTTAAGATGACCGGCCTTGTGGAATCCCTTGTGGACACGGTTAATCTCGATTATGTGGATGCGGCAAATGAACTCAAATCAGGACAGATAGATGCATTCTTTTGTACAGCAGGTATACAGACCTCGGTGATCGAGGAGCTGTCTAAGGAATGTGACGTAAAGCTCATCGGAATAGATGACAAATGCAGGGACAGACTAAAATCCGTGTACGGCTTCTATACGGATTACACCATACCAGCGGGAACCTACGAGGGACAGACTCAGGATGTTGTGACACTCGGTGTCAGAGCAGTGCTCCTCGCCAGGGATGATATGGATGAGAAGATAGTGGAGGAGCTCACAGGACTTCTCTTTGAACATGCGCAGGATATCCAGTATTCAATAGCACTCACCTTCCAGATAGATGAGAGTGAGGCTGTGAAGAACGTGACCATTCCATTTCATGATGGTGCGAAAGCTTATTATCAGAAAAAAGGAATAGAGATCCCGGCTGAACAGTAGTTGTCAGCTGCTGATAATAAATATACTGAATGCGGAAAAGAATATATGCAGATGATATTGGGTAAATAGGTATCTGATCACGGATGTCTGCATGTGTATATAATATAGATAAGAGAGGTCTTACATGGAGATACAGATAGATATGTATCAGACACTGGCGGTGTCAGTTCTGGTACTTATATTGGGACAGTTTTTGAAGAAAAGAATTAATTTCCTGGAGAAATTCTGCATACCGGCGCCGGTCATAGGAGGTCTGCTTTTCGCAGTCCTGACCTGTGTGTGTTACAGTCTTGGCATAGCAGAATTTACATTTGACGATACGCTGAGAGAGGTGTGCATGGTATTCTTCTTCACATCCGTTGGATTCCAGGCGAATCTCAAGGTTTTAAAGAGCGGAGGAAAGTCGTTGTTCATATTCCTTGGACTGGTTGTGGTGCTTATAGTGTCCCAGAATTTTCTGGCACTCGGGGTGAGTAAGCTGCTACATCTTGATCCGCTTGTTGGACTCTGCACGGGATCTATACCTATGGTAGGTGGTCATGGAACTGCAGGAGCGTTTGGCCCGGTGCTGGAGGATTTTGATGTCAAGGGGGCAACAACTATATGCACGGCTGCGGCAACATTTGGACTTATCGCAGGAAGTCTTATAGGTGGCCCTATTGGCAAGAGACTCATAGACAGGAAGAAACTTCTGGATACTGCAGTTGCCGAGGACGACAGTATACTGGTTGAGGATGAGAAGAAACATGAGCGCCATACCAATATGTATGCGGCAGCTGTGTTCCAGCTCATCATAGCCGTAGGAATAGGAACCATCATATCGGAACTTCTCACAAAGACAGGACTTACATTTCCTATATATATAGGTGCGATGATCGCGGCCGCGGTCATCAGAAATATCGGAGAGTATTCCGGCAAGTTTGATATTTATATGGGTGAGATCAACAATCTTGGCGGTATCTGCCTGTCACTGTTCCTGGGAATGGCGATGATAACCCTGAAGCTGTGGCAGCTTGCAGAACTTGCACTCCCACTTATCATACTGCTCTCGGCACAGCTCATACTCATGATGCTGTTCACATATTTTGTTGTGTTCAACGTGATGGGCAGGGATTACGATGCGGCGGTTCTGTCCGCCGGAACATGCGGATTCGGTATGGGAGCAACGCCAAATGCCATGGCGAACATGCAGGCTATATGCGACCGCTATGTTCCTTCGGTCAAGGCATATCTGATAATACCGCTTATAGGAAGTTTATTTGCTGACTTCCTGAACAGCCTGGTAATTACATTTTTCATAAACATACTTTAGGGGGTATAACCAACTATGAGAGAAAAAAATAAAGAACAGCATAAAAAGCATCACAGATTCAACATGTCATTTGACAATCTGGCTATTCCTGAGGTGAACACAAAGAGCCATGATGACAATGAGGATAATGTGGGTGAGGATGACTCGTCTGTGACATATGACACGGTGGCAATCCCGGAGATCCACATAAGGAAAAAGAAAGACAAATAGTGATTAAAATCGTCCGGTTGTGTTAGAATACAGTCGGGCGATTTTGTATTAAGATTATTTTATTATTGACAGGTTAATCGATATTGCTGCGAAATTGACTTGTTATTGGATATATGGGGGTTGTATATGGGTGACAGCAAGGTGAAAAATGAGAATATGATTTTGGATTTTACTCACGTATATCGTGATGAGGATATAAAAGATATAGATAGATTCAGATACATAGATTGCTCTGATATACAAGAGACAGATATGTATTGTTCAAAAAATGCGTATGAAAAAATATGGGGCAGGATAGAGCCGTACGGAATTCAGGGTATACATTATATAGATTCGGGAAATTATCATTATATAACGAAGATTATAACAGATCATATAACCGAACCGTTTGGGCTGGTTATGTATGATCATCATACAGACATGCAGATACCTATGGTTCCAGAAATGATGAGCTGCGGAGACTGGGCGGGACAGACTCTTATACAGAATGAAAATCTAAGACAGCTGGTGGTTGTAGGTCCGCCGGAGTCAGATATAGAGCAGACTTTGGAAAGTTATAAAGGTTCCAAGGGGAGACAAGAAAATGTGGAAAGCTATAAATGTGGGTATAATGTACAAGAAGCTGAGTACGATGATTCGTATGATATTTCCCGGGATATCTCAAGCGAAAGACTGTTGATATTTTCTGCCAAAGACCTGCATGGTGGACTGCCTGAGGATAAGCTGAAACATATCAGAACAGATCTGCCTTTGTACATATCTATAGACAAAGACGTCCTCGGAACAGAATACACGGAGACAAACTGGAGTCAGGGGGATATGTCAATCGATGGACTTGAACGTCTGCTCAGTGTCTTTCTTGGCGGTCAGGGTGAAGAAAAAAATACTGACGCTTGTCGTAATGATGAAAGATATGACGGTGGTATAAGACATTCAAGAATATTGGGCGTTGATGTATGCGGAGAGGTTCAGACAGATATTTCAGTGCCTGAATATCTTGAGGCGGAGGAGAAGAATGAGAAGGTCAATATCGAACTGTTTCGGTTTATATCGGAGCATGTGAAGAAATTCAGATAGTATTAGATATAATAGTTGTATACAATTATGAGTTAGAATAGAAAAATGTAGAAAATGGAAAACTAACAACGAGAAAATTAGAAAGCGTAAGGTGAAAATATGGAGGAGATTCAAAAGCATCTGTTTGAACTACAGGATATGGCATACAGAGATTTTCACAGCAGGCTTATGCCTGACACCGACAAGGAGACTGTCATAGGCATAAGAGTTCCCGTGCTCAGAAAATATGCAAAGAGTATAGCTGGAACAGAACTGTCAGAAAAGTTTATAAAAGAACTTCCACACCATTATTACGAGGAAAACAATCTTCACATGATGCTCATAACCAGGATAAAGGACTATGATAAATGTCTATCAGAGGTAGAGAGATTTCTTTCGTATATAGACAACTGGGCAACCTGTGATTTTCCGGCACCGAAGTGTTTTGAAAAGCACAAGGAAGAACTGCTGCCGGTCATCAAGTGCTGGATTGCCTCAAGCGAGACCTATACTATAAGGTACGGAATAGGAATGCTCATGAGACTTTATCTTGACGAGGATTTTGAGCCTGAGTATGTGAAGCTTGTGGCGGGAGTTGAGTCTGATGAGTATTATGTCAACATGATGATAGCGTGGTACATGGCTACAGCCCTGGCAAAGCAGTGGGATGCGGTCATTCCGTACATAGAAGAGCACCGCATGTCCGACTGGGTTCACCGAAAGACGATACAGAAGGCAGTGGAGAGTTACCGTATAACGGATGGGCAGAAGAGATATCTCAAGGGATACAGGTAGTTTATCGCTTTTTAGCTGAAAAATGAAAAAAGATAAAAACAACAAGTTATGTAGCTGAGGTGAAAACTGGCAGCTAATTACATAATCGCAACACAAGAAAGGAAAAATACACATGACAACAAGGGAGGAAGTTCTGGCATATGGTCTCTCATTTCCGGACACTTACCAGGAGGCTCCATTTCATGATCAGAACTGGCAACTTGTCAGGGTAAAGGGAAGCAAGAAGGCATTCCTTTGGACTTATGAGAGGGATGGATATATCAATCTGAATGTGAAGGCTGATCCGGAAAGCCGGGATTTCTGGAGGCAGGCATTTGAGTCTGTCATACCGGGTTGGCATCAGAACAAAGAACACTGGAACACTATCATACTGGATGGAAGTGTGCCAGAGGATGCTGTGAAGCAGATGATAGCGGATAGCTATGACATAGTAACCTACAGTCCGACAAAGAGGATCTACGATGCGGTGAAGAAGATTCCGAAGGGATGTGTTGCAACATACGGCCAGGTTGCGGAGATGGCAGGTGACAGGAAGATGGCGAGAGCCGTGGGCAATGCACTTCATAAGAATCCTGATCCTGAGAATATACCGTGTTACCGAGTGGTGAATTCCAAGGGTGAGCTTGCGGGAGCATTTGCGTTCGGTGGAGCAAATGTCCAGGCGGACCGCCTGAGGGCAGACGGCATAGAGGTTGAAAATGACCGGGTAGACCTGAAGAAATATGGAATGAAAAACTGAGTCGCAATACAGACAGAAAGGCAATACAGAATCATGACATCTGATAACACAAAGACAAATGAAAATCAGAACAATCCCCTTGGATATGAGAATGAGGCACATCTGCTCACAACCTTTGCCATACCGTGTATCATATCCATGCTGGTGACAGCACTTTATAATATAGTTGACCAGATATTTATAGGACACGGAGTGGGAATGCTTGGAAATGCTGCGACAAATATAGCATTTCCTCTTTCAACGGCATGTACCGCGATATCGCTTCTTCTTGGCATAGGAAGTGCGACCAGCTTTTCATTGAAGCTTGGTGCCGGAGATGAGAAGAAGTCGGCTGAGGCAGCAGGAAATGGAATCTGTCTCATGGCGATATTTGGCGTGGCACTTTTCCTTGTGACGACAATATTCCTGACACCTATGCTAAAGGCATTCGGCGCAACTGACAAGGTTCTGCCATTTGCACAGGAGTACACAAGGATAACAGCGATAGGTTTCCCATTCCTGATAGCGAATACCGGAATGAGCAAGCTGATCATGGCTGATGGAAGTCCGAGGTATTCAATGATATCCATGCTGACAGGTGCCATCATCAACACTATACTTGATCCGATACTTATATTCGGGCTCGATATGGGTATGCGCGGTGCGGCGCTGGCAACTATCACAGGACAGATCATATCATTTGCCATAAGCCTCAGATATATGTTCCATTTCAAGACAATACATCTTACCAGGGAAAGTTTTGTTATGCGAGGAGAGCCCTGCGGCAATATATTCAGATTCGGTGCGTCGGCGTGTTTCAATCAGATAGCCATGGCGATAGTCCAGGTTGTCATGAACAATACTTTGTCAAGATACGGAGCACAGTCGGTGTATGGAGGCGACATACCACTTGCGTGTTCAGGAATAATAAGCAAGGTAAACATGATATTCATGGCGATCGTTATAGGAATATCACAGGGAACCCAGCCGATCATAGGCTTCAACTATGGCGCAGGAAAGTACAGGAGGGTGAGAAAGACTTATCTTCTGGCGCTGGCAGCAGCATCAGCTCTGTCGGTGGTGGCATTTGCAGCATTCCAGATATTCCCTAGACAGATCATAAGCGCATTTGGAGAGGGAAGCGAGCTGTACTTCCAGTTTTCAGAGAGATACTTCAGGATATATATGTTTCTTACCATCGTAAATGGAATCCAGCCGGTGACATCAAACTTCTTCAACTCTATAGGAAAGGCGAGACTTGGTGTGTTCATGTCACTCACAAGACAGATACTATTTCTGCTTCCTCTCATCATCATATTCCCTATATTCATGGGGATCGATGGTGTCATGTATGCGGGACCGATAGCGGACGGAATAACTGCGATTGTCTGCGGTGTGTTTACGGTGAGGGAACTTAAGGAACTGACTTCTATAGACAGAGATGCACATGAAAAAGCCGTGAAAATATAGACGATAATCAGGATCTATATATTGCGCATACAACGCATCGTGCTATAATTGAGAAAAAATATCAATAAACATAAATAGACGGCATTCGACAGACGATTTTGTGGTACTGAAAGACTGCGTGGATGAATCTGGATGAATGATGAAAGAAGGATAATCAATTATGACACTGAGAGATTTGAAGGTAGGACAGAGTGCCAGAATAAAGGCAGTTGGCGGTGAAGGAGAGCTAAGACAGCATTTCCTTGACATGGGTGTTATACCCGGTGCGGAGCTCACCCTTGTGAAGCTTGCTCCGATGGGCGATCCTATGGAGTTTCAGATCCATGGATATGAACTTACACTCAGACTGGCTGATGCAGAGCAGATAGATGCAGAGCAGATAGAGACAAGATCCAGAGCCCACACCAGAGTTGAGATCATAGAGGAGAAGGAACATCCAGGACTTGGCGAGGAAGGAAAATATCACGTCAAAGGGGACGGTGATCCGCTTCCAGAAGGAACAAGACTTACATTTGCCCTGGTTGGCAACCAGAACTGTGGAAAGACGACTCTGTTCAATCAGCTCACCGGATCAAATCAGCATATAGGCAATTTCCCTGGAGTAACTGTCGACAGAAAAGATGGTCCGATAAGGGGCAGGGAGAATACTTCCGTGACGGATCTGCCTGGAATATATTCGATGTCTCCTTATAGCAGCGAGGAGATCGTGTCCAGAAACTTTGTGATTGATGATCACCCAAAGGCTATCATCAATATAGTAGACGCTACTAATATAGAGCGAAATATGTATCTCACAATGCAGCTTCTTGAGATGGAGATACCGGTTGTCGTCGCACTCAACATGATGGATGAGGTCACAGGCAATTCGGGCTCCATAGATGTAAATGGGATGGAGGCAATGCTTGGAACCCCGGTTGTGCCTATATCTGCGGCAAAAAACGAGGGTGTGGATGAGCTTGTAAGACACGCCATACATATAGCCAAGTATCAGGAAAAGCCTGGAAGACAGGACTTCTGTGATGAGAATGAGTTTGGCGGAGCTGTTCACAGATGTATACATGCGGTGGCGCATCTTATAGAGGATCATGTAAAGGCGGCAGATCTGCCGCTTAGATTCGCTGCTACCAAGATCATAGAGGGAGATCATCTCATACTTGACAGGCTTGGACTTGATGAGAACGAGAAAGAGACGATAGAACATCTGATAATCCAGATGGAAAAAGAGCGAGGACTTGACCGGAGTGCAGCCATAGCTGATATGAGGTTTAATTTCATAGAAAAGGTATGTGAAAACTGTGTAGTCAAGCCAAAGGAGAGCAAGGAGAGGATCAGAAGCGAAAAGATAGATCGCATTCTTACGGGTAAGTATACCGCAATCCCATGCTTTATAGGTATCATGCTGGCGGTGTTTTATCTGACATTTAACGTGATCGGAGCAGGTCTGCAGAAACTATTAGAGATGGGGATAGATGCGCTCACGGTTCAGGTGGGAAAGCTTCTCACCGCAGCAAATGTAAATGTGGTCGTCAAGAGCCTTGTTATGGATGGAATATTTGCGGGTGTCGGAAGTGTGCTCAGTTTTCTTCCGATCATAGTGACTCTGTTCTTTTTCCTGTCGCTCATGGAAGACAGCGGATATATCGCCAGAGTTGCATTTGTCATGGATAAGCTGCTAAGGAAGATCGGACTTTCCGGCAAGAGTATAGTTCCGATGCTGATAGGCTTTGGCTGTACGGTTCCGGCCGTCATGGCAACCAGGACACTCCCGAGTGAGAGAGACCGAAAGATGACTATTCTGCTCACTCCATACATGAGCTGTTCAGCTAAGCTTCCTATATATGCGTTCTTTGTAAGCGCATTCTTCCCTGGAAAGGGCGGCCTTATTATGGCAGGGCTTTATTTCCTTGGAATTGCGATAGGAATAATTGTGGCTATGGTTTATCGGAGCACATTGTTTAAGGGCAATGCGGTTCCTTTTGTCATGGAGCTTCCAAATTACAGACTTCCGGGTGCGAAGAACGTAGGCCAGCTCCTGTGGGAGAAGGCAAAGGACTTTCTTCAGAAGGCGTTCACAGTTATATTTCTTGCAACTATATGTATCTGGTTCCTTCAGAGCTTTGATATGCACCTCAATATGGTGAAAGACTCGCAGGACAGCATACTTGCTGCGATAGCCGGACTTTTGGTGCCGATATTTAAGCCGCTTGGACTTGGCGACTGGAGAATATGTACGTCGCTCATAAGCGGTATCATGGCGAAGGAGAGTGTGGTATCCACACTTGAGATATTGTTTAACGGATCAGTGACCGCAGCTATCACAACCAGGGCTGCAGCATCGCTGCTCGTATTCAGCCTGCTTTACTCGCCTTGTATAGCAGCCATCGCCTCCATCAAGAGAGAGATGGGACATCGCTGGGCTGTCATGGTAGTGATCTGGCAGTGCGTTGTGGCGTGGCTTGCGGCATTTGTGGTGTATATGATAGGGGGAATACTGTGATAAATGCTTGGCGTATGTCTGGTCTGATACATTCTGGAATATATCTGGTACTAGGGTATTATCACACCAGTTTCTTCTCCGTCCACTTTCCGCTTCGCCAGCGCAGGACCATACCAACTGCGCGTACACATTCGTCACAGGTAAGGCCTATGTAGGCGCCGGTTGCAAGGAGCCCAAGGTGCAGGCCGAACATCCATGTACCGCCGACAGCACACACGTACATAAAGACAGCTGCTATGACGGCCGGGAATACCGCATCTCCGCTGGTCTTTAAGGCCTGGCCGTAGACAAGGTTTGTAACTCTGCCAACCTCGAGGATGATGTCAATAGCAAGGAGCCTTGTGACAATATGTACCATGTCCGGGTTGTCGGTGAATAGTTTCATGGCCCATGGGGCTGTGACTGCAAATAAAGTTTCAAGACAGGTCGCCACGATCACACCGATGATGGCGGCCTTTTTGGTATCTCTTTTACATGCATCTATATCGCCGGAACCGATATGCCATCCTGTCATGATGGCATTTGCCTGGGCGAGCGCTGAGCCGACGCAGTAGGAGAAGTTGCTTATCTGGACTGCGTAGGATCGTGCCGTGACATTTATTCCGTCAGTATCCATCTGGTTCAGGAACTTGACCACCAGCATCATGGCGACATTGTACAGAACGGATTCGAATGCAGATGGCAGTCCGACTCTGATGATCTGTGAAAGGACAGTTCTGTTAGAAAGCCTTTCGGGATTTTTTCCTGCTTTTACAAGGGTGCAGGAGAAAAAGATAACAATTGCAAGGTTGATAACCTTGGATATGACTGTCGCTGTAGCGACACCCTGCACCCCTTTATGCAGCGCAAAGAGAAATACTGCATTTAAGGCGAAGTTTACAAGGTTGCCGATTATGGTAGCGATGAGAGGCTGCTTTGTATGTCCAAATGCCCTGAGGTAGCTTGCAAATATTGGAATCAGCGCGTTCAGGAAGCACCCTCCGCCAACGATTTCAAGATAGCTCATGGCAGGTTCCCTGAGGTTCCCGGCTATTCCAATCAGATCAAGAATATTTCCGGAGAAAATGAACAGGAATATAGACATTCCCATACCTATGACTGAGTTGAATATAAGACCAAGCTGGCGTGCCTGATAAGCAATCCCAGGTCTGCCTGCGCCGATATTCTGAGTCATGACCGTCATCATGCCGGATGATATGATGGAGAACATGATGATGAACATTCCGATATAACTGTTGGCGGTTCCGACAGCACCCACGGCATAGTCGCCCACTGATGAGAGCATAAGTGTGTCAACCATGCCAGACAGCATATAGAATAGTGTTTCAAAACATATAGGTATAAAAAGTGCGGATAATTTCTTCATATAATCAGTACTCCTTTGGTGATGGGTATAAAATCATGAGTTATAACTAAATTGTATAATATCGCATTGATACCGCATGAATCTTGTACTATTTCAATTAAAAGTTGCACATATTCTACATATGAGTTAATATGACGAAGTTGCATGATATAAAAGGCAACACAATATATAATAAATCAATATCAGGGGATAACAATGTACGCAGAATTAAAGGAAAATCATCCACACGGGACAAGAGAATATCCATTTTGTGAGTATCATATGAGATACTGGTCACATGCATTCCAGATCCCGGTTCATTGGCATGATGAGGTGGAGATAATATATGTAAGGAAAGGTCCACTTATGGTCGAGATTGATGGACAGAAATTTATAGGGGATGACGGAGCTGTATATATAGTAAGTCCGGGAGTGCTGCATATGATGGCCGCCCCGGAAACACCGGTGGATTATTTTACATTTCTGTTTCCGATGGAATTCATATCATTTCAGACCAAGGATGAATTGGAGGATGAGATATTTTTTCCTCTTAGGAATCACACACGGGAATTCAGACCTGAAGTGACGAATCGGAATCTGCTTGAAAAACTTATACCTATTCTTGATGAGTTGTCAGAGGAAAATGGGAAATTTGGAACACACAGACAGATACAGGTGAGAATCAGACTGTTGCAGGTTGTAGATCTTTTAGTGGAATACGATCAGCTTGAAGCGAAGACAGGGAGAGCGTCAGGTGGACTGGAAAAGGAGATACTTATATATATACAGGATAATTATCATGAGCACATAAGTCTTGCTGAGCTTTCTGAACATTTTCATCTGTCGGAAAAGTACATGTCAAGATTCTTCAGTGAGAGATTTCACATGACGCTCACACAGTATGTGAACTATGTTAGACTTAAGTATGCAAGGCATCTTCTCGAGTCCACAGATCTGTCGGTTACCGAGATTGCCATGAAATCAGGTTACCCAAATGTAAGTTATTTTATCAGGAAATTTTCTGCGGCGGTGGGAGAACCACCGTTAAGATATAGAAATGGTAAAGCTGTGAAAGATCAAAAAAACAGAATATAAAATTCGAAAAACTTGATGGCTGTTGACGGAAATTGGAGATAACAATATAATGGTAATACAGTTTTATGACGTTATATTAAGAGCATCTGAGGAGACCGTGAATGAGAATCAGACAATTTAGAGAAGACCACTGGGATAGGCTTCCCACGATAAGACTGCAGAAAGCGGTGCTTGACAACTTCAAGAGTGTGGAGCATGGAGAGATAGTATTTGCCTGTGGAAAGAAGTTTGTTCCGTATGGAACAGAATCAGATATATTGGGACTTTATGGACAGAACGGCTCGGGTAAGACGAGTTTTATAGAGGCGCTTGCCATACTGAAGCTTCTGATGATTGGAGCTGAGGTTCCGGCGGTGTATGCAGAATGTGTGGCAAAGGGTCAGGAGATGGCCAGACTGGAGTTTACATTTGACCTTCAGTACGAGGACGGACGCATCCGAAAGGTTGTGTACGAATTCCTCATGTCCGCCGTGGAGAATGAGACAAATAACGGATTCAGACAGTACGGAGGAGAGGATCAGAACAGTGGCCAGCCGAGCTACAGAGTCCGCATATCGGGTGAGAAACTGAGTATGTCAGGTGATTTTGAGGGCAGGAAGATGATACTTCAGCCTGTGATTGACACATGCACTGACGACATGCCGTTCGGGCCTGTATCGAAGCAGAAATATTTCATAACAAATGACAGAAAGTTCGTGGATGAGCTGAATGTGGTGAGAAGACTGGCGCAGGAAAAGTCGGCGTCGTTTATCTTCTCGCTCGGAACTGCAAAGGTGTGCGATGAGTGCGGGTTATACTCTGAGTTTTATCAGGTTATACTGGAGCTGGCGTACTACAGTCAGCTCTATCTTCATGTGGTAGACACGAAATCAACAGGATATATAAGACTCAACTACGGACTTCCGCTATACACACAGAGTGGTAAATTCCTTCTGAAGACGGATGTGCCGAACATCATGCCGGAGATAGTTTTCAGCGAGATAAAGAGCCAGTTTGAGAATATAAACATAGTCCTCAGCCAGATAGTTCCGGGACTTAATGTTGATCTTCACGAGCTGTCGCCTGCCCTCATGAAGGATGGCAGTATGGGACATGTGGTGGAGATAGTGTCCAGCAGGAATGAGACGGACATGAGTGTGTTCCACAATCAGGAGGCTGCGCCTGACGGAAGAGTACACATGCCATTCAGGTACGAGTCCGACGGTATCCGCAAGATCGTGTCGGTGCTCAGTCTGATAATAGATGCGTACAATGAGCAGTCGTGCACGATAGCCATAGATGAGCTGGATGCCGGTGTGTTTGAGTATCTTCTGGGAGAGGTGCTGCAGACGTTCCAGGAGTCTGGCAAGGGGCAGTTTATATTTACATCGCATAACCTCAGACCGCTGGAGGTCATAAGCAAGGATTATATATATTTCACCACGACAAATCCGAGAAATAGGTATATCCGTATGAAGGGAATCGGAAGCAGCAACAATCTCAGAAATACTTATTTCAGGGAGATCGTGGTTGGAGAACAGGACGAGGAGCTGTATAGGAATACGAAGAGGTTCAAGATTGTATCGGCATTCAGAAAGGCAGGTATGGATCATGGGGAAACGACCTAAGAAGAAGATCTTCCTGTTCCTTGTCGAGGGAGTGTCGGACCGGAATGCTCTTGAGGTGCCATTTGGACAGCTTCTGGAGGATATAGATCCTGATATTGTTCTGGAATTTGCCATGCTCATGCAGGATGACGGAAGCTTTGGCGGTGATATAACCTCAAAGAATGGCATACATCCTGACAACATAGAGCGGTTTATAGATGAGATAATGGTCAGTCCTCTGCTAAAGAGGACGGGCCTGTATCCGAAGGACATTGTGGAGATAATTCATTTTGTGGATATGGATGGGGCGTACATAGATGACAATCTGGTCGTGACTGATGGGGGAAATGAAGACAAGCCGGTATACTACCCGGATATCATTGTGACGGCAAATCCGGATCACGTGAAGGAGCGCAATCTCTGCAAGAGTGCGAATCTGGATGTGCTCACTTCGCTGTCATCAATAAAGATAGGAAGTAAAAAGATAAAATACTCCGTATACTATTTTTCGAGCAACCTGGATCATTTCCTGTATCGGGATGCAAATTCAGATGAGCACGGCAAGGTGCGGAGGGCGGCGGAGTTCTCGATGAAGCATGAGACGTCGGGATCGCTGGAGCGTTTTTTTGAGGAGAATGAGACTGTGACTACAGATATGACTTATGGGGAGTCATGGGATTTCATAAAGAGTGGGGAAAATTCTTTGAAGAGGCACACAAATGTGAATCTGCTCATAAAGAGGCTTAAGGCTATTGCGGAAAATCACATATAAAATAAACTCATAACAATAAAACAGGAGACAGAAAAGGCTATGAAGAAGAACAAAGAAGATGACGGAATCTACAGAAAACCCACCAAAGGTTTCAGCAAGAGAACAAATATGATAGTCGGCATAGCATTTGTCATATTTGTGCTGGTGTGTTGCATAATAAGACTGTTCGTGTAAGGTTTCAGTAAAGAAAAGTGGCAGGTGTTGATTTTTATATTTAGCATGCTATACTTGGCTTAGCTAATTGAAGGTAATCAAGGAGGATAAATCCGTGTTTGGTAGCAGATCAAGCAAGAAGACGGGATTGAAGATCATAATAGTGGGCTGTGGAAAGGTTGGCGTGGCCATACTCAAGCAGCTTGCAAATGAGGGGCATGATATAACTATCATAGACAAGGATCCCCAGAAGGTCGCAACATACGCAAATCAGTATGATGTTATGGGAATAGTTGGAAACGGAGCAAATCACAGCGTGCAGCTTGAAGCGGGAATACAGAACGCAGATTTGATAGCTGCAGTCACGTCGTCGGATGAGCTCAACATCCTGTGCTGTACCATAGCCAAGCAGGTCGGAGACTGCGCGACCATAGCGAGACTCAGAGACCCGGATTACAGCAAGGAGGCAAGCTATCTCAGGGAGAAGCTTGGACTTACCATGATCATAAACCCTGAGCTTGAGACTGCAATCGAGGTGTCGAGGGTACTGTATCTGCCAACGGCTCTTGAGATAAATTCATTTGCACATGGACAGGCGGAGATGACCAGGATAAAGATCCCGGAGAAGAACGTGCTGGACAACAAGAGCATAGCTGATCTCGGTAAGGATCTTGCAAATAAACAGAAGCCGATAAATATACTTATAGCGGCAGTTGAGAGAGCCGGGGAGTTCTATATACCTTCCGGTGATTTTGTCCTCAAGGCCGGTGACATCATGTCATGTGTGGGAACACGGCCTATGTCCAGAAAATTCATGGAGCACATAGGCTTCAAGACTGCGAGAGTCAAAAACACCATGATAATCGGTGGAGGAAATGTCGCATATTATTTGGCTGGACAGCTCGTGAACATGGGAATATCCGTCAAGATTATAGAGGAGAACAAGAAGCGCTGTGAGGAGCTTTCAGTCCTTCTGCCGAGGGCGATAATCATAAATGGTGATGGAACGGATCAGGAGACTTTGAACGAGGAGGGCCTTGCGGAGACTGAATCATTTGTGTCCCTGACAGGAATCGACGAGGAGAATATACTTTTGACTCTCCACGCCCGCAAACATTCAAATGCCAAGACGATAACCAAGATAAACAGGAGCAATTTCAGAGAGGTCATAAACAGCCTCGATCTGGGAAGTGTTGTATATCCATGCAGTATAACTGCGGAGTCCATAGTCGCATATGTCCGTGCGAAGAAGAATTCCAACAGTAACAGCATAGAGACACTCTACCACATGTTTGACTCAAGAGCTGAGGCGATAGAGTTCCGTGTGGATGAGAAGTCGGAGGTGACGGATATACCGCTGAAGGATCTCAATCTCAAGAAGAACCTCCTCATAGCATTTATAAATCGAAACGGTTCGATCCTGCTTCCAACAGGTCAGGATTCTATACAGGTTGGAGATACGGCCATGATAGTCACCACTGAGACAGGATTTACGGATATAAGAGATATACTTGCTTAAGGCAGTTTGATTAGGAGAAGATTATGAATAATTCCATGATAGTATTTATACTTGGCCAGATCATAAGACTTGAGGGTCTGCTCATGATCATTCCATGCCTGACATCTCTCATATATCAGGAACATGAAATATTTGCGTTCCTTATAGTCATAATATCATGTCTTGTGATAGGAACGCTTATGACACTTAGAAAACCGGCAAATCAGACCATATATCTCAAAGAGGGATGTGTAGCCACGGCATTCAGTTGGATACTGCTCAGTATATTTGGCTGCATGCCATTTGTTATTTCAGGGGAGATCCCTTCATTCACAAATGCACTGTTTGAGACAATATCGGGATTCACCACAACGGGAGCCAGCATACTGAGCGATGTGGAGAGTATGTCACATGGCATGATGCTGTGGAGATGCTTTACCCACTGGATAGGCGGTATGGGAGTTCTGGTGTTCCTGCTTGCCATCATTCCGATGAACAGTGCGTCCGGTTCAAATATGAACCTGATGAAGGCGGAGAGCCCGGGGCCATCCGTTGGAAAGCTTGTTCCAAGACTCAAGCACACTGCCAGGATATTGTATGTTATCTACTTCGGAATGACGGTTCTGGAGGTCATTTTCCTTATGTTTGGACATATGTCATTGTTCGATGCTCTGTGTACGGCATTTGGAACAGCCGGAACAGGCGGTTTTGGAATAAAGAACGACAGCTTTGGAAGCTTCTCACCATATATACAGTGGGTTGTAACTGTGTTCATGATATTGTTTGGTGTGAATTTCAACTTTTATTATTTTGTGCTGTTCAGGAACATCCGAAAGGCACTTTCCATGGAGGAGGTCAGGACATATCTGCTGATAATACTCGGTGCAATAACGATAATAACTCTGAGCCTGATGCAGACTATGGCAAATATCGGAGATGCTATAAGACATGCGGCCTTCCAGGTGGCATCGATCATCACCACGACGGGTTACGCATCGGCGGATTTTGACCAGTGGTCACAGACCTGTAAGACGGTGCTGGTCATACTGATGTTTGTCGGAGCTTGTGCGGGAAGCACCGGTGGCGGTATGAAGGTGTCGAGACTCGTGATAATGTTCAAGACCGTTGTCAAGGAGCTGAGTTCGTATTTCCATCCGAAGAATATCAAGAAGATAAACATGGATGGCAAACCGGTGGAGCACGAGGTAGTCAGGGCGGTAAATGTATACTTCATCACGCTGATGGGAATATTTACCCTGTCTGTATTTCTTGTGTCCCTTGAGGGCAGGGATCTGGTGACCAACTTCACTGCGGTGGCATCGTGTCTCAACAATATAGGACCGGGTCTTTCCGAGGTAGGACCTACCAGAAACTTTGGCGGGCTGACGGGATTTACCAAGTATGTTCTGATGTTTGACATGCTTGCGGGACGACTGGAGCTCTTCCCATTGCTGCTCATATTCAATCCTGGCGTGTACAGGGACATGATCATGGGGGCATGGAGAGGCATAAAGCGAAGAAGACAGGAGAGAAGAGCGAACTGATAAATGTTATCATTACAAATGGCGGGCAGGTTATTGACATATGTTGGCAATTTGGATATACTCAGAAACAGTTAGACACACCTAACTATAGCTCTTCCAATCATTTTATAAAGAAAAGGCGGGGACTTCTCACATAGTGAGGGTTCCCGTTTTTTATGACTTAAATTTCCTTACAAAGAAGTTTAGAATGGAATAAAGATATGAGTATTTGTTATAATGTACATACATTTGGTGTGGATAAGGAGTAATGCGATATGGAGAACGAAAAAGAATCTGTAAAAGTACTTATAGTGGACGACGAGCAGGACATCAGAACGTTGCTCAATATATATCTCAAGAGACTTGGATACGATGTTGTGGAGGCTGCCGATGGAGTTGAGGCTGTCGAGACCGTGCGTGCGGACAAGGACATCGATCTCATAGTTATGGACATAATGATGCCAAAGCTTTCAGGTACTGAGGCATGCCAGCAGATCAGAGAGTTTTCATCTATCCCAGTCCTCTTCTTGACGGCGAAGACGAAGGAGCCGGATCAGAACGAGGCATACGATGTGGGTGGCGATGATTTCCTGGCAAAGCCATTCACCCAGAGCGAGTTTAACCGCAAGGTGAATGCTCTTATCAGAAGATACAAGGTGTACCGCGGAAAATCAGAGACCGATCCAAAGAATATCTCAGTCGGCAATATAAATATTGACTCATTTAAGAGGATTGTGATCAAGAACGGTGAGGTCATCAAGCTCACCGACAAGGAGTATGCACTTCTGTTCTTCCTGGTGGAGCACAGAGGAAAGCCATGGTCACTCGAGGCACTCTACGAGAATATATGGCAGGAGAAGTATCTTCCTTCATCTTCCAATACGGTCATGGTACACATACTCAGACTCAGACAGAAGATAGAGGACAACTCAGCGCAGCCTGAGATCATTAGGACCATATATGGAAAGGGATATCAGGTAGACTGATATGAAGATGCCATTTAAGCGGACACTCAGGGTAAAGCTGTTTGTGATCATACTGCTTGGGCTAATATTGTCCATATCGGCTTTTTTTGCAGGAACATTTGCACTGAACAGCTACATGAAAAATGTATACATGAGTGACACGAATACACAGAAGAGATCCGCCAGACAGATCCAGAGCTTTGCTTCATATGTGACCAGCCATTCCATAAAGGCTACGGATACGCAGGCACTCAGGGCATGGCAGGAGCAGCACGACAATGTGTACATACTGATTTATAACAACAATGATATAGTATTCGACTCTGACTGGATGATAGAGAAGAAGGGCGCATACAAATATGTCATAACGAATTCGGAGACTGGTGAGATAATCATTCTGTTACAGGACAACTATGGAAATATCAGAAAGATCAAGAGGAAGGCATCCTCGAGCAGCGAATCCCAGAAGAAATCCGATGCGGTGACCGCGGATGAGGGAGCTTACTACGGCAATTCCAGCATGCTGCGAGGAGACCTCAATGAATTTGACTACGATTTCTATCCTGTGCTATTCAAGGATGGAGTGTTTGATGTCTGCATAGTTGACTATTCGGATGATACGATCAAGGATGTCGGAGAGATAGCGATATTTGTCATATGCTGTATCCTGTTCATCGGTGTGATAATAGTCTATTTCGGAAGAGAGATAGGCAGAATGAGACGCCTCACAAATGAGGTCATGGATATCAAGGATGTGGATATCAATGGGCCGATAACAATACACGGTCAGGATGAGATCTGTATGCTGGCGGAGAATGTAGACACCATGAGGCAGACCATTATTGAGCAGCTCAGCAGGGAGCGTGAGGCATGGCAGGCGAACAGTGATCTGGTCACAGCCATGGCCCATGATATAAGAACTCCGCTCACAGTCATGGCGGGATATCTGGAGCTCATGCAGAACAAGGAGTATTCATCCCAGGAGGAGCTTGACGAATACATAAGGATAAGTGCTGAGAAGGCGGAGCAGCTCAGGACGATGTCGGACAAGATGTTCAGATACTTCTATGTATATTCAAAGGGCGGTGATGATCTCAACATGGAGATGTTCCCGGCGGGGCCGTTCCTTGACCAGATGCTTGGAGAGTATGTTGTGCTCCTGGGCGAGAATGGATATCAGTTCGACATTGATATCTCGGACAAGGAAGCCGAAATTTACGTTGATCTTCAGGGTATGAAGAGGATAACCGACAATGTATTTACCAACATCAGAAAGTATTCGGACAAATCAAAAAGCATAGATATAAGGGTATATATAGATCGGAGAAAGGTAAGAATTTATTTCAGAAATTATATAAATCCGGAAAGCAGCAAGGCTGAGAGCACACATATAGGTACTTTGACATGTCAGAAGATGGCGGAGGAGATGAATGGATCATTTACGACCTGCAGAAAGGGCAAGGTGTATGAGGCGACACTCATACTGCCTAACATGTTGGATAACGATGACTCACATGTTCCGACTCAGGGACTTACAGCTATACTGTCACGCAAATAATAAACGGAGATCCTCTGTACACAGTTCAGAGAATCTCCGTTTTTGTACATAGAAAAAAGCAATGCTACACATTATACCGATAGAGGAAAAAACAGGAGGAACAGATATGAATATATTATTTTATGATACAAAGCGTTATGACATGGAGTCGTTCGATGCGATAAAAGATCAGTACGACAAGCTGACCATAGATTATGTGGACACAGATCTGTCGGTGAAGACCGCAAGACTTGCAAAGGGGTATGACGCCATATGTGCATTTGTCAGCTCGGATGTGAGTGCACCCGTTGTGAATGCGCTGAGTGATGCGGGCGTGAAGCTTATACTGATGAGATGCGCGGGCTTCAACAACGTGGATATGGATGCGGCAAAAAAATGCGGTATAACTGTGATGAGGGTTCCGGGCTATTCGCCTGAGGCTGTGGCGGAGCATGCGATGGCACTTGCCATGGCGGTGAACAGGAGACTGCACAAGAGCTATATAAAGGTGAGGGAGAACAACTTCAGTCTGGTCGGACTTACAGGCATGAACTTCTACGGCAAGACAGCCGGTATCGTCGGAACCGGTAAGATCGGGGCTGCCATGGCGAGGATATGTCATGGATTTGGAATGGATGTGATCGCTTACGATATGTATAAGAATCCGGACATTGATTTTGTCAGATATGTGGAGCTCCCTGAGCTTCTGGCGGGATCTGATCTTATATCGCTTCACTGTCCGCTGACCGACGAGACCTACCATATGATAAATGAAGAGACCATTGGCATGATGAAGGATCACGTGATCCTGGTGAATACCTCCAGAGGTGCACTCATCAAGACCGACGATCTCATAGCTGGGATCAGAAGCAGAAAATTCTTCGGAATCGGGCTGGATGTATACGAGGAGGAGACTCCAAATGTATTTGAGAACAGGGAGGATGACATACTGGAGTCCTCGATCACTGCGAGACTGTTGTCATTTCCAAATGTGATAGTGACGTCTCATCAGGGATTCCTTACAGAGGAGGCACTGGAGGCGATAAGCAGGACCACTCTGGACAATGCCATGGATTTCCTTAATGGGTCTGTAAATGAATCGAATATTGTGTTATGATGTGATGACAGGATATTGTGAGAGAAATTGAGGTTGACTATATGAATATAAATGAGGTTTTTAGCGGGCTTGATAAGCTGTTCGCAGAGAACAGACTGCCGGAGGTGGAGAGATACCTTACCCAGGCACTCAGCGATGCTGAATATGAAAAGGATACTGATTCCATGCTTGCGATATACAATGAGCTTATCGGTTTTCACCGCACCACGGGAGAACACGACAAGGCACTGTATTTTTGCAGGCAGGTCATGAGGCTCGCTCATAAGATGGGGATTGAAGATACAGTTCCATATGGAACCGCTCTCATGAATATTGCAAATGAGAACAGGGCTGCAGGTAACCTGTTGGAAGCCCTGTCCTATTGCAGGAAGGTGTATGACATATATTCGGAGCAGCTCGGTCCATATGATATATTGCTGGCGGGTTATTATAATAACGTGGCGCTCATTTATCAGGAGCTTGGCGATTACGACAAGGCTGTTGATGCACTGGAGCACGCGCTCAGCATCATAGAAAGACATGAGAATGCCGGTACGGAGATTGTTGCCACATATGCCAATCTTGGCGAGAGCCTTCTCAGGGCAGGTCGGCTCAAGGAAGCTCAGGACAAGCTGACGGAGGCGGTGCGCAGATATCAGCTCAAGGGTGTCAGAGGATATCACTACAGTGCTGCGCTGTCTGCTGTTGCAGAGGTGTGGTACAGACAGGAGGACTACCAGCAGGCACTCAAATTTTATCAGCTTGCGGCAGAAGAACTCTACAGTGTCTATGGGGACAATGATACATACAGAGTTATAATGAATAATATAGAGACGGTAAAGGCGAAGCTTCAGCAGCAATGATAACAGGGAGGAAGTGGAAGAGCTTCCTCCCTGTTGCGTATGTAGACAGATAATCTGAAGGATGGGAGAACGAGATGAATTATAATGACAAGGTAATGGACGTTATAGATGAGGTGAAGAAGGTCGTCATAGGCAAGGATGTGTGTATTGCCAAGATAATGGCGGCGATAATCGCAGGCGGTAACATTCTCATGGACGATGTACCGGGAGTCGGCAAGACGACTATGGCTCTTGCATTTGCAAATGCAATGGGGCTCCAGAACAAGAGAGTCCAGTTTACACCGGATGTCCTTCCGGGAGATATAACGGGATTTACGATGTACGATAAGGCGACAAATCAGTTTGTGTACAGACCGGGTGCTGTTATGTGCAATCTGTTCCTCGCAGATGAGATAAACAGAACATCTCCAAAGACACAGTCGGCACTTCTCGAGGTTATGGAGGAGGGACATGTGACTGTGGATGGAGTGACATATCAGGTTCCGGATCCATTTATAGTAATTGCCACGGAGAACCCTATCGGCAGTGCCGGAACACAGCTTCTTCCTGATTCCCAGCTCGACAGATTTATGGTGTGCCTTAAGCTGGGATATCCATCCATAGAGAGCGAGCTGGATATAGTTAAGGGAAGAACCTCCGCTGATGGCTTTCAGGATGTACAGCCTGTAATAGGTGCGTCTGAGCTGCGGCTTATCAGGGAGGAAGTAAAGCATGTCAAGGTCAGCGATGACGTGTATTCTTATATAGGCCAGCTTGTTGTTGGAACCAGAGAGAATCCAAGCCTTGAGCTAGGAGTGAGTCCAAGAGGAACGATAGCCCTCACCAAGATGGCGAAGAGCTGGGCATATATAAGCGGGAGAGATTTTGTCATACCTGAGGATGTGCAGATGGTGTGGACGGACGTCATAAGACACAGGATAGTCTTAAGTGCCAAGGCAAGGGTGAACCACATAACACAGGAGGCTGTGCTCAAGGACATAATGGAGAGGGTGTACAAACCGTCGGTTAGACGAAGAAGTTCGGCGAAAAAGTAGCATGAGATTTGGAAGCGTGTAGTGGTAGGATGTCGTATGAGACGAGGAATATTGTATATTGTCCTGATAGGGGCATGTGTATATATAGGAATAATCAATAAAGAAAAATCATATTTTTTCGCAGCGGTGATCATGACTGCTGTCATGCTGAGTCTTATAGCCGGGCTGATCGTGCGATACATAAGAACCAGTGTTAAGATGCAGATGAATATACCTGTGGTTGAGAAGAACAGTACATTTTGTCCGGAACTTGCGGTATCTGTCACCGGTGGTCAGGTACCCCATGTGGCAGCGGTGTTCAGTGTTCTTGCTCCGGGTATGAAGAAAAAGAAGAAGAGTACATTTGAACAGATAGATGACAGGTATGGAAAGTGCGTGGGAAAGATGAAGCTGGATGTCAGCGGAAGATACGAGATAAAGGCATCGGGCGTCAGGATATATGATGCTTTCCATATTTTCTCAATCAGGAAAAAGGTTGGTGGAACGGCGTACATTTACGTATTGCCTCAGTGCTATCTCGTTCCGGTGGAGGTCACGAAGAACACAAGAGATTTTGTGACGGACAGTGATGTATATTATTCGGATGTGAGAAGCGATGACTCGACCGAGGTGTATCAGGTGAGAGAGTACAGACCTGGAGACAGGATGACCCGTATCCACTGGAAGTTGTCGGCCAGACAGGATGAGATAATGGTCAGGGATACATCAAAGGCATTGTCGTGTCCGGTCATCATCTGTATGGATCTCGATGGAAGAAACTGCCGTCACTATGGACAGGCAATGTCTGTTGCGCTGGAATCCATGGTATCGGTGAGCTTTTCACTGATAGATGTTAAAGTCCCTCACTTTATAGCGTGGTATGATCCGGAGGAGATGTCCATAACGAGATACCGCATAGTCCGTGAGGAGGATGTGTACGATGCCGCTGCAAGGTTGTCGTATGTGGATGCCAGGACAAATGACAGCTACGATGTGATAGGAATGTACAGAGAGAGATACAGAGGTGAGGATTTCACAAGCTTCATCGACATAGACATGAATGGCAATATAGAGTGTGGAGATGAAAGTTTTCAGGTGGGATTTGAAACCATAAAGGAGGATCTTGCAAAATCCTATATCACGGTGTAGATTCTCCAGGCATCATCATAGAATTACAGAGGTGTGGAATTGAGAGTTGTTTTGGGACTGGCTGTATGGGCGTTGTCGCTTGGTATGACATACCTTGTGGGCGATATCGCATACAGCTCGGATATAAATAAATATATGGACTCCACCAATCTTGTGGGTGCGTATATCATAGGAAGTCTGGTGATAGCACTGGTTTATTCTCTGTGGTACATTTTGAGAAAAGAACAGAGGATACTGGATATTGTGGTTCCGGTTACTGTGTTGCTGGGTTGGGGGCTTGCCAGAAGAAAGCTGCTCTATGCCGGAGGAAAGGGCATGGTATACAGCATAGCATATGATCTGAAAAAGGTTTATGGGATAAAGACAGGACTCATAGATCTTGACTATGTCAGCGTGAGTGCTGTGACGGAATTTGTGCTTTTTATAGTGGCGGTGTCAATGTTCTTTGCCACTTATATGATATACAGGTGTAACAGTCTGATGATAGCTATCGGACTTGCATTTTTGTTTATGCTTGCTGGCGCAACACTCAGTGTACCTGTGAGTGCACCCGGAGTAGTGCTTACTGTATTGTCACTTATCGTGGCGAGATATGTTCTCATGAGAATGGGACAGCCGCTGTCGGTGGTGTGGAACATTGCAGTTCCTGTGACGGTATTTGCCGCGTGCCTTGTTGTCACCCTTCTTGTATATGACAGCGTATACGACAGAGGTGTGAAGGAACAAGGGAAACTGCTCGACATGGTGGACAACATGGAATATTTTCTGTCGGGGGAAAGTAACAAAGGATATTCAGGTTACTATAAGGTGGATGATTCTGAGGTCAATCCCGGTGATGAAGTTGTGGATGAGATAATCAGGGAGGATAAGCCTCAGGGAAATCTCTACGTCAAGTCGAGAAGCTATGTTACATATGAGAATGGGTCGTGGCACGGAAGGGCGGATGGACACATCCCTGATGATGAGGTCATGGTGTATTATGATAAGGATACATTTGCAAGATACGAATCAGAGATACAGGGATATGCGCCAGATAAGAAGTTTTCCAATGCGGTCATGGACAAACTGGTGACATATATAAGACAGCATATGTCATATACCACAGCACCAAAGAAATTTACCGAGGGTGAGGATCCGGTCAACAGTGCGATGTATGACGTTCATGAGGGATATTGTGTTCACTTTGCTTCTGCGGCGGCGGTGGGCTTCAGGATACTGGGAATCTCCACCGTGTATAATACAGGTTATGTGGTGCCGTCGTCTGCGTGGATAAAGCAGTCGGATGGAACATACCGTGCGGTGGTTCTGGATAAATACAGTCATGCGTGGATTGAAGCGTACAGTGAGGATGCCGGTGACTGGGTGATCGTGGATGCCACACCGCTTGGAGACAGGGCGGATACTTTGGGGATACCGAAGGAACCGGATTACAGCGGTGATAATACTGCGGACAATTCATCGGATGATACAGAGGAGCCGGAGACTTCTGAGGAGACTTCAAGTCCGGATGTAACAACGGAGGCGACAACTGATTCGACAACCCAGATGTCAGAGAATACAGAAGTCACTACGGAGACGGATGGTGATTCTTCAAATGGCACAGGAGAAAATGGCAATCAGGTCGATGTCCCGAATGATGGCAGTGGAGATGCGCAGTCGGGATCACCAGGGGATGCCGGGGATGGTCTGTCGGAGCTTGTACAGAACAGAGTGTTCAGAACAGTCGTTGTTGTGCTTGCCGTGATACTGATATTGTGGGGCGCAGTCATCTTCAGAAGAAGGACGATAGTTGCGCGCAGGAGACGCAGGCTTGTGGGAAGAAACAGGATATCAGCTATATACGAGATGTCCACGGCGATGTATGATATGATGGTGTTTTCTGGTGCCATAGAGAACGTCAGTGAGAACGACACGGAGTATGCCGACACTGTAACGGAGTCGTGCAGCTTTATAAAGGGCGATGAGTTCACAGAGTTTATAAAATGGGTTCAGGCTGCTGTATACGGACGCGTTGAGCCGGATGACAGGCAGATCGCGGCTGCCAGAAAGCTGTATACAAAGGTAAGGGCATACACATATCTTGGCCTTGGGTTCAAGGACAGGTTTGTGTGGAAGTATGTAAAGTGTTACGACTGCGGAGGACGCAGAAGGAAGAGATAACATAATTTGTCACGAAAGAAGTAGTATTTAAGATGGAATTTAGAAAAGGGTTAAAGGATGGAATACCGATAGCACTGGGGTATTTCGCAGTAAGTTTTAGTTTTGGTCTGCTGGCGGTAAAGGGCGGACTCACAAGTTTTCAGGCGGTCATCATAAGCCTGACAAATGTAACCAGTGCGGGACAGTTTGCAGGACTCAAGATTATCCTTGCAGGGGGAACGCTGGTTGAGATGATACTCACCCAGTTCATAATCAATCTGAGATATTCTCTCATGAGCCTGTCACTTTCACAGAAGCTTGGGGAGGCAGTTGGAATCAAGGAGAGACTCGTAATAGCATTTGCAAATACTGACGAGATATTTGCGGTGGCGATGGGCCATGTGAAGGAATTGACATTTGGGTATATGATAGGACTTCAGCTCCTTCCGATAGTCGGCTGGACGGGCGGAACGCTGTTCGGTGCGGTGGCATCCGGGATCCTTCCGAAGTCCATCAGCAGCGCATTAAGCTTGGCACTCTACGGAATGTTCGTTGCCATAGTCATGCCGGTCGCTAAGAAATCGAGACCGGTTGCCATAGTTGCGCTTGTGGCGGCAGTCATATCATGCGTGCTGTATTACGTTCCGATATTCAAATTCATATCGACGGGAATCGCCATAATCATAAGCACTGTGGCAGCGTCTGTGATCGGAGCTATATTCTTCCCTGTGGGAGCTGAGAAAGAGGAGGTGCAGTGATGAATATATACATATATATAATAACCATGGCGGTCGTCACCTACCTCATAAGAATGGTGCCGCTGGTGGCGTTCCGCAAGAAGATAGAGAACAGATTCGTCAATTCATTCCTCTATTATGTACCGTATTCATGTCTCACGGCGCTGACACTTCCGTCTATACTATACAGTACGGAGAGTGTCATAAGCGCTGTGTGTGGATTTGCGGTTGCACTCATACTTGGAATAAAGCAGAAGGGACTTATAGTTGTGGCTGCTGCGGCGTGTGTGACGGTGTTCGTGGTTGAGTGGATATTAAAACTGATGTAGAAATTTATGATGTCTGGAGATTTGGACCGGATGGCTGAATATGATAAAACGATAAGAAGGAGGTAAGCAGGAAATACCTGTGTATGATATATGAGATTTCCGAAATTTATAAAAAAGGGCGATGCGATAGGTTTCGTTGCGCCATCATTTGGCTGTGATACAGAGCCGTATAAGACTGCATTTGGCAGAGCGCAGGAGAACTTCAGGAATATGGGGTTTGGTATACAGATCGGGCCAAACTGTTATGTCGGAGAAGGCATAGGAATCAGCAACAAGCCGGAGCTGTGCGGTCAGGAGATAAATGACTATTACACATCGGAGAAGAACGATGCACTCATATCCTGCGGCGGCGGAGAGCTCATGTGCGAGATACTTAACTATGTTGATTTTGACAGACTGAGGGCAGCAGATCCGAAGTGGTTTATGGGATATTCGGACAACACAAATCTCACATTCCTGCTCACGACATTGTGCGATACGGCGTCCATATATGGTCCGTGTGCGGCGGCATTTGGACAAGAGCCGTGGCACCGATCGATTGCGGATGCCATGGCTGTTCTTCAGGGGCAGAAGCTGTCATTTGCCGGATATGACGGATGGGAGAAGGAGTCCCTCAGGGATGAGGAACATCCATTCCTGCCATACAACATCACAGAGCCAAGAGTGATAAAGGGCTATCCTGAGAAGTTCCAGGTGAGCGGGCGAATGATAGGCGGCTGCATGGACTGTCTGGTGAACCTTATAGGAACAAAGTTTGACCATGTTGGCGAATTCCTTGAGAGATATAAGGATGATGGATTTATCTGGTTCCTCGAGTCCTGTGATCTGAACGTCATGTCCATAAGACGAGCCATGTGGCAGATGGACAACGGCGGATGGTTCAGATACTGTAAGGGCTTTATGATCGGCAGACCGCTGCAGTTCGGACAGGAGATGATGGGCCTTGACCAGTATCAGGCTGTGCTGGGGATCATAGGAAAATACAATGTGCCTGTCGTGATGGATGTGGATCTCGGACATCTGTCACCGATGATGCCTGTGGTATGCGGCAGCATGGGAACTCTTATGGTGGACGGCCAGGATATGAGTCTTTCCATGGAGATGAGGTAGAGAGAAGTCTGTTGGCTGTTTGATTGGCTGAAAAAGGCTGAAAATGGTTGAAAAAATAAAGGCAAAAAAATAAAAAATACTATTGTGAAAAAAAATATATCGTGCTACACTAGGTGGCAGATAAGATAAAGGCATAGACGGAAAGAGTAGTGTGGTGGATGCATCCAGAGAGAGCTGCATATGTGAATCGGACTCAGATATGAATCAGACGTGAGCCAGAACATATGGTGGGAGCAGCTTATGATATATCACATGAAGACCACTCCCGAGCCGTGCGCGATATAAGCGTCACCGCGTAGCTGCGTTAAAGGCATAATTGAGTTAAAAGTTAAGGTGGAAACGTGCATACGCACCCTTAGATAGATTATATCTAAGGGTGCTTTTTTAGTTGTTACATGCAATTTATTTTCACTTTATAAGAAGTAAGAAGGAGAACTGACATGGTTAATTTCAAAGAAGACGAACAGCTTAAGACACTGAATCATTCCTGTGCACATCTTATGGCACAGGCTATCAAGCATTTGTACCCACAGGCAAAGTTCTGGGTAGGACCGGTAGTTGCAGAAGGATTCTACTATGATGTAGATCTCGGCGATGACGTTATCAGAGGCGAGGAAGATCTCGCAGCCATCGAGAAAGAGATGAAGAAGATTGCCAAGAGCGGCAAGAAGATCATCCGCAAGGAGATATCCAAGGAAGAAGCTCTTGAGATGTTCAAGGATGACGAGTACAAGCTCGATCTTATAAATGGACTTGAGGATGGAACGATCACATGCTATGAGCAGGGTGATTTCACAGACCTCTGCCGTGGACCTCACGTAGACAATGTAAAGCTTTGCCGTAACTTCAAGCTCATCAGACATTCAGGAGCTTACTGGAAGGGCGACAGCAAGAACAAGGTTCTCCAGAGAATATACGGTGTGTGCTTCCCTACAAAGGAGGAGCTTGAGGAGCATCTTCAGTTACTTGAGGAGGCAAAGGAGAGAGACCATAGAAAGATCGGCAAGGACATGCAGCTCTTCATGGTCGATGACCTTGTAGGACGTGGACTTCCAATGTTCCTTCCAAAGGGATATACAGTATGGCAGGAGCTTGAGAACTACATCAAGCGCAAGGAGAGAAAGCTTGGCTACCTCCACGTTATGACACCTTGTGTAGGTACAGTAAACCTCTACAAGACATCAGGTCACTGGGATCACTACAAGGACAACATGTTCCCGGCAATGGAGATGGAGGGAGAGTCATTTGTACTTCGTCCAATGAACTGCCCGCACCACATGATGATATATGCAAACAAGATGCACTCATATAAGGATCTTCCTATCAGGATCGCTGAGATCGCACACGACTTCAGATTTGAGGCAAGTGGTACACTCAAGGGTATTGAGAGAGGAAGACACTTCTGTCAGAACGATTCACATATATTTGTGACACCAGACCAGATCGAGGAAGAGTTTGCAGGAGTTGTCAAGCTCATATTTGACACATACAAGGATTTCGGAATCACAGATTACAGATGCGTACTGTCACTCCGTGACCCAGAGGACAAGGTAAAGTATCACGATGACGATGAGATGTGGAACAAAGCAGAGAATGCACTCAGAAAAGTTCTTGATGATATAGGAATCGATTACACAGAGGAGATCGGTGAGGCTGCATTCTACGGACCAAAGCTTGATGTAAATGTTAAGCCGGCCGTAGGAAATGAGTATACGCTCTCGACATGTCAGCTCGACTTCTGTCTGCCAGCCAAGTTCGATCTGAAGTATATCGACAAGGACGGCGAGAAGAAGACACCTGTAGTTCTCCACAGAGCTATCCTTGGATCTCTCGACAGATTCATGGCTTACATCCTTGAGGAGACAAAGGGCAATCTTCCAACATGGCTTGCACCTGTACAGGTAAGAGTTATGCCTGTCAAGACAGACAACGAGGATCTCATGGCTTATGCTCATAAGGTTGTTGATGCCCTTGATGCCATCGACGTTCGTGTAGAGCTCGACGACAGAGCAGAGAAGCTTGGTTATCGTATGCGTGAGGGTCAGGTTCAGAAGGTTCCATACCTTCTCGTAATCGGATTCAATGAGGCTGAGAACGGAACAGTATCATACAGACTTCACGGTGAGGCTGACACAACAGTTCTTCCACTTGACGAGTTCGTACAGAAGATCGACACAGAGATCAAGACAATGGCTCACAAGTAAGAGTGAAAATTTTACACCACAGGTTCACTTACCCTGTCCGCAAGGACAGGGTATTATTTTTGTAAATAAATGCATAATGTGAGGAGGCATAGGATATGAGACAGGGATATAAGTTTATACGTGAGAGTGGCTGCGAGCATGACGATGATTATCTCAGTCATCTTTTTAACGATATTTTCTGCTGGACGAATGGCACATATAAGCTCTGTTATACACACCCGGATATGGAGGCCGTGAACGGAGATAATATACTCGACATTGAGAATGGGGAGAATAAAATACTGTCATTTGACTATCATATGCAGCTCCTTGTAAGCAAGAGAAATAACCTGGAAAATACAGAAAAGGATAAGGCTGGAGATAACGAAGAAAACGATAGAGAGGTGTGGGAGACTCTGATAAATGCGGCGGCATACGACTTCCCGAATGTCCGGCAGCTCAAGGCGGATATACGGACTATACTTGATTCAGACATGGAAGATGCCCAGATCGTGAGGAATAATAGCGGAGATCCGTACGAAAAAGTGCTGTGTCTTGGGACGGAGGGGACACATGTGGAGGATGGATATGTTCTCAGAAGGATAAAGAGATCCCCGGAGTGTGACAAGCCGGATCGGTATGAGCTGGAGATAGGAACTAATTGTGGTGTGGATTCTGGAATCGCTCAATTTTACCGTTTGACCGGCCTGAACAGGGAAGATATCCGCAGTCTGTATATATGCGCTACGAGATTCATAGAAAACGCTGAGGACTTGTATAATCACCGGCTGAAACTTCGCCGGGATAGAGAAAAGCATAACAAGAAAATTGATGGCGAAGTTCTGATGTGCCTGGAGAACAGCTTTGAGCTTGTCACCGAAGGCGAAGAGCTGGCCAGTATCAAATATTG
Source organism: Coprococcus sp. RTP21281st1_F1_RTP21281_210402 (assembly GCF_040915325.1). Classification (NCBI taxonomy): domain Bacteria; kingdom Bacillati; phylum Bacillota; class Clostridia; order Lachnospirales; family Lachnospiraceae; genus Coprococcus; species Coprococcus sp. RTP21281st1_F1_RTP21281_210402. The sequence goes on from NZ_JBCPDQ010000009.1 coordinate 31,972, forward strand.
GGATTTTAGAGGCGAAAAGCTGACAGAGGAATATAATGCGATGGTATGGTCTATAGATGGCGATGCTGGCAGTATTGACCTGGGAAGTGGTGAAATGCTGTATATGGATCAGATATATTCCATAGATAAAAAAAGCCCCACCGAGGAAATGTTGTGTATGGGTGTGGAGGAGATAGCCGAGGATTTCTGTGACAGCATACTTGTGAAGACGGTGACGATGCTGGATGATTTCGGAACCATGGAGGTATATGATCTCTGTGAAAAATATGGTGAATACATAGATAACAGGTATTATATGTACCGTGAGGAACACGGATTTGAGATGCCGGAAGATGTGTTCCCTGGGGATGGTGTAAAGCCGTATGTTGAGAAGGTCATACGGCTGTTGAAGTCAAAAGTATAAAAAATATAACAAAAGCATGTATATATGATTTAAATGCAATAGTTATCTGCCGCCTCAGGTCTTTCTGCCACAAGGTCAGCGATGGTGGTGGTGTCTACCACGTCCCGGATCGCTTTGTCCAGTCTGCGCCAGAGACCTATGGTGGAGCATCTTGCCTCGCGTTCGCACTGGAATTCATCTGCATCAAGGCACGCAACAGGAGATATGCCGCCCTCAGTGAGCCTTAAAACCATTCCAACTGTTATGTCTTCAGGGGCTTTTCGGAGAAGATAACCTCCCTGTGGACCTCTGGTGCTCTTCACCAGCCCGCCGGAGTTCAGCACAGAAGTGATCTGCTCAAGGTATTTCTCGGATATTTCCTCCTGTGCGGCAACATCCTTGATGCTCACTGGCTTGCCGTCTGTCCTCGATGCTATATTTATAAGAAAACGCAGAGCGTAACGCCCTTTTGTGGATACTTTCATAATATAAACCTCCCAAATGCCTGTATTTACTGATGATTTCACATCATTTACACGTCTATTATAACATCTGAAAAAAAACAATCAAGATAATTCATAAAAAACCTATTGACAAAGTGGGAATTAGGCTGTAATATACAGCTATGCTTAATTCATAGTTTCCGAGTAGGAATTCTGTGAAAAGTAAAAATAATCACAGAAATGATACGATCAAGTCAAAGTTCAAAGACGAAAATCGAGAAAGAGGTGTTGATATGCTGGGAAGGACATTTAAACCGCAGTACCTTAATGAAGACAGACGAATGTGTTGCATAGAAGTCATGTGTTGCTGCTGTTAAAGCGAACACAGAACAAATAATCATGACACAGATATAAATAACAGATCATACATAATAGACAGAGAATAATAAAGAAGAGTATAATGCCACATGAGCTCATATACATGACAAGATGAATGGGCAGGTGCGCATGACAGATAAAATATTTGAATTTAAGGAGAATAAGATCATGGCAAAGAAGACAAGAGCAGAGAGAAATTTAAAGTTTGAGACATTACAGTTACACGTAGGACAGGAGACAGCAGACCCGGTTACGGATGCAAGAGCGGTACCAATCTACCAGACATCATCATTCGTATTCCACAACTCACAGCATGCAGCTGACAGATTCGCACTCAAGGATGCCGGCAACATCTACGGAAGACTTACAAATCCAACAGAGGATGTATTTGAGAGAAGAATCGCGGCCCTCGAGGGTGGCGTTGCAGCACTGGCAGTTGGCTCAGGCGCAGCAGCAGTTACATATACAATTCAGAACCTTGCACTTGCAGGAGACCACATCGTAGCAGCAAAGAATATCTACGGCGGAACATACAATCTCCTTGCACATACACTCAAGGATTACAATGTAGATACAACATTCGTTGATCCACTTGATCCACAGGCATTTGAGGATGCTATCCAGGAGAACACAAAGGCCCTCTACATTGAGGTCCTTGGAAATCCTAACTCAGAGGTTTCAGATATCGAGACAATAGCAAAGATCGCTCACGCACACAAGATTCCGCTTGTTATCGACAGCACATTTGCAACACCATACCTTGTAAGACCTATCGAGTACGGTGCGGACATCGTAGTTCACTCAGCGACAAAGTTCATTGGTGGACACGGAACAACTATCGGTGGTGTCATCATCGACAGCGGTAACTTCGACTGGAAGGCATCAGGCAAGTTCCCACAGCTCACTGAGCCAAATGAGAGCTACCACGGTGTAAGCTTTGTAGACGCAGCAGGTCCTGCAGCATTTGTCACAAGGATCAGAGCTATTCTCCTCCGTGACACAGGTGCTACGATCTCACCAATACACTCATGGATATTCCTTCAGGGACTTGAGACACTGTCACTCCGTGTTGAGAGACATGTATCAAATGCACTCAAGGTAGTTGAGTACCTGAACAATCATCCACTTGTTGAGAAGGTAAACCATCCTTCAGTTTCAACAGATCCTGAGCAGCAGAGACTGTACAAGAAGTACTTCCCTAACGGTGGTGGTTCAATCTTCACATTTGAGATCAAGGGTGACGCAGAGACAGCCAAGAAGTTCATTGACAATCTGGAGATATTCTCACTTCTTGCAAATGTCGCTGATGTTAAGTCACTGGCTATCCACCCGGCATCAACAACTCACTCAGAGCTGAATGAGGCTGAGCTTATCGATCAGGGAATCAAGCAGAACACGATCAGACTTTCAATCGGTACTGAGAACATAGACGATATCATCGAGGATCTTGACGAGGCATTCAAGGCAATCCAGGAGTAATCGATATAAATAATGAATATAAGAGAAGACTACAAATAGTGAACATAATAAATATCAGGAAAGGTAATGGTACGATAATATGAGTAATATATATAAGAGTGCAGCAGAGCTTATAGGTAAGACTCCACTTCTGGAGCTTTCAAACATAGAGAAGAAGAATGATCTCAAGGCAAATATCCTTGCAAAGCTTGAGTATTTCAACCCAGCAGGAAGTGTAAAGGACAGAATCGCATTCCAGATGATCGAGGATGCTGAGAAGGATGGAACACTTAAGCCGGGTGCAACCATCATCGAGCCTACATCAGGTAACACAGGTATCGGTCTTGCATCCATAGCAACAGCCAAGGGTTACAAGGCGATCATCGTTATGCCTGAGACCATGAGCGTTGAGAGACGTAACATCATCAAGGCATACGGTGCTGAGATAGTTCTCACAGACGGAACAAAGGGAATGAAGGGAGCCATCGCAAAGGCTGATGAGCTTTCAAAGGAGATCCCTGGCAGCTTTGTAGCTGGACAGTTCGTAAATCCATCCAATCCAAAGGCACACAGACTCACAACTGGTCCTGAAATCTGGGAGGATACAGACGGCAAGGTAGATGTATTTGTAGCCGGTATCGGAACAGGTGGAACTATCACAGGCGTTGGCGAGTATCTGAAGGAGAAGAATCCAGATGTAAAGGTCATCGCCGTTGAGCCTGCCACATCACCAGTCCTCTCAAAGGGCGTTTCAGGAGCACACAAGATACAGGGAATCGGTGCAGGATTTGTTCCTGACACACTTAACACAAAGGTATATGACGAGATCATCGCCGTTGAGAATGATGACGCATTTGTAGCAGCAAAGGAGATCGCATCAGCAGAGGGAATCCTCGTAGGAATCTCATCAGGTGCAGCTTACTTTGCAGCAAAGCAGATCGCAGAGCGCCCTGAGTATGCAGGCAAGAATATCGTAGTACTTCTTCCAGACAGTGGAGACAGATATTACTCAACTCCGTTATTCGGCTAAATGGATATATAGTAATTGCTGTGATATAGAATTTATATGAAAAAGCCACCACATCGTGTTTTGATGTGGTGGCTTTTTTTGAAAGTACCCTTAATTAGCTGCATAAATAGTATACAATTGGATAACCTTAAAACTGATAGAACTTTGAGGGGAAATGCCCTTAATTGGGTTGACTTTCCCTTAAAATATGCTAATATTTAAGGGAAAAGGAGTAAATTAAGGGAATGAGAACTTTTAATTACAGTAAAATAAAAGAAGAAAAATGGGATTCTGAAGTGCTTGGACTCATAGCTGCAATATATAGATATGCAGGTAAACAGGAACTGTATTTAAGACAGCGTCCGGATGAACTGGATAAGCTTGTGGAGATAGCAAAGATCCAGAGCACGGAGGCGTCCAATGCTATAGAGGGTATAGTCACAACAAATACAAGAATAAAGCAGTTGGTTGAGGAGAAGACCACACCGAAGAACAGAGCCGAGGAAGAGATAGCAGGTTACAGGGATGTGCTGGGGGTTATACATGAAAGCTTTGATGCAATACCTATAACTCAGAATTATATACTTCAGCTGCATAAGATGTTGTACAGTCATATGAATAACCCATTTGCAGGAAGGACAAAGACTGTGCAGAATTATATCAGCGCAACTTATCATGATGGGCAAACGGAAGTCCTGTTCACGCCGATGGCTCCATTTGAGACACCGGAAGCGCTGGACAGGATATGTGGGGAATACAACAGGGTGATCGGTAATTTCGAGGTGGAGCCGCTGATCGTCATTCCTGTTTTCGTACATGATTTTCTGTGCATACACCCGTTTAATGATGGCAATGGCAGAATGAGCAGACTGCTCACAACGCTTTTGTTATATAGAAGTGGATTCTATGTAGGAAAGTATATTTCCCTTGAGGCTAAGATCGCAGGAAATAAGGAGTTATATTATGAGTCACTTGGAAAAGCGCAGGCAGGCTGGCATGAGGGCACGGAGGATGTGATTCCGTTTATAAAGTATCTCCTTGGAACGATACTTGCTGCTTATAAGGATTTTGAGGAGCGCTTTGAAATCGTAGAGGAAAAGTTGCCGGCGATTGAGATGGTGCGAAAAGCAATACTGCTGAAAATAGGAAAGTTTACAAAGCAGGATATAATGGAACTTTGTCCGTCTCTCAGCATCAGTTCGGTAGAGGGAGCACTCAGAAAACTCGTAAAAGAGGGCGATATAGGCAGAGGCGGTACAGGCAAGTCTACCTATTATGTCAGAATGAAATAACAAATGCTTGTTTTTTTCACTTTAGCTTGTTAATCTATTGTACGAAAGATGAGATCAGCCGCTAATTGCCGGTGCATTTGAGATGGTGGGCAGATTGGGATAAGACTGATCTGAATGAATTGATATTAGGGGAAAAGGGATATAAGACTATGAAAAAACTATCAGATAGACAGAAAACACTTATAAAATGGTTGTGTGTGCTGGTGCTGGTCGGACTTATCATATATGTGTTCCGTGACATGGCAGGCCCTATAATGTCGCAGCTTGTAAAGACAAGTCCTGTGGTCGTGGCAGCTATTCTCGGAGCGACGCTTTTATACGGAGTGATAGAGAGCTGCATAACGTTTATCCTCATGCGACAGGTGGAGAACAATATGACATTTTTCGATGCAAATATTATGACGTATTTTGTGTCATTTTACAGGGTGTCAACGCTTGGGAGCGGTACCATAGTGGCATCCACATTGTTCATGAAACACTGCAGAATACAGCCGTCGAAAGCGCTTGGTCTGTACTCTATTGATTATGCGATACACAAGATGACCATATGTGTTATGGCGGTGGCATTGTTTCTTGCGAACAGAGAATATATGCTTGGAGTATTTGGCAAATACAGTTCATATGTTGTCCTCGGCGTTATAGCGACCATACTCATAACGATGGCGATAGTGCTCTTTGCGTGCTGGCCGCCGTTTCACAGATTCCTCAGATGGCTTCTTGAAAAAGCTGATGCTTTGTTTAAAGGACGATTTGCAAAGCAGATTGACAGTTTAAGTGGGCAGACAGCTATGATGGAGGATGCCACCAGGGTTGTACTTAAGAAACCGTGGCTTATAGTGGTAGTCATGCTGCTTGATATATGTAAGTTCGCGTGCTGGTTTGCCATACCTTATATAGTGTGTCACAACTTGTGTGATATGAATATTGTCACGTCAATAGGTATAACAGCCATGAGTGTCATGCTGGCGGCAGTCATTCCTATGCCGGGAGGAATCGGATCAAGTGAGCTTGTTATGACAGCGATCTATTCGGGACTTGTTGGTTCTGCTGCAGCCGGAGCCATGGCACTTCTCTATAGATTTGCCACATTCATGTTCCCTTTTATCATAGGTGCATTTACAGCCATATTCTTCAAGAGGTTCAAGAGATATAAGGCGGCGCAGAATGAAAAACAGGGAATCCCGGATGGCGATAGCTTGGCGGATACAGACTCATAGCTGAACCGATAAATGAGTTTATAAAGAACCGATATATATCAATGGTCAGCAAGATGCATGGCAGGTGATATATATCGGCTGGTGAAGGGAAAAAGATACATATGAAGAAAATAGTCGCGGGCATACTGGCCCACGTTGATTCGGGTAAGACCACCCTGTCGGAGGCGATGCTCTATCAGGCAGGACAGATAAGAAAGCTTGGGCGGGTGGATCATCAGGATACATATCTAGATACGGACAGTCAGGAAAAGGACAGGGGGATCACGATATTTTCCAAGCAGGCAGAGCTTGCATATGCTGATATGCATATAGCTTTGCTTGACACTCCGGGACATGTGGATTTCGGAACAGAGATGGAAAGAACATTGCAGGTTCTTGATTATGTGGTTCTGGTCATCAACGGTATGGACGGAGTGCAGAGCCACACGGAGACCCTGTGGAAGCTGCTTGAGAGATATGGGATTCCTGTATTTATATATGTCAATAAGATGGACATGACTGGCTATGACAGAGATTACCTCATGGACAATATCAGACACAGACTGAGTGATGGCTGTGTCGATTTTTTATGTGAAGATTCAGGAGAGCAGATCGCCATGTGCGATGAGGCCATGCTTGAACATTTTCTTGAGACTGGGGCAAATGATGAACAGGACGTGGTAAATGCCATTGCGGGCAGAAAGCTGTTCCCATGTTACTTTGGCTCTGCACTCAAGAATGAGGGCGTGTCAGAGCTTCTTGACGGCATGAACAGATATGTAGTGGAACCTGTGCGCGGGGAAGAATTTGGCGCCAGAGTGTTCAAGATAGGACGTGACGATAAGGGCGAGAGACTTACCTACATGAAGGTCACTGGAGGAGTGTTGAAGCTCAAGGATGTGCTGACGCTCAGAAACAGTCAGGGGGAGGAGAGCCATGAGAAGGTCAACCAGATAAGGGTGTACTCCGGTGCAAAGTACGACATGGTAACCCAGGTTCCCGCCGGATGTGTCTGTGCTGTTCCGGGACTGGTGAATACCTACGGCAGACAGGGAATCGGTGCCTGCCCGGATGGAGAGCTCCCAAGTCTGGAGCCGGTTCTCAGCTATAAGGTCATGTACCCGACTGATGTGGATGCGATCACGATGGTGTCAAAGCTCAGACTGCTTGAGGAAGAGGATCCCCAGCTCCAGGTGCAGTGGAATGAGACTGCAGGAGAGATATACATCAAGGTCATGGGGCAGGTACAGCTTGAGGTAGTGGCTCAGATGGTAAGAGACAGGTTTGGAATTGCCATCACATACGGACAGGGCAGGATATCATACAAGGAGACGATCGCGGCTCCAGTCATGGGTGTAGGACATTTTGAACCGCTCAGGCACTACGCAGAGGTACATTTGTTGCTTGAACCTATGGAAAATGGCAGTGGAATGTGCTTTGACAGCATTTGCAGCGAGGATGTACTGGATAAGAACTGGCAGAGACTGATACTCACCCATCTTCAGGAGCGTGAGTTTAGGGGAGTGCTTACGGGATCGCCAATCACGGATATGAAGATAAGCATCACTGCGGGGCGCGCACATCAGAAGCACACTGAGGGTGGAGATTTCAGACAGGCGACATACAGGGCGGTGAGACAGGGCCTTATGATGGCGGAAAGTGTCTTGCTGGAACCTGTGTATGCATTTAAAATAGAGGTACCACAGGAGTATGCCGGAAGGGTTCTTGCAGACATAGTGAAGATGAGCGGAACTATGGATGGTCAGGAGATATCCGGTGAGACGACAGTCATCACGGGACATGCCCCGGTATATACCATGAGAGAGTATTACAGTGAACTCACAGCATTTTCCAGAGGTACAGGCAGGCTTCAGGTGGATATAGACGGCTATCAGCCGTGCCACAACACCGAAGAGGTTCTGGCTGAGAGACACTATGATCCTGAGCTTGACAGGTTTAATCCATCTTCATCGGTATTCTGTGCCCATGGTGCAGGTTATCTGGTGGACTGGTATGATGTGTATGAGAACATGCATGTGAAGGAGGATCCGGGATTTGAGATCTCGGGCCAGCTTGGCTACACGGAAGATGGCTATGCTATGGATATTCCGGTGAACAGGCCGGGAAAGAGTGTATCGGAGATGTCCATAACAGATGAGGAGCTCAGCGAGATATTTGCAAGGACATTTGGCGGAGATTACAAGGATAAGGATGTGGCACTGAACGGAAGATTCAGGAGAACTACATCTGAGTATAAAGTAAATGGACAGTATAATAAGAGTCAGTCCAGAGACAGGCAGCCCGGAAATGGACCGCTTGTGGGCAGCAGACCCGCTGATAGAGGTATAGCCACGCCTGGAGCGTTCAAGCGCAGGAAAAACGGCGAGGACTATGTCATAGTGGATGGCTACAATGTCATATTTGCATGGGATACACTTCGGGAACTGTCGGAGCACAACATAGACTCCGCCAGAGGTAAGCTCATGGACATACTGTCAAACTATCAGGGATATATGAACTGTAAGTTAATAGTGGTATTTGACGGCTACAAGGTGAAGGACAACAAGGGCGAGAGATTCCCTTATGATGATATAGAGGTGGTGTACACCAAGGAGGGTGAGACCGCGGATGCGCATATAGAAAAGCTCACACATGAGCTTGCGAGAAAGCACAAGGTCACTGTGGTCACATCGGACGGACTGGAGCAGATAGTCACCATGGGCCAGGGTGCAATCCGCATGTCCTCAAGAGACTTCAAGGCAGAGGTTGAGAGGGTGAACGAACATCTGAGAGAGAATTATCTGAAAAACGATTGAGAAAATTTGATCAAAACAATTAAGCTGAACTATTTGATTCTGGCTTATTTGATAGATACTTAAAAGGAAGAAGGAAAAAAGGTTTGTCAGGGCAAAATTGCCCGACGGACCATACATAATTACGGAGAACAGCGAGGCTTAACAGTGTATATAAACCAAGCTGATGGGTATGCCTTCGCAGGGGCATTTGAGCCCGCCGGTCCTTAGATGGTGCGCTAAGCAGCATCTTAGTACCGCTGCAGGGCGAAACGAGCGGGAGCGTCCCCTGAGAAGGCATACCCATCAGTTTGGTTGCAAAACACTAGAACCGAGCGTCCGCGTTAATAGGAGGGCAATTTGGCAGATTATATAATGGCGCTGGATCAGGGAACGACCAGCTCAAGGGCGATAATATTTGATAAGGAAGGCAGGATATGCTCAGTGAAACAGAAGGAGTTCACCCAGCATTTCCCGAATAACGGATGGGTGGAGCATGACCCTATGGAGATATGGGCAACCCAGATGTCGGTGATGATGGAGGCGAGGGAGACCATGGGAATCCGCACCGAGGACATAGCCGCAATAGGAATTACCAACCAGAGAGAGACAACCATAGTGTGGGATCGAAAGACCGGCAATCCGGTGTACCATGCCATAGTGTGGCAGTGCAGGAGAACTGCGGACAGGATAGAGCAGCTTAAGGCTGAAGAATATGACAAGGTGATAAGAGAGAAAACGGGACTGATAGTAGATCCGTATTTCTCTGCAACGAAGATAGAGTGGATACTTGATAATGTGCCTGGAGCCAGGGAACGCGCAGAGGCGGGGGAGCTGATGTTCGGAACCGTTGACACATGGCTTATATACAAGCTCACAGGCGGAAGAGTTCACGCAACGGACTACACAAACGCGTCGCGTACCATGCTTTTCAACATTCATACACTGGAGTGGGACAAGGAATTGCTTGCAAAGTTCAACATCCCGGAGAGCATGCTTCCGGCAGTGAGAAATTCCAGTGAGATATACGGATACACGGACAGGGAGATATTTGGCGGTGAGGTGCCTATAGCGGGAGTTGCCGGAGATCAGCAGGCTGCGCTGTTCGGACAGTGCTGCTTTGAGGCCGGTGATGTGAAGAACACCTACGGAACAGGTTGTTTCCTCCTCATGAATACGGGGGATAAGGCAGTTGACTCGCAGCAGGGACTTCTCACCACTATAGCCATAGGACTTGACGGAAAAGTCAGCTATGCGCTTGAGGGAAGTGTGTTTGTGGCTGGAGCAGCCATCAAGTGGCTCAGGGATGAGATGAAGCTCATAGACAATGCAGCGGACACTGAGCGCATTGCTCTGTCTGTGCCGGACAGTAATGGTGTATATGTGGTACCTGCATTTACGGGACTTGGCGCTCCTTACTGGGATGCGTACGCCAGAGGGGCAGTGTTCGGCCTTACAAGGGGAACAAATAAGGCGCACTTTGTCAGGGCGACAGTCGAATCGCTGGCATATGAGACATCGGATGTTCTTGCGGCTATGGAGATGGATGCAGGACTTCCTATCACAAGCCTTCGAGTGGACGGCGGCGCCAGCGCCAACAACTTCCTGATGCAGTTCCAGGCAGATATAGAGAATGCCGAGATAGTGCGGCCTGTGATCACGGAGACAACGGCTCTGGGTGTTGCATATCTGGCTGGACTTGCTGTTGGCTACTATGACAGTCTGGATGAGATCAAGGGCTACTGGAAGGCCGACAGAAGATTTGAGCCGGGGATAACCGAAGATAAGAGGGAGACGCTCCTTGCAGGCTGGAAGGACGCAGTGGAGAGAACGAGAGTGACAAGGTGAATATAAAAATATATATAGAAAGAAAAAGCAATGGGTAATGAGAAAACAGGAGGGACTTATGTATTTAGTATTTGATGTAGGGGCAACATTTATAAAGTATGCGTTAATGGACGATGAGGGCAATATATCGGGAAAGGGTAAGACTCCAACCGACAGATATGCCGAGGCTGGAACTCCGGCATTTGTGGCGCAGATCAAGAAGGTGTATGACGAGAAGGTACTGGACTGTGACATAACAGGAATTGCCATGGGGCTTCCTGGACAGATAGATGTCGAGCGCGGCATAGTGTACGGCGGTGGCGGGATCAAGTATCTTGATGGTGCACATCTTGGTGATCTCATATCAGAGGCATGCGGCGGTGTGTCTGTAGCCCTTGAGAACGATGGCAAATGTGCGGCTCTCGCAGAGTTGTGGCTGGGCAATGCCAGTACGGCTACAAATGCAGTAGTCGTTGTCGTGGGTACAGGAATCGGCGGTGGAATAATCATTGACAGAAAGATCCACAGAGGCAAGAGACTTCTGGCAGGTGAATTGTCATATGCCCTCATGAACATGACAAGGGAAGAAGCTGATAATGTCAGATGCTGTGAAGAGCTGACTGTTGAGGAGACATTTGAATATAACCCGTTCATGGTAACCTCAACATGTACTGCAAGCTCCATTACATACAAGGCATCCAAGATAATGCATATGAAGCCAGAAGAGGTGACCGGTGAGATGGTATATCAATGGATAGATGAGGGCAATCAGGAGATCATAGATATGGTTGAGGACTCATACTTCTCCATAGCAAAGCTCTGCTGTAACCTGTACATGACGATAGATCCGGATGTCATACTTATCGGAGGTGGAATGAGTGCCAATCCGAACTTTGTTCCGGGGGTTAAGAAGTATGTGGACAAGATAAGAAAGATTACAAAGACCTACGATGGCATGGTTATCGACACATGCAAGTTCCGCAATGATTCGAATCTTCTTGGCGCGTTGTACAACTATAAGCAGAAGTATGAGGGCGTGAAATAAAATCGCAATAAAACAAACGTAAGATGGAGATGAACTGGAACAGATGGTTCATCTCTTTTATAAATACTATTGAAAATGTAAATCCATGGAGGGAAAATTATGATAATCACAAAGAAACATGGACTTCCGGAGAATTTCCTCTGGGGAGCATCAACAAGCGCATATCAGGTTGAGGGCGCCAATCTGTCACACGGCAAGGGCCCAAGTGTGCAGGACATCAAGACAGTTCCAGCGGGAACAAGTGAGCTGGATGTGTGTGCTGATTTTTATCACAGATATGCAGAGGACATAGCCCTCATGGCTGAGATGGGATTCAAGACATTCAGATTCTCCATCGCGTGGAGCAGAGTCCTCCCAGAGGGAACCGGCAGAGTCAACCAGGAGGGAATTGACTTCTACAACAATGTGATAAATGAGTGCCTCAAGTACGGAATCGAGCCGCTTGTCACAATGTTCCATTTTGATCTTCCTGCGGCTCTTGAGAAAAAAGGTGGCTGGTCGAGAAGAGAGAGTGTTGACGAGTTTGTTGAATTTGCAAAGCTTCTCTACACAAATTATGGCGACAGAGTAAAGTACTGGCTGACTATCAATGAGCAGAACATGCTCACACTTGTGGGTGACGTGATCGGAACCTGCAACATGGAGGGCGTGACAAATAAATACAAGAAGCTTTATCAGGAGAATCACCACATGCTCCTTGCTCAGGCAAAGGCCATGAAGCTTCTCCATGAGATGTGTCCTGGTGCAAAGATTGGTCCTGCACCAAATATTTCACTGGTATATCCTGCCACATGTAAGCCGAAGGATGTCCTGGCAGCACAGAACTTCAACGCGATAAGAAACTGGCTTTACCTTGATATGGCAGTGTATGGAAGATACAACGACCTGGTGTGGAAGTTCCTTGAAGAGCATGACGCTATCCCTGTTATTGAGGCTGGAGATATGGATATCATGGCGCAGGCAAAGCCTGATTTTATAGGTTTCAATTATTATAACACTGCAACGGTTGAGTGGGATGACAGCCCGGTTGCTGTGACGGACTCAGAAAAAAAGGATCAGCAATCAGCCGGTATTGAGCCGGGGGTATACAAGGCGTATCCAAATCCAAATCTTCTTCGCACAGAGTTTGGCTGGGAGATAGACCCTGACGGCTTCAGGGCAACTATAAGAGAGATGTACAGCAGATATCACCTTCCTATGATCGTGACAGAGAATGGTCTTGGCGCATATGACAAGCTCACAGAGGACGGCAAGGTACACGACGACTATCGTATAGAGTACTTAAGAAAGCATATAGAGCAGATCAAGCTGGCAGCAGACGAGGGCGCAGAGATGATGGGTTACTGTCCTTGGTCAGCAATTGATCTCGTGTCCACCCACGAGGGAATCACCAAGAGATACGGCTTTATATATGTCAACAGAGATGAGTTTGACATGAAGGATCTTGCGAGATACAGAAAGGATTCCTTCTACTGGTACAAGAAGGTCATCGAGACTAACGGCGAGGATCTGAGCTAAAAATTATCCAGAAATCAACAATTTAGGCCTAAAAGATACAAAGTTCCAGAAAGTTGTATCTTTTGGGCTATATTTCGCTTGTTTAGGATAAAATTATCCTAAGACTTTGCTTTCCCTGCGAAAAAGGATAAAAACAGAATCACCAAAGATTGCATTTTTGAATAAAGTCCTTGCATTAATTTATTTGTGTGCTATACTAAATAAAGTTACTAACATACACCAACGCGTTAAAGTGACGTAAGTTTAAACCGAGAAAACTGAGGAGAAAATCAAAACAAAAAACAAGAAGGAGGACACTATTATGATAGGCGGAGATCTGATCACCTACAGACCTGACATTCAGGTACTTGACGCAACAATAAGAGATGGAGGACTTGTCAACGATTTCTATTTTACTGACGAGTTTATAAGAGCCCTCTATGAAGCGAACATCAAGGCGGGGGTTGATTATATGGAATTCGGCTATAAGGCCTCCAAGGAAATGTTTGATGTGAACAAATTCGGCAAATGGAAGTTCTGCAACGAGGAGGATATAAGAGCCATCGTTGGAGAGAACAATACAGATCTGAAAATTTCAGTTATGGCTGATGTCGGAAGATGCGACTACAAGAAGGATATCATCGACAGAGCCGACAGTGTTATCGATCTGGTGAGGGTGGCGACATACATCAACACCATGCCTGCAGCCATCGAGATGATTGAGGATGCACATGCAAAGGGATACGAGACCACATGCAATATCATGGCAGTTTCAAAGGATCAGGAGTCGGATATCGATCTTGCTCTTGAGCTGCTTGGTAAGAGCAATGTAGATGGAATATACATTGTTGACAGCTACGGCTCACTGTACCCTGAGCAGATCAAGAAACTCGCGGAGAAATATGTCGCAGTTGGAGAGAAGTATGGCAAGAAGATAGGAATACATGCACACGACAACTTAAAGCTTGCCTATGCCAACACTGTTGAGGCAATGAGGAGTGGTGCGAGCATGCTCGATGGAACTGTAAGCTGTATGGGCAGGGGCGCAGGAAATTGTGCGCTTGAGCTTCTTCTTGGATTCCTCAGAAATCCAAAGTACAACCTGTACCACATCTTGAAGTTCATAGAGCAGTACATGGTTCCGCTCAAGGCAAAGGGAGATGCAGTATGGGGCTATGATGTGCCATACATGCTGACCGGAATGCTGAATCAGCATCCAAGGGAAGCCATCGATTTCATCAAGAATGAGAGACATGATTATGCAGATATGTACAGCTACCTTATGTACAGAGAGTAACATGCGGATTGTGGAACAACATATTTTACACTGTAGAATATGTGTAGCCGATAGAGATGCATAGTACAACATATATAGTGGGTTGGGTGCTTATTATGGTGCTCAAGATAAAGGGGAGGACTCCTGGTGTCAGTTATCGCTGGCATCAGGAGTTTTTCTTCTATTTTCCCGTCTGTGTGTTATAATCTGATATGGAGTGTCAAAATATGTCGAAAACAAAAAGAGATGTACTTTTGAAGATATATATGCAGTGTCAGCGCTGGAAAACAGATAGAAAAAACAGGAGGATGACAGCATATGAACATAGGAATATTAGGCGCAGGCAAGATCGCCGGTGTCATGGCAGATACGATAAATAAGATGGATGATGTGGAGCTGTATGCGGTAGGTTCAAGAACTTTGGAAAAGGCAAATGCATTTGCCAGGGAATTTGATATAGATAAGGCTTATGGAAGTTATGAGGAACTGGTAAGTGATGATGCGATAGATCTTATATATATTGCAACGCCGCATTCACATCACTATGAGCATATGAAGCTCTGCATAGAACATGGAAGAAATGTACTCTGCGAGAAAGCATTTACCTACGATGCTGCGCAGGCTGAGGAGATCGCAGCTCTGGCAGCGGAGAAGAAGGTGTATGTGGCTGAGGCAATATGGACGCGGTATATGCCGTCCAGACAGATAATAAATGAAATTCTTGAATCAGGTGTGATAGGGGATATCAGGACAATGACCTGCAATCTGTCCTATCCGATATCAAAGATAGAGCGCCTGATCAGACCAGAGCTGGCAGGGGGTGCCCTTTTAGACGTGGGAGTTTACGGGCTGAACTTCATTGTCATGCATATGGGAAAGGATATCTCGGATATTGAGTCCTCTGTTATGATGCACGAGACTGGAGTAGACGGACAGGAGAGTATAACCGTCAAATACAGAGACGGCAGGATGGCAGTGACAACCCACAGCATGTACGGAAGATCAGACAGAAAAGGCATCTTTTACGGTGAGAAGGGATACATGATAGTCCAGAATATAAATAATCCACAGTGGATAGATGTATTTGACTGCGAGGACAGACTGATAAGACATGTGGATGTGCCAAAGCAGATAAGCGGCTACGAGTACGAGGTCATGGAAAGCCTTGATATGATCAGACAGGGACAGTTCCAGAGTAAATCGATGCCTTTGTCAGAGTCTATATATATGATGAAGCTTATGGATGACATTAGAAAAGGGTGGAATAAAAAGTGATAATTATATATATACTTGGCGGAATCATAGCCATATTTCTGATGTACATACTTTTTCTCTTCGTGTGCAGTCTGTTCGTGAGAACTGACAGGCAGTATACGGAGGACAGCAGGTTCTACAGGCATCTGCTGTATGGTGCCACCGGATTTGCCATGTGGTTTCTAAGAGTGAAAATGCATGTGACTGGCATGGAGAAGATTCCAGTGGATGTCAAACCACTCTTTGTGGGAAATCATCTGTCAAATTATGATCCGCTGATAGAATGGCATGTATTTAAGAAGTGGGATGTGGCATTTGTATCCAAGCCGGAGAATTTTAAGATACCGATATTCGGCAGGATCATCAGAAGATGCTGCTTTATGCCGATAGACAGATCAGATCCGGGTAAGGCATTGTCTACGATCAAGACGGCTACCGAGATTCTCCAGAAGGGAGATATGGCAGTTGGAGTATACCCGGAGGGAACGAGAAACAGACAGGGCGGACTTCTGCCATTTCACACGGGTGTTTTCAGGATAGCCCAGAAAGCGCATGCGCCGATAGTCGTCATGGCGATACACGGAACGGAGAATATCTACAGGAATGTGCTGAGGCGCAGATCTGACGTCTATATAGATGTGGTGGATGTGATACCTGCCGATGAGGTAAAAGCAATGAAGAAGAATGAGATCAGCGACAGGGTGAGACTTGTCCTTGAGAAAGATGAAAAGGGTAAAAACTATGGGAAAGAAGTACATTTTATATAATTCACTGGCGGGCAACGGCAAATGTATGTATGACGTGCAGGCACTTGCAGATACATATCCTGATGCGATACTCAAGAAGATGACAGAGATCGCTTCATATGCGGAGTTCATGGGATCGCTTGCAGAGGATGACGAGGTTATCCTGTGCGGCGGTGACGGAACGCTGAACATATTTGTGAATGACATAAAGGACATGGATGTGAAGAATACCATCTACTATTATGCCTCCGGAAGCGGCAATGACTTTGCAAAGGACATAGGACATAACAGTCATGACACTCCGGATTACCAGATAAATCAGTACATACAGCATCTGCCGGAGGTGACGATCAACGGCAAAAAGTGGCTGTTCATGAACAATGTTGGATTCGGAATAGACGGTTACTGCTGTGAGGAGGGCGACCGCCAGAGGACAAAGAATGAGAAAACTCATAAGAACAAGCCTGTGAACTACACGGCTATAGCTATCAAAGGCCTGCTCTACGCATTCAAACCGAGAAATGCTGTGGTGAAAGTGGATGGAGTCCGTCATGAATATAAAAATGCCTGGCTCGTGCCAACCATGAATGGCAGATATTATGGCGGCGGAATGATGGCTACCCCCGGGCAGGACAGACTGAATCCGGAGCATACAGTTTCGGTTATGGTGTTCCACGGCAAGGGCAAGCTTGGAACCCTTATGATTTTTCCTTCTATATTCAAGGGGGAGCATGTCAAGTACGAAAAGCATGTTGATATATTCAACGCAAAAGAGGTTGAGGTTGAATTTGATCGTCCGACACCACTTCAGATAGACGGTGAGACGATACTTGGAGTTACATCATACAAAGTTAAAGCGTGGAGCCTGGATCAGAAATAAAAAAGTTTTGAAAATCCGAATAATATAAAGTTCAAAAAACTTGCAAATATGCTGACGTCATTTATACTATTTTAATAGATTGTACGCTGAAAAAGGAGGTATTGTATGCGGGAGATGCGGAGAAGTGACAGGATGATAACAGATCGTGAAGAGATAGTGGATGTACTTGATTCGTGTAAGGTGTTCCGGATGGCGGTTCACGATGAAGAGGGAATGTACATAGTTCCGCTGAATTTCGGTTATACCTACGAGGAGGATGTTCTGAAGCTTTATTTCCACTCTGCCGGTGAGGGCAGGAAGGTGGATGCTCTGGCAGCGGATCCGAAGGTGGCCATAGAGATGGACACAGATCACTATCTGGTTGAGGGACCAAATGCCTGCAGCTTTGGTTATCTCTACAGCAGTATCATGGGAAATGGCACAGCCAGAAAGCTGACAGATCCTGAGGAAAAGTGCGAGGCACTCAACTGCCTTATGAATCATCAGCTTGCGAGAAATACCGAGAATATGAGATCGTTTGACAAGGTAGAAAAGAAGAAGTATAACTACTCAGACCAGATGCTTGCAGCGGTAAATGTGTATGAGATAGTTGTGGAAAATTTTACGTGTAAGTCAAGGCGATAAGTATATGGAATCTATGCAATTGCCATTGTGGTTTAAGGAATTGACGTAAAACATAATACAAATTATAATCAGACAGGATATAATGAAGCGATCATCAAGCAGACTCTTGATGATAAGTGATATAGCAGAAAGGTGAAAACAGGAGATGGATTACAACAAATTAGCGGATTTGATATTTGCAGATATAACAGATACAGTGGATGACCTTGAGAAGAGATTTCCGGAGAGAGATCTTCCAGAGGGAGCAAGGGTAACAAGATTTGCGCCAAGCCCTACAGGATACATGCACATCGGTGGACTGTATGCAGCCATGATCTCAAGAAAGCTTGCAAAGCAGAGTGGCGGCGTGTTCTACCTCAGAATAGAGGACACTGACAGAAAGAGGGAGCTTGAGGACGGTGTAAATGAGATTATCAATTCGCTGAAGAAGTTTGACCTTGGATTTGACGAGGGACCATTTGAGGGCGGTGAGACTATATATGGTCCATATAAGCAGAGTGAGAGAAAAGAGATATATCAGACATGTGTCAAGAAGCTTATGCAGGAGGGATATGCATATCCTGACTTCACAACAGCCGAGGAGCTTGATGAGATCAGGGCAAAGCAGGAGGCTGCAAAGGTTGACATAGGATATTACGGCGAGTATGCAGTAGGAAGAAATCTGACATACGAGCAGATAGAGGAGAAGCTTGCAGCGGGCGAGCCATATGTTGTGAGACTCAAGAGTCCGGGCGAGGCAGGAAAGACTGTTATCTACAGCGATCCTATCAGGGGCAAGATCGAGATGCCTGAGAATATCATGGATGTGGTACTTCTGAAGTCAGACGGAATACCTACATACCATTTTGCACATGCAGTTGACGATCATTTCATGAGGACAAATCTTGTCATCAGAGGTGACGAGTGGCTTGCATCATATCCACTTCACAAGCAGCTCTTTGATCTGTGTGGATTTGCGCTTCCAAAGTATGCGCACATCGCACCTATCATGAAGCTTGAGGTTACAGTGGACGAGGAGGGCGAGCACCAGAGAAAGAGAAAGCTCAGCAAGAGAAAGGACCCGGAGGCTGCGGTTGGATTCTATGCAGAGCAGGGATTCCCATCAGTCAGCGTGCTTGAGTACCTTATGACAATAGCAAACTCCAACTACGAAGAGTGGCATGCAGCACATGCAGACAAGACAATAGACGACTTTACATTATCACTCAAGAAGATGCCTGTCAGCGGCGCACTTTTTGACATGGTGAAGCTCAATGATGTCAGCAAGGAGATGATCTCAAAGCTCACAGCCGAGGAGTGTTACGACCTCATCATGGAGTGGGCAAAGGAGCATGACGAGAACATATACACATTTGGCACACAGGATAAGGACGGCTTCATGAAGACCATCAATCTGTGGAAGATGTCAGGCAAGAAGGTCCGCAAGGATGTCGGCAAATGGTCAGATCTGCGCGCTATGTTCGGTTATCTGTACACTCCCGAGGACGAGCTGGATCTCCAGTATGAGATAGACGAGAAGTACACACCGGAGATGATCACAGAGGTTATCGAGGAGTACAAGAAGGATCTCTTCCTTGACTCAGAAGACTGGTTCTCAAGCATGAAGGTCATGGGCGAGAAGATCGGCTACTGTCCAAATGTCAAGGAGTACAAGCAGAATCCTGACGGATACAAGGGTAGCATCACAGATGTATGTACCATAGTAAGAGTTGCCATAACAGGCAAGCAGAACTCACCTGACCTGTTCACCATCATGAACGTGATAGGAAAAGACAAGACCGTGGGCAGACTGGACAAGTTCCTTGCGTGGGTGAATAGATAGGATGTATCAATTGGATGTGCACATTAAGTTGACATAGTCTGTATCGTGTTTGACATAACCATGCAGGAGCGCTCCCGCTCAACTCAGGCTGCAGCGGCACTAGCGCTCGCAGGCTCACTGAGAGCCGGCGCCTTCGTATGTCCTGCATCAGTTAATGTCAAAACGATTACAGATTGTACTATATACTTGTGCACATCCAATTGATGAAGATTGGTTAAAATATATTTAGAAGGGATTGGATTACTATGAACAAGAAGATATATGATGGTTATACATATGTAGACGGTGGCGTGTGCGCGGCCAAGGGTTTCACGGCAAATGGACTTAACTGTGGACTGAACCCTGACAAGAACAAGAATGATCTCGGAATGGTATTTTCAGAGGTGCCATGTGTGGCAGCAGGCGTGTATACACAGAACAAGGTGAAGGGCGCACCGGTCACAGTTACCAAGGAACACCTGAAGAAATCTGGCAACAAGGCACAGGCAGTCATTGTGAACTCCAAGAATGCCAACACATGCAACGCGGATGGAATAGAGAAGGCTGAGAAGATATCCCAGCTTGCAGCGGATGCCCTGGGTATAGATGTGAACCTTGTCATCAATGCTTCAACAGGTGTCATCGGACAGATCATCCCTATCGAGCCATTTGAGGAGCATATGAAAGAACTTGCAGACGGTCTCACAGCAGACGGCAACGACAAGGCTGCAAATGCTATCATGACCACAGACACAGTTGACAAGCAGGTTGCTGTCCAGTTTGACATAGACGGAGTGACATGCACCCTCGGAGGTATGGCAAAGGGAAGCGGAATGATCCATCCAAACATGGCTACAACGCTTAACTTCATCACATCAGACATAGCCATCACATCAGAGCTGATCCAGAAGGCGCTCTCAGAGATCGTAAAGGTTACATACAACTGCCTCTCCGTAGACGGAGATCAGTCCACAAATGATACCCTGACAGTCATGGCAAATGGCCTTGCTGGCAACAAGCTCATCGACACGGAGAACGAAGCTTATGAGAAGTTCAAGAAGGCCCTCTATATAGTTATGGAGTGCATGACCATGATGCTTGCATCAGACGGTGAGGGAGCAACCAAGATGATCGAGTGTACAGTTGCAGGGGCACCTGACCTTGACACAGCCATTATCGTGGCAAAGAGCGTTATCCGTTCCCCACTTACAAAGTGTGCTATGTTCGGCGAGGATGCCAACTGGGGACGTATTCTCTGTGCCATCGGATATGCGGAGGCTGACTTTGATATAGACAAGGTTGCAGTAGATCTCGAGTCGGAATTTGGCGTGGTTCCAGTATGCCGCAACGGCGCAGGCGTACCATTCTCAGAGGAGAAGGCAGCCAAGGTATTGAGCTCAGATGAAATCCACATCAACATAGATCTCGGAATCGGCGATGTTACAGCCAAGGCATGGGGCTGTGACCTGACATATGATTACGTGAAGATCAATGGGGATTATCGTTCGTAGGTTTTACTCGTAAATAAAAATAAGACACTGATCAAAATGATGTTGGTCAGTGTCTTATTTTTTTATGGGAAATGGCTGTTTGCAGCTAGAAACACCAGTTATGTAATTCATATCAACGTTGTAATACCTGGCAAGTTCGATAAGACATTCAATCGGCATGCGAACTTTGCCTTTTTCGTAGTCAGAATATGTTGTCTGCGCAACATGTATTATATTTGCAACCTGAGTCTGGTTAAGGTCATTATCTTCACGAAGTGATTTAATTATTTCATAATAATGCATTAGGTACTCCTAAGTTACTAAAAAAATATACTTCTATAAAATATATTACAAATGTTCATTGAAATTGACTTTTAACGGGCATTCCGTTAAAATGAAAAGCAATAGGATATTAGCAAAAGAAAAATGGGGGGATGCACTTGGCAAATAATGAAGATTGTGTTTTTCTTGAGTAGTTTGTAGGAAGAGGAGGAAAATTTATGAGTATGAATGAAAAGTGGAATAAAGGTATTTCGCTACGGAAAAAAAGATGGATTAGCATGATAATGGCAGCCGTGATGATTGTTACGTTAGTACCATTTATGCCAGGAAAGAAAGCTGATAAAGTAGAGGCTGCTGGATATAACGCTGAAGCAGCGTTACAATATGCAGCAAGTCATTGGAATGATGGTGTAGGATTATGCGCTGAATTTGTTTCTCGGTGTGTACAGGCTGGTGGTATATCAATAAATACTGAGACAATAACGACAAATTGTTATAATGCAGTATCAAATGCAACTGGAGTACAAGGACAGATTTTAAAGCTTGATTCATCTGGACAGGCGACAAAAAGTCTGGATGGAGATATTCTTGCGGCTGGAGATGTTGTAATAGAGTGGTGTAATACGCATACATACAGACCACATATAATGATTTGTGGAGGATATAATAGTAGTGGTTATGCAACCTATTACGCACATAACGGAGCTAGAAATAATACTCCTAGAGCGTTTGGAAAATGGTGTGATCCACACACATGGAGTAATGGGTGTGATGTTGGTGCAAGAGTATTACACATAAGTGCTTTGAGTGGGGCTTCAGGAGAAATGACAACTCCAACGATTACAACAAACAGAGAGTGTTACATAGTTGGAGATAAAATAAATATTACGTGGAATAAAACGAGCAGTCAGAGTGATTTCTTACATTATTGGTTAATCATCACCAATACTGATACTGGGGAAGAGTGCATCGGTGGAGCAACAGGTTCAAACGGAGATGTAAATGCAAATAGTTATCAATTTACAATTCCGAAAGAAGGACATTATAGAATTGATATATATGCAATACCTTATAATGATAAAGAGCATCGTCAGAAGGAAGCAGTGAAGACAGTAAGTACATATGGATATGATAGTTCGATAGTTAACTTAGGAGATGACTTTTACGCAAATATAATCAATACAGGAAATGGTAAGTATTTGACAGCCGATAGCGATGACAATGTGACAATAAGAACCGCCTCGGGACAGAAAAATCAGCTTTGGCATTTTAGAAAGAGAGAAAG
The DNA here is from genome assembly GCF_040915325.1 of Coprococcus sp. RTP21281st1_F1_RTP21281_210402. Classification (NCBI taxonomy): domain Bacteria; kingdom Bacillati; phylum Bacillota; class Clostridia; order Lachnospirales; family Lachnospiraceae; genus Coprococcus; species Coprococcus sp. RTP21281st1_F1_RTP21281_210402. The sequence continues at coordinate 54,929 of NZ_JBCPDQ010000009.1, forward strand.
CGGATCATATGAAATAATAAACAATGCTTCTGATAAAGCTCTTGATGATACTAATTGGGGACAGGAAAATGAAACGAATGTAGGAGTATATACAAGAAATAATACGACTGCGCAAAAGTGGTTTGTGAGAGGAGCAGAAGGTGCTTATTTTATAAACGCATCATGTGGAGATGCGGTACTTGATATAGATAGCAATGGCTCGGCAGATGGTACAAATGTGTGGTTGTATGAAAAAAATGAGAGTTCAGCTCAGAAATTCACAATAAAGAAGGTGGCAACAAGCCTTGATACTTGTAATGCTCTCGGTCTGACAACAATACAGGGCGGTTTCCGGTTATCATGGGATACCGTGTCAGGTGCAACAAAATACGAAGTGTATCGTAAGAAGGCAACGGACAGTGACTATTCTAGAATAGCAGTTGTTTCAGGAGAAGACATAGATACATACGAAGATAAAAATTGTATATCAGGAATAACATATGAGTACAGGGTTAATGCAGCAAATGATTATTGTTTAGGTGCATCAGGTGCCGAATGTCATGGCTTGTATCTTGATTCTACAAATGCATCACTTGTAAAGTATTCTGCTGATAGTGTAAACATATCATGGGATTCAGTAAGAGGAGCAGATGGATATAATATTTATTTGTATAATCAGAATGATGATACATATTCAAAGGTGAAGGATATAGCAAATGGTTCAACAACCTCTTGTGTTATATCTGGTTTAAAACAGAATACTACATATACTTATTTGGTAGAAGCATATGGTATATGTACATATGAAAATAAGAACGAAATTTATACTGGATGTAGAAGTAATATCTTGACCATTGCGACAAAAAGAATATTAAGTAATCTTGCAGTTAAAATGTCTGATTGGGATTTGAGCGGAACGGCATCACAGCCAGTATTACTTGGAAATGATGGTAATGGTGCGGTAACATATACATATGCACCAGAGGGAAGCGATGTTTTCACAGCAGAATTTCCGACAAAAGCAGGAACATATACTGTAAAGGCAGAGGTAGCAGGGACTGATAGATATTGCGCTGGAGTGGCAACATGTACGTTCACAATAACGGATAACAATAGTAAGCCAGCTCCGGTAGTCAAAAAATTATTGGATAACTTAGTATTAATACTTGACGATTGGGATATAAGCGAAAATGCATCAACACCAATTTTGACAGGCAATTTGGGCAATGGCGCAGTAATATATAGCTATGCATCAGTTGGAAGTACAGAGTACACAAGTGCTATACCAACAAAGGCGGGAACATATATAATAAAAGCTGTTGTTGCAGAGACTGATGAATATTATGGTGGAGTTGCAACCTGTAAGTTTACAATTACAGATAAATATAGTAGTTTACAGCCTGTAACGAAAAAGTCACTCAATAATCTTGTTTTGATGATGGCGGGCTGGCATGTTGGTGATCGCCCATCTTCTCCAGTTCTTACAGGAAATGATGGAAAGGGTAAAGTTACATATACATATTCTAAAGTAGGAAGTAACAAGTATTCAAATACTGTACCATCTAATGAAGGAAAGTATATAATTAAGGCATATGTTGCAGAGACAGAGGATTATTATGCAGGTACAGCAACATGTGTTTTTGAGATAACCAAAAAGCCTGTAGTTAAAAAGACACAGACAATAACAACGAATGCTGCAAATTATACTTTGGTATATGGCGGAAAGTCTGTTACCATAAAGGCAAAGACAAATGGAAATGGAAAAATATCATACAAGTCTTCTAATAACAATGTAGTTTCGATTGATAAGACTGGAAAAATGATTGTTAAAAATACAGGTAAGGTGACTGTTTCCATTTATGTAGCAGCGACGACCGCATATAAGGCCGCAACAAAGAAGGTAACAGTGGTTGTAAAGCCTAAGATACAGGCAATAAAGGGAATCAAATCACAGAAAAAGTCAAGCATATATGTTAAGTATGTTAAAGATACAAAGGTAAGTGGCTATGAGATTCAAACAGCTCTTGATAGCAAATTTAAAAAGTCTGTAAATACATATACAATAAAGCCGTACTCGAAGTATAGAGTGACATTAACTAAGAAGCGGACTGGTAAAATCTATTATGTAAGGGTGAGAAGTTATAAGATCGTAGGATCACAGAAAATATATGGAAGTTATAGTGGTATAAAGAAGATAAAAGTTAAATAATTTTTATGCCATATAAAAAATAGGGGAAAGTCTAGAAAATTTAGTCTCAGACTGTAGACAAACTACTCTGCAAAGCAATGCTTTGTAGAGTAGTTTTTTATTAATGCTTATCGTTGTTTGCGTTGATTCTTCAAATTCCTACATTGGGATCTTGCGATATGTATATAAACATCATTGAAAATCCCACAATAAATTGGTAAGATAATAAGCAAGATTGAGGTGAGCTGATGAGCGGTTATATACCACTATATACGATCTCAAATAAAATGCTTGAACTTGTTTCAGAGATATCTGAAAAAGTTGGAAGGATTACCAGTCATAAAGAGCTGGAGTCAAAACCACATTTGCGCAGAAACAACAGAATAAGATCAATTCATTCTTCGCTAAAGATAGAGGCAAATTCGTTATCATTGAATGATGTCAGAGATGTAATAAATGGACATCTGGTTCTTGACGATCAAAAGGAAATACAGGAAGTGCAAAATGCATACGTAGCCTATGAGAAGATCCCCGAAATAGATCCGACAAGTATATCAGACCTGAAAAGGATTCATGGAATATTGACGTACAGAACCGCCCGCGAGTCCGGTATATTCCGAAAAGGCGATGAGGGAGTTATTCACCCGCTTATTTTATCTGCAATATTTCATTATAAGTTTGTGTTCATTCATCCATTTGCAGATGGAAATGGATGAATGGCAAGATTGTGGCATACAGTTCTCTTATATAGGTGGAGAAGCGTATTTGAATATATACCGCTGGAGAGCCAGATTGAGCGGTTTCAGAATGAATATTATGATGCGATAGCGGTATGTCATACAAAAGGCAACTCGGACATATTTATAGAATTCATGCTCAATATGATAAATCAGATTTTGGATGAAGTCATCTTGCAGGTGAACAGGTCGAATTCAGAAGTTTCAGAATATGTGAAGCGGATGCTGGCGGTCATGGAATATGAAGTGCCGTATACGTCAAATTCCATAATGGAAGCGCTGGGGCTTAAGTCCAAAGAGACCCTTAGAAAAAATTATATAAATCCGGCGATGGAGCTTGGACTGATAAAGATGACATTGCCTGATAAACCTAACAGCAGAAATCAGAGATATGTAAAGCAGTAGAAAAGTTATGTCATCAGGTAATGCAATAAAACAACTTTTCCATATCAAATAAACGAAACTGACTGTAAAATATAAATTGTAAACAAAACACTAAAAGTTTGAAATACCCAACGGAGGTTAAACACATGGAAGATAGAGTACTTGACTGGGCAGTATATGAGAAGACAGCCCGTGAGATGGCTGCAGAGGGACTGGTTCTGTTAAAGAACGACAACAAAGCTCTGCCACTTAAGCAGGGAGAGACGGTTTCTGTATTTGGACGTATGCAGAATCATTATTATAAGAGTGGAACCGGTTCAGGCGGCATGGTGAATGTTGCCAGAGTGGTAGGAATCCTTGATGCACTTAATGAGTGCAAGGATGTAAATGTCAATCAGAAACTGGCAGAGACTTATGCCGCATGGGATAAGGAACATCCTGTGGAGCTGGGACTTGGCTGGGGACAGGAGCCGTGGTCACAGGCAGAGATGCCGGTTACAGAGGAGCTCGTGCAGGAGGCTGCCGGCGAGTCGGATTCGGCCATAGTGATAATCGCTAGGACGGCAGGCGAGGACAAGGACAATACACTTGAAAAAGGAGCATTTATGCTCACTGATATAGAGACTGATATGCTTAGACTTGTCAGAGAGAATTTCCAGAAGATGGTCGTTCTCTTGAATGTCGGCGGTCTTATAGATATGTCATTTCTTGACACGATTTCCCCGGATGCCTGCATGTATGTATGGCAGGGTGGAATGGTCGGAGGATATGGAGTGGCTGATGTCCTCGTAGGAGATGTCAGCCCTTCAGGAAAACTCACAGACACGATAGCCTACGATATCAAGGATTATCCTGCGTATGACAATTTCGGCGGCGAAGAGAGAAACTTCTACGCTGAGGATATCTATGTGGGATACCGTTACTTTGAGACATTTGCAAAGGATAAGGTCAGATATCCGTTTGGCTACGGATTGTCATACACAGACTTCAAGATCGGCGTAAAACATGCAAGCCTGGATTTTGAAAAAGGTGTGGCGAATATCTGTGTCAAAGTCACAAATACAGGAAAGAGACTTGGCAAGGAGGTTGTCCAGGTGTACGGTGAGATGCCACAGGGCAGGCTTGGCAAGCCATCCAGAGTGCTCATTGATTTTGCGAAGACAAAGGAACTTGTTCCGGGACTCAGCGAAGAGCTGAAGTTTGAGATTCCGCTTGACCGTATGGCATCATTTGACGATTCGGGAGTCACGGGCCATAGAAACTGTTATGTGCTTGAAGCTGGAGACTACACTATCCATGTAGGAAACAGCATAAGAAATACAACAGAGTGTCTGTTCTTTGAGCTTGCCGAGATTGTGGAGCTTCAGAAGCTTCAGGAGGCACTTGCACCTTATGAGAAGTTTGACCGCATGAAACCATTCTGTGATGAGAACGGCAGGATGCTTATAGAGTATGAGGAGACACCTCTAGTCACTGTTGATATGTATGACAGGAGAGAGCAGGAACTGCCGGAGGAGATACCGGTTACTGGTGACAAGGGAATTATGCTTCTTGATGTAAGGGAAGGCAGGGCCACCATGGATGAGTTCATAGCGCAGTTTGATGATGAGGATCTGGCATGCTTTGTCCGCGGCGAGGGAATGGGAAGTTCTCTTGTGACGGCGGGAACGGCGTCAGCATTTGCCGGGGTATCGCCAAATTTGATCGCACATAAGATTCCGTCGGTGTGCTGTGATGACGGACCATCGGGAATGAGACTCGACTCAGGTATGAAGGCATTCTCACTTCCAAATGGCACTCTGTGCGGATGTTCATTTAACAAAGAATTGAACACCAGACTGTATGCACTTCTCGGACTTGAGATGACAGCAAATAAGGTTGAGGTTCTTCTTGGACCGGGAATGAATATCCACCGTCACCCGCTTAATGGACGAAACTTTGAGTATTTCTCCGAGGATCCATACCTTACGGGTTCCATTGCAACTGCACAGTTAGAGGGACTTAAGTCCAGCGGCGTGTCCGGAACGATCAAGCATTTCTGCGGAAATAATCAGGAGTATCACCGCCATACGACGGACTCGGTCATCTCCCAGAGGGCACTTAGGGAGATATACCTGAAGGGATTTGAGATAGCTGTCAAGTCGGGATATGCCGACTCTGTTATGACAACATATGGTCTGGTAAATGGTCTCTACACCGCAGGAAGTTATGATCTGAATACCACGATACTCAGAAATGAGTGGGGATTTACAGGCGTGGTCATGACAGATTGGTGGGCATCCATCAACCGCAGGGGTATGGAGCCGGATGCAAATGACTTTGCGACTATGATACAGGCACAGAATGACATGTATATGTGCTGCCCGGACGGCTCGAAGAACATGGGCGGAGATAATGTCATAGAGGCACTTCAGGACGGACGTATATTGAGAGCTGAGCTTCAGAGAATTGCAAAGAATGTGTGTAACTTTGCCATGAATACGAATGCATTTAAGCGTCTTGTGGGAGAGCCTGTAGAGGTAGAGATAATAAACCGTCCAAAGCAGGCGGACGATTTTTCAATTGATGATGTGGAATACATCAATGTCGACAGAGACATACTTATAGATCTGACAGAGAAGGCCAGCACCGCCGACACGAATTATGTCATAGCACTTGATGTTGAACATCCGGGAGAGTATGAGGTGAGCCTGAGGGGAAGCTCGACACTCGAAAAGCTTGCCCAGCTGCCGTGTACCCTGTTTTTCAACGGATTCCCTGTGAGCAACTTCACATTTAACGGAACTGACGGCAAGGATGTTGTGATCAGGAAAGAGGTCAAATTTTACGGCAGATTCAATGTGCTCCGACTGTATGTGAAATCGAATGGACTTGATCTCAAGGATATTAAGTTCAGTTTTGAAAAAGAGTTTTGATCTGAAAATAAATATTGACATAGACTGCCATAGATGGTAACCTAAATTAACTCTTTGCACTGCATATAAATCTACAGTACAAACTGAGCAGACCATTGGTGTAAGCCAAGGAGTCGGGCCATCATGGCAGTGGAATCTTTACATCCACGGGACAGTAGTTACTAATACTGAGTCGTGGGTGTTTTTTTATACTCTTTTAGACATTCTATAAAATCTCCCACATATATTTAGTGATAAGAGCTTTCTGAAATTTATTGATCGCACAGCATCGGTCTTTTGATTAAGGTGATTATCAATAGACTGGTGTTCATTAGGAAAGGATGGCTGATTATATGGAAAGCGCAAACAAAATAAACACGATGGCGGCATCTGCCGTATCAGAGGATGAGTTTAAAAAGGTTGCAAATAAAGTATCGTTTATAACGATAGTACAGAACGTACTGTTGTCAGTATTCAAATTATTTGCGGGAATATTTGCACATTCAAATGCAATGATAAGTGATGCGGTACATTCAGCATCAGACGTGTTCAGCACCATAATAGTGATAATTGGAGTAAAACTAGCGTCGAAGGAATCCGACAAGGAGCATCCTTACGGCCATGAGAGGCTTGAGTGTGTGGCAGCGATCGTGTTGTCTATAGTGCTGCTGTATACCGGTATCAAGATCGGCTCGCAGGCGGTTAAGGACATAATCGGTGGCAATTACCAAAGCCTGCAGAAACCGGGGATGCTGGCACTGGTGGCGGCTGTTGTATCCATTGTCACAAAGGAGATAATGTACTGGTACACAAGACACTATGCGAAGAAGATAGATTCAAGCGCACTTATGGCAGATGCATGGCATCACCGATCAGATGCGCTGTCATCGGTCGGCGCGCTTGTCGGTATCGGTGGTGCGATGATGGGATTCCCGGTTATGGATTCCATTGCAAGTATTGTTATCTTTGTATTCATAGCTAAGGCGGCATACGATATCTTCAAGGATGCCATGGATAAGATGGTGGATCACTCATGCGATGAAGAGACAGAGAAAGAGATGAGGGATTTTGTGCTCGCCCAGAAAGAAGTTCTCAGTGTTGATCTTCTTCACACAAGGATATTTGGCAACAAAATATATGTAGATGTGGAGATAGGTGTAAACGGTTCATATACATTAAGACATGCGCATGAGATAGCGGAAGAGGTCCATGAGGGAATAGAGAAGAATTTTCCAAAGGTAAAGCATGTGATGGTGCATGTCAATCCTGCGGATGTGGCAGAATAATCATAGATTGATAACGCAGAGTAAGGCACGGATCAGATTTGGTCTGTGTCTTATTTTTGTGTGTTGGAAGCTGCAAAACGAGTACCAAACCTGCAAATAGTCAAAAACAATCAAAATAATTCAGAAATCTTCAAAAATATGCAGAATAATGATTGACAATCTTCATTTACGATGATATTATGCATATAGATTGATTGAAAGTGACTGAAATCAAGTGAAAACCACCTTGAAACAATCACAAATAATTGAAAACAGTCAAAAAATATGTTATCCTAAAGAAAAGTTAAAAGCACCGGATGCAGATATATGCATTCTGAAAAGCCACGAAAAAAGAAAATACACAAACACGAAAAACACATATACAGGAGACATACTTAAAAGACAGGAGGCAATTATTATGATGACCGAGGATAGATACACAGCGATTTTAGATGCACTGAAAGAGAGAAAGTCTATGACAGTTGCAGAGTTCACGGAGATCACGGGAGCGTCAGAATCTACTATAAGAAGAGATTTGATAGCTCTGGACGATATGGGTAAGATCAAGAGATTCCATGGTGGTGCCAAGGCGATCGAGCATGAATATATCACCAATGAGGCACCGGTTTCAGCCAAGGCACAGCTCAACGTCGAAGAGAAAAGTGCCATTGCAAAATATGCGGCAACGATGATCAATGATGAAGATTTCATATTTATAGATGCAGGAACCAGCACGGAGCTCATGATCGACTATATCGGCGAAACAAATGCCACATTTGTCACCAATGGAATAGCACATGCCAAGCGGCTTCTCAAGAAGAACCTCAGAACGTATATGATAGGCGGACTTGTAAAGCCGATCACAGAGGCGATCATCGGAGCCGAGGCAGTCAATTCCATGAAAAAGTTCAATTTCACAAAGTGCTTTCTTGGAACGAATGGAATCCATATGGATTACGGATTCACAACGGTTGATGTGGAAGAAGCTATGGTGAAGATGGAAGCGGTGAACAGATCTTATGCGAGCATAGTCCTTGCTGACAGCAGCAAGTTCGACAAGGTGACGGCAGTGACATTTGCAGCAATCGAAAAAGCCTGTATTATCACGGACAGACTTGTAAATGATAAGTACATAGACGCCACAGTTGTAAAGGAGGTACTCAGATAATGATTTATACGGTGACATTCAATCCGGCGCTCGATTATGTTGTCAAGATGGACAGCCTTGAGCTTGGAATGGTGAACAGAAGTAAGTCAGAAGCTATATTCTATGGCGGCAAAGGTATCAATGTCTCCACCGTACTTAAGAACATAGGAGTTGATTCCGTAGCTCTCGGTTTTGTTGCCGGATTTACCGGTAAGGAGATTGAGGACGGAGTCAAGGCCATGGGAGTTAAGACAGATTTTATCCAGCTGAAGAATGGTCTCAGCAGGATAAATGTCAAGATCAAGGCAGAACAGGAGACGGAGATCAACGGACAGGGGCCCGACATTAAGAAAGATGAGCTTCAGCAGATGTTTGACAAGCTGGACAAGCTCCAGTCGGGAGATTGCCTGATACTTGCGGGAACCATCCCTGCTTCACTTCCATCTGACATATACGAGCAGATCATGGAGAAGCTTATGAACAGGAACATCGACATCGTGGTGGATGCGACAAAGGATCTTCTGCTCAATGTATTGAAGTTCCATCCATTCCTCATCAAGCCGAATAACCATGAGCTTGGCGAGATGTTCGGAGTAGTCTTAAAGAGCGACGACGAGATCGTTGAGTATGCGAAGAAGCTTCAGGTCATGGGTGCACGAAATGTACTCATATCCATGGCAGGGGATGGAGCAATACTTATCACAGAGACAGGAGAGGTTCACAAGATCGGAGTTCCAAAGGGAACAGTTGTGAACTCAGTAGGGGCAGGTGATTCTATGGTGGCAGGTTTTACAGCAAGCTACCTGAAGGATCACGATTACATGGAAGCGCTGAAGAGAGGAACAGCAACCGGAAGTGCCACAGCATTTTCAGAAGGCCTTGCCACAGCGGACAAAGTAGAAGAACTCTACAAGCAGTTATAGTAAAACGTACGTGTTCCGTCGTGAGAGGGAATACTTAGGAGATTCAGATATCGCACAGCAGCATATGTGGATGCGGCTGATTATTTAAGAGGAGGTTACGCTTATGAGAATCACAGAGCTTTTATCAAAGGAAAGCATTGCTCTGGGTGTAAAGGTAGATTCAAAGGATGCAGCGATCGACTACCTTGTAAACCTGCACGATGCAGCAGGCAACATCTCAGACAAGAAAACATACAAAGAAGGAATACTTAAGAGAGAGGAAGAGGGCTCAACAGCTATAGGAGAAGGAATAGCGATCCCTCACTCCAAGAACAAGGCAGTCAAGAGACCTGGACTTGCAGCTATGACAGTTCCAGATGGAGTTGATTACGACTCACTTGACGGACAGCCATCAAACCTGTTCTTCATGATCGCAGCACCAGAGAGCGGATCAGATGTACATCTTGAGGTACTTTCAAGACTGTCTATGCTCCTCATGGATGAGGACTTCAGAGCAGAGCTTCTGAAGGCAGCAGACAAGGATGAATTCCTTGCAGTCGTTGACAAATATGAGAACGCAAAGTTCCCAGAGGAGACAGCAGAGAAGCCTGAGGAAAAGGCAGTTGAGAAGGCTCCTGAGAAGAAAGGCTTTAGAGTGCTTGCCGTTACAGCGTGTCCTACAGGGATAGCTCACACATATATGGCAGCCGAGGCACTTGAGAAGGCCGGCGCCAAGATGGGATATGCATTAAAGGCTGAGACAAATGGCTCAGGCGGAGCAAAAAATATACTTACTGATGAAGAGATCGCAAACTGTGATGGTATCATAGTTGCAGCTGACAAGAGTGTTGAAACAGCAAGATTTGATGGAAAGCCGGTTCTTTTCACAAGAGTGGCAGACGGAATACACAAGCCTGAGGAGCTCATACAGAAGATCGTGGATGGTCAGGTTCCTGTTCACCACGAGGAGGGCGGCAGAAAAGAGTCAAGCAGTGCAAATGGCAGTGTGGGAAGCAGAATATACAAGCATCTTATGAACGGAGTATCACACATGCTCCCATTCGTAATCGGCGGTGGTATCCTCACAGCTCTTGCATTCCTTATAGATACACTTTGCGGATTTGGTGCAACAGGTGGATCCAACTTCGGTTCCATGACCCCGCTCTCAGCATTCTTCAAGTATGCCGGTGGCCTGGCGATGGGCGTGATGGTTCCGGTGCTTGCAGGATTTATAGCAGAGTCCATAGCAGACAGACCTGGACTTGCGGTTGGTTTCCTCGGCGGTATCCTGGCATCTTCCGGAAATGCAGCCTTGTCCGGTTATGTATGGGCAGGAGATAACCTTGGCGGCTTCCAGTCATTTATATCAAAGTTTGGATTCGTCGCAGAAGGCGGCGGAAATACAGTATCAGGTTTCCTCGGCGGTATCGCAGCAGGTTTCCTTGCAGGATATGTAGTTCTTCTTCTTAGAAAGATCTGCTCAAAATTCCCTAAGTCACTGGAGGGAATTAAGCCAACACTTATATATCCACTTGTTGGTATGTTTATAGTTGCAGTACTTATGATATTTATACTCAATCCAATTATTGGATTGATCAATACAGGACTTTCAGATATGCTGACAGCCCTTGCAAATAAAAATCTTCTCATCCCACTTGGAATTATCCTCGGCGGTATGATGGCGATAGACATGGGCGGCCCTATAAACAAGGCAGCTTATGTATACGGAACAATGGTTCTCGCAACAGCGTCAGAGCTTGTCGCAGGCGGCGCACAGCTCTCAGATCCAGCAGTTCAGGCATGCTATATCTCAATGGCATCAGTTATGGTAGGTGGTATGGTACCTCCACTTGGAATTGCCCTTGCATGTATCTTCTTCCCTAAGAAGTTCACAAAGGCAGAGAGAAACTCAACAGTATCAAACATCGTAATGGCTTGTGGATTCATCACAGAGGGCGCAATACCATTTGCAGCTGCAGATCCACTCCACGTAATACCATGTACACTCGTAGGCGCAGCAGTTGCAGGTGGAATGTCAGCAGCGTTCAAATGTACACTGATGGCACCTCACGGTGGAATATTCGTATTCGCAACAGTAGGCAACTGGTTACCATACATCATTTCATGGCTTGTTGGATCAGCGATCACATGTATCATGCTCGGTCTTATCAAGAGAAAAGTGCAGGAGTAAAAAATGCACAAAAGTAATGCACAAAAAACGACAGAATGTTATAATTTATACAATTGGGGTTTGTGAAAATCTGTCGGATATATGGAATAACGAAAAAGGTGTGGGGAACATCTGGCTGTGATACCATATAACAGAAAAATGCAGATCAAATGTTTTTACAAAATTCTGCTAAATCCGAGGGTTGATAAGAAACAGAACCATAAAGCAGATAATTACAAGTCACAATATATTATTAAACAAAACAAGGGCCGCTTATGTAACACAAATTCTGCAAGTGATATATACAATCACTTGCAGTCGTATAATGATCATTGCGGCCCGTATTAGAAAAGGAGAAGATTATTATGGTAGCACAGACAGTAAAAGTAGTAAATGAACAGGGACTTCATATGAGACCAGCAGGAGTGTTTGCAAAGGAGATGACAAAGTTCTCATGCGCAGTAACTCTTGATGTGGCAGGCAAGAAGATCAATGCCAAGAGCGTAATGCTCATCATCGCAGCATGCATCAAGTGCGGTGCAGAGGTTACAATAGAGTGTGATGGTGCAGACGAGAAGGAGGCTCTTGCAAAGGCAGTTGAGCTCATCGAGTCAGGATTCGGCGAGTAATATAGTATGTAGTATAGGTATATTGCCATGACGTCGAAGCGGGCTATTTATATATGAAATCTGAAATCAGACTTCGGTACATTTTACAGGCAGATGGTACTCGGCTGGAGTACCATTTGTTGTATAGAGAATAATTGGAGGTTTTCTTATGAATAAAGGAATCGCGGGTTCAGCCGGCTATGGCGTTGGAAAGGTTGTGATCATATCTGACGCAAAGCCGGAATATGAGAACAGAACGATCACAGATACAGATGCAGAGATCAAGAGATATGACGATGCTGTTGCGGCATTTACAGAAAAGACTCATGCCATGGCAGAGGCTATGAAAGAGAGTGTCGGAGAGCATAATGCCGAGATACTTGAGGGACACATACTGCTCCTCACAGATCCGGGGATGGATGAGATCACAAAGGGCGCGATTATGAGCGGAACCTGTGCAGAGGCTGCATTTGAGAGTACATGTGATATGTTTGCCGGAATGTTCCAGATGGCAGATGATGAGCTCACAAGACAGAGAGCAACTGATATTGGCGACATCAAGGTGAGAATGCTCAAGATACTCACAGGTACACCTGATGTGAACATATCAGAGGTTCCAGCTGGAACTATCCTTGTGGCTGAGGATCTCACCCCATCCATGACAGCGGGAATCGTTAAAGAAAATGTGGCAGGAATCATCACAGCAGTCGGCGGTAAGACTTCACACTCGGCTATCCTTGCAAGAGCACTTGAGATACCGGCGGTGCTCAGTGTGGATGGAATAGTTGATATGGTCTCAGACGGCATGATGGCGGTAGTTGACGGATGCGATGGAATCTGCATACTTGATCCGTCACAGGAAGAGATAGACGAATATCAGGCAAAGAGAGAGAAATATCTTAGCGACAAGGCTCTCCTTGAGGTATATAGAGGCAAAGATACAGTTACAGCTGACGGTGTAAAGGTACATTTGTATGGCAATATTGGTAATCCGGAGGATGCAAAGCAGGTTGCTGCATGTGACGGAGAGGGCGTTGGCCTTTTCAGAACAGAGTTTCTGTTCATGGGCGCATCGGAGCTCCCATCTGAGGAAGAGCAGTTCCAGGCGTACAAGGCGGCTGCTGAGAACATGGAGGGCAGAGAGGTTATCATCAGAACCCTTGATGTGGGCGGTGACAAGGATATCCCATACCTTGGACTTGAGAAAGAGGACAATCCGTTCTTAGGTTTCAGAGCAGTGAGATATTGTCTGCAGAATAAAGATTCATACAGAGTACAGCTGAGGGCACTTCTCCGTGCGAGTGCATTTGGCGATATCAAGATTATGGTACCGCTTGTCACATGTGTTGATGAGATCAGAAGTGTGAAGGCTCTTGTTAAGGAACTCATGGCGGAGCTTGACGCTGAGAATATAGCATACAACAAGGATATCCAGGTCGGTGCAATGATAGAGACTCCTGCGGCAAGTCTCATAGCAGACCTGCTCGCAAAGGAGGCAGACTTCTTCAGCATAGGCACAAATGACCTGACGCAGTACACTATGGCGGTTGACAGAGGCAACGCTAAGGTTGCTTATCTGTACTCATCCTACAATCCTGCAGTCCTCCGTTCCATGAAGAATATCATCGAGGCGGCAAATGCAGTGGGCATCATGGTAGGCATGTGCGGTGAGGCGGCAGCAGATCCGTTGCTCATACCTCTCCTCATATCATTTGGACTGGGAGAGTTTTCAGTCAGTGCCACTTCAGTCCTTGCGACAAGAGGAACGATAGCCAAGTGGTCGAAGGCTGAAGCAGATGAGTTGGCAGCAAAGGCACTCTCACTTGCAACAGAGACGGAGGTTGCGGAACTTCTCAAAGCAAATGTAAGATAGATTAAAAGTGCACAATATGGCTTGGTAAAAATATGAGCACATTTTTGTATGTTTCATGTGTTTGAGAAAACAATAATGAACAAAAACCATGACTCGTAGTGACTATTTTCACGAAAATAAAAAAGTCGGCATTTTTAACTGGAAAAAGTGCCGATTTTTTTGTTACAGTATATTTAGTAGCAGGAAGAACATTTGGTGATCAGAGTAAGCCTTGCGAATCGAAACAGGCAGGCGTATCATATAGCAATTTTAGTGCGTCTGTTTCATTTGTATTGTAGATGGAAATAATATGGATAGGAGGATGTAATAATGTTTGAGAATGAAAAAGTAAACCATGTGAAGTTTGGTGAAGGCAGTGTGATGGAATGTGATGGAAGCCATATAAGAATAGTATTTTCTTATAATAATGTAGAAAAGACATTTGCCTATCCGGGAGCATTTGACAAGTTTGTCAGCTTCCAGAGCAAAGAGGCACAGCAGGTAGCGGAGAGCGAGCTTGAGCAGATAAAGCTGAACCAGAAAAAGCTGGAGGGAATGAAGAAGCTTATAATTCAGGAGAATGAGCGAAGGAAAGAGGAAGCACTCAAGGCCAAGGCGAAGAGAAAGAGACAGTAATATAAAGTAAGATATAGAAAAAGCTAGTAAGATGTATTGACACTGAAATGTGCCAGCAAGATTGTGTGATGAGACAAAAGAATAACAGTGGATGCAGTTTTGTATCACGTGAGATATAATAGTCCCTGCCAGAGAGAAAATTTTCTCTTTTGGCGGGATTTTTTGCACCTGAGGATAATTTTTAGGATTTTGTGCCTGAAGGAACGAATAAGGCACTTGCAAGGATAAATTTGTACCAAATATGGAAGATGCGGTGCAAATATGAAAAACACAGTGTTGCAGTAATGCAGTGCTATTTTTACATATACCTTGATTTTGTTGATATTTTTTGCTAAATTAAGTACGTACGTGTATAAATAGGGGGCATTTGCACCCATTTACAGAATAAAATGATCATAACAGTCAGATTTGGCTGTCGGAAAGGACGGAGCACAGAGTGTATAAGATTACTAAGGTTGAACAGTTGACAGAGACCATATACCTCATGGACGTGGTTGCACCACGAGTTGCAAATAAATGTCTTCCGGGACAGTTTGTAATTGTCAGAGGTTCAGAGGATGGAGAGAGAATCCCTCTCACTATCTGTGATTACTCAAGAGAGGACGGAACCATCACTATAGTATTCCAGGTAGTTGGAGCTGCTACAGAGATGATGAAGAATAAGAAGGTTGGAGATTCATTTGCGGATTTCGTTGGACCACTTGGATGTCCATCAGAGTTCTGTAAGGAGGATATAGAAGAACTCAAGAAAAAGAAGATTCTGTTCGTTGCAGGTGGTGTTGGAACAGCGCCTGTATACCCACAGGTAAAGTGGCTCCACGAGCAGGGTATCGATGCTGATGTCATCGTCGGAGGAAGAAACAAGTCACTCATCATTCTTGAGGATAAGATGAAGAAGGTAGCCGGCAACCTGTATATCACAACAGATGACGGTTCATATGGAAGCAAGGGTGTCGTTACCAATGAGATCCAGAAGCTTGTAGACGCTGGCAACAAGTATGATGTATGTGTTGCTATCGGACCTATGATCATGATGAAGTTTGTATGTAAGCTCACAAAGGAGCTTGAGATTCCTACAGTTGTCAGCCTTAACCCTATCATGGTAGACGGAACAGGTATGTGTGGTGCCTGCCGTGTAACAGTAGGTGGAGAGGTCAAGTTCGCATGTGTAGACGGACCAGAGTTCGACGGACACAAGGTGAACTTTGAGGAGGCTATGCAGCGTCAGCAGCTCTACAAGACTGTAGAGGGCAGAGCATTCCTTGCAGCAAAAGAGGGCGATACACATCATGGCGGATGTGGAAACTGTGGAGGTGACAAGTAATGGCTATAGAAGTAGATGTTTGGAAGAGAGTGCCGGTTCGCGAGCAGGAGCCACAGGTACGTGCAAAGAATTTTGAAGAGGTTTGTTACGGATATAATGAAGAGGAGGCTATGGCTGAGGCTTCAAGATGTATAGGATGCAAGAATGCCCCATGCATGAATGGCTGTCCTGTATCTATCAATATCCCTGGATTTATAGCTCAGGTCAAGGAGGGCAACTTCGCTGAGGCGTTCAAGATCATCAGCGAGTCATCAGCACTTCCTGCTGTATGTGGACGTGTATGCCCACAGGAGACACAGTGTGAGCAGAAGTGTATCAGAGGAATCAAGGGCGAGGCGATATCCATCGGTAAGCTTGAGAGATTTGTTGCTGACTGGGCTCGTGAGAACGGAATCAAGCCAGAGCCTGCAAAGGAGATGAACGGTCACAAGGTGGCAGTCATCGGATCAGGCCCTTCAGGTGTGACAGCAGCCGGAGATCTTGCAAAGATGGGTTACGATGTAACTATATTCGAGGCACTTCACCAGCCGGGCGGAGTTCTCGTATACGGAATTCCAGAGTTCCGTCTTCCAAAGGAGAAGGTAGTTGCCAAGGAGATCGAGAACATCAAGTCACTTGGTGTTAAGATAGAGACAAATGTAGTAGTAGGAAAGTCAGTCACAATCGACTCACTCCTTGAGGATGAGGGATTTGACGCAGTGTTCATCGGATCAGGTGCAGGACTTCCTAAGTTCATGGGTATCCCAGGCGAGAATGCCAACGGCGTATTCTCAGCAAATGAGTACCTCACAAGAAGCAACCTCATGAAGGCATTTGACGAGAATTCAAATACACCTATCATGAGAGGTAAGAAGGTTGCCGTTGTCGGTGGTGGAAATGTTGCTATGGATGCAGCAAGAACAGCACTCAGACTTGGCGCTGAGACGCATATCGTATACAGACGTTCAGAGGAGGAGCTCCCAGCCAGAGTTGAGGAGGTTCATCATGCTAAGGAAGAGGGAATCATATTTGATCTCCTCACAAACCCAACAGAGATCCTTGAGGATGAGAACGGCTGGGTATGCGGTATGAAGTGTGTGAAGATGGAGCTCGGTGAGCCAGACGCATCAGGCAGAAGAAGACCTGTTGTGATTCCAGATTCAGAGTTCACAATGGACGTTGACACAGTAATCATGTCACTTGGAACTTCACCAAACCCACTTATCTCATCTACAACAGAGGGACTTGAGACAAACAAGTGGAAGTGTATCGTTGCAGAAGAGGCAAACGGACAGACAACCAAGGAAGGCGTATATGCCGGTGGCGATGCCGTAACAGGTGCTGCAACAGTTATACTTGCAATGGAAGCTGGTAGAGCTGGTGCAAAGGGAATTGATGAGTACATCAAGAACAACAAGTAATAATTATATAGAGTCATAAAACGAGGCTGATGTGTATAGAGAATACTTCACATCAGCTTTGTTTTATATACGGGGGATTAGTTATGTATGATGAATTTGCAAAATGGTTAGACAGAATTTTAGATGAGAATATGCCGCTGCCGGGGGTGGCGATCAACTTCAATATATATGAAGAGGTGGACTTGCATTGGTCGATCCAGTTGATAAGTTCAACTTATTTTGACGAGGAGGACGAGGACTGGAATTGTTACGAGGAGTTCACGACAGGGGAAGATCTGTACGAATGGCAGCAGGGTGTAGGCTGGGAGAAGATACTTGATATTTCCTGTGAGATGATCAGAAAGTATCTCACAGAAGGAAAATATGCTGAGAAACTTAAGAAGTACGAGGCTGTTGCCGCTGGATTCGTGGACGGCGATGTGGAAATCCTGTACAGAAGATAGAGTGTTATGGAAACTAGTATGTAGTAGAAAATTGAAAATCTAGTGGGTAGTAGGAAATCGAGTGAATTGTGGGAAAACGAAAGCATTATAAGAAATAATGCACGTTGTATGAAAATGTGTGAGTTGTAGAAATATAGTATGTATTGCAGAAAAATTGTGATAGGTGGGTGACAACATGAAAACTTTATATGTATCAGATCTGGACGGTACGCTTCTTCGCAGCAATGAGACCACATCCGAGTATACAAACAGTGTAATCAATAATCTGACAGATAGAGGAATGATATTCTCTTATGCCACGGCGCGCTCCCTTATCACAGCTAAGAAGGTGACAAGCGGACTGCGGGCAGAAATTCCACTGATCGTATACAATGGGGCGTTTATCGTAGACAATGTTACCGGTGAAGTCCTTGCTGCAAATTACTTTGATGAATCGGTAGGATCAGTGCTTGACGATCTGTTCGGTAATCAGATATTTCCGATAGTGTATGCGCGGATAGATGGCAAGGAGAAATTTTCGTATGTTCCGGAGCTGTGCACAGATGGTATGAAGAAATTTCTGCTCAGCAGGCAGGGGGATGTCAGGACAAATATCGTAAAGTCAGCAGAGAACTTGAAAGTGGGAGATATTTTCTACATAACCTGCATTGACAGTCCGGAAAAATTAAAACCGTTGTACGATAAGTATAAGGATAAATTTCACTGTGTATATCAGAAAGACATTTATACAGATGAACAATGGCTGGAGATCATGCCGTTTGCAGCATCTAAGGCAAATGCAATAAAACAGTTGCAGGAACTTCTGGAATGCGACAGGGTGGTTGCCTTTGGAGATGGCAGGAATGATATAGATATGTTTGAACTTGCTGACGAAAGCTACGCAGTGCAAAATGCTGATGAACAGCTAAAAAGGTATGCCACATCGGTTATATCATCAAATGATGAGGATGGGGTGGCGCACTGGCTTGAGGATAATTATATCGTAAAATGACGAAAACTTATGGGTAAAAATCCAGGTTGGGTATAACGGTAAATATACATAAAAATCAGGTTGTAATTTGCGCAGAGCAGGGTATATAATGACACTACACATTTATAATCTTAAGTAAATATGCTAATATGATTGTGAAACACAAGTTGCACCACGAGATAAGGTGCTTGAATAGGGAAAAGGACAATTGCGGTTATGTAGGATAATATTGTAATTGCCTTAGAAAGTGAGAAGGAGAAGACATCTTATGGAAAAGAAAGAACTGATATACTACAGACTGGATGAGGTGGATGAGAAGATACTTGCCATGCTTCAGGACAATGCACGTGTATCACTCAAGGATATAGGTGCTGAGGTGTCCATGTCACCTACAGCAGTTGGAACAAGAATAGACAGGATGCTTGCCGAGGGCGTGCTTGAGGGATTTACGACCAAGCTCAACCCGGAGGCTATGGGTCATTATATCAAGGCATTTATCAATCTGGAGGTTTCACCTGAGCAGAAGGCTGAGTTCTATCCATATATAGACAGCGTGTTAAATGTTGTGGAGTGCAACTGTGTGACAGGAGATTACTCAATGCTCATTGAGGTACGTTTCAAGACAACAGCAGATCTCGATCATTTTGTTGGTGAACTTCAGAGATTTGGCAAGACCAAGACTCAGATCGTATTCTCCACAAATGTAAAGCACAGATGCAGATACTGGAAGAATGATCTTCACCACGATGAGGAGAAGAAGTAAAAAGTGAAAACTGTGTCGAAAAGACTTTAGACGTTTAACTCAGCGGGAAATACCCCAAAACAAGAAGAATGTTTATAAATAATAAGCTTAATTGATAAAAACAGGGGAAAATTAAGCAAAAACAAAAAAATACTTAGATTTCACAAGTTTTTTCTTTACAATCTTAATTTCCTATACTATAATAGGGAGCGTGGTCAGAAAATAATTAACAGGTCACGATATATAATCAGTTTAGGAGGATTTTTACTATGTCATATGTTGATGAAGTACTCGAGATAGTACAGAAGAAGAATGCAGATCAGCCTGAGTTCTTACAGGCAGTAACAGAGGTTCTTGATTCACTCAGACCTTGTATCGAGGCAAATGAGGAGCTTTACAGAAAGAATGCTATCCTCGAGAGAATCACAGAGCCAGATAGACAGCTCATGTTCAGAGTACCATGGGTAGATGACAACGGACAGGTACAGGTCAACAGAGGTTTCCGTGTACAGTTCAACAATGCCATTGGACCATACAAGGGAGGTCTCAGACTTCACCCATCAGTAAACCTTGGTATCATTAAGTTCCTTGGTTTCGAGCAGGTTTTCAAGAACTCACTTACAACACTTCCAATCGGTGGCGGTAAGGGTGGTTCAGACTTCGACCCTAAGGGTAAGTCAGACAGAGAGATCATGGCATTCTGCCAGAGCTTCATGACAGAGCTTTGTAAGTATATCGGTGCTGATGTCGATGTTCCAGCTGGAGATATCGGAACAGGCGCTAGAGAGATCGGTTTCATGTTCGGTCAGTTCAAGAGAATCCGTGGATCATACGAGGGAGTTCTCACAGGTAAGGGACTTACATATGGTGGATCACTTGCTCGTACAGAGGCTACTGGTTACGGACTGCTTTACCTTACAAACGCACTGTTAAAGGATCATGACATTGATATCGCAGGCAAGACTTGTGCAGTATCAGGTGCTGGTAATGTTGCAATCTACGCAATCCAGAAGGCACATCAGTTAGGTGCTAAGTGTGTTACATGTTCAGATTCTACAGGTTGGATCTACGATCCAGAAGGAATCGATGTTGCACTTCTTAAGGAAGTTAAGGAAGTTAAGAGAGCACGTCTTGATGCTTATGCTGCTGCTAGACCATCAGCTGAGTACCATGTAAAGAAGGATGCAAATGATCACGGCGTATGGTCAATCAAGTGTGACCTTGCTCTTCCATGTGCTACACAGAACGAGCTTAACCTTGACGATGCTAAGATGCTTGTTGCAAACGGCGTTATCTCAGTAACAGAGGGCGCTAACATGCCTACAACTCTTGAGGCTACTAAGTACCTTCAGGAGAATGGTGTTCTCTTCGTTGGTGGTAAGGCTGCAAATGCAGGTGGTGTTGCTACATCAGCTCTTGAGATGAGCCAGAACAGCGAGAGACTTTCATGGACATTCGAGGAAGTTGACGGCAAGCTCAAGGGAATCATGGAGACAATCTACGCTAACATCTCAGATGCAGCAAAGAGATACGACATGACAGTTGGCGGAAACGCAGACTATGTTGCAGGTGCTAACATCGCCGGCTTCGAGAAGGTTGTTGACGCTATGCTTGCTCAGGGTGTTTGCTAATCATAAGCATTTGACGAGAGCCACATCTTCAAATCAACTAGACATAAGATTATAATATAAGACTATAGACGTCCATCTGTGGAGTGATCCGCAGATGGGCGTTTTTGCGTTGCAGTTGTCTTCGGTGACTCCTGTTGGTGTAATCTCTATGTTGTATATGTCTACCCTCACTTTGACTTTGCTTCCATCGTGCACGCCGCGCCAAGCACGATAAGGGCGCCTAGCTCTCTGCGGCGGCACAGAAGCGTCAAAGTTCGGTCGCCGACACTACCGATTGGATATACAACGTAGAGAATACACACCAACAGGAGTCACCGAAGACAATTTTTTATATTTAAAGTTCGTTTAAGTTTTACAGGCTATTATAGCATCATCAAGAGGGAATAAGGTAAAGAAAGGATGATGCTTATGGCAGACAACACGTTTAAAAGATATGAACTTAAGTACATGTTAGATAGAGAACAGTACGAGCAGATAATGAGCGAAATGATAAGGTATATGCAACCGGACAGGTTTGCACATAGCCAGATCATTAACATATATTTCGACACTCCTTCCCACAGGCTCATCAGAGACTCCATAGAAAAGCCGGTTTACAAAGAAAAGCTCAGGCTCAGAAGCTATGGAGTCCCGGATGACGATTCAGAGGTTTTTATTGAGCTCAAGAAGAAATACAAATCTGTTGTGTACAAAAGAAGGCTGGAGGTGCCTGAACAGGAGGCTATGGATTATCTGGTGGGCGGCCAGCCGCTGCACGAGGATTGTCAGATAGGAAGGGAGATAGATTACTTCATGCAGGTGTACAAGGATCTGGAGCCTGCGGTGGTTCTCTCGTATGAGAGAGATTCCTACAAAGGAATAGATGATCCGGAGCTCAGGATCACGTTTGATTACAATATACTGTGGCAGAATGACGATCTGACACTTCAGAAAGAACCATATGGGCACAAGGTCATACCAGAATATAAGGTGTTGATGGAGATCAAGATGTCAGGCGGGTTCCCGCTGTGGCTGTCACATCTGCTCACAAAGTATGGAGCATACAAGACGTCATTTTCAAAGTATGGAGAGGCGTATAAACAGATGGTAGGCTGACATAAGTGGATCATATACATTTAAAGCCAGAAACTAAAAAAGACGAATTATGTAAATGATAAAGTGGCAAACATAGACAGGAGGAGATAGAAGATGACAGGATTATTTGACAGTATATTTGGAACGGCGACAACGATATCAGTGCAGGAGTTTCTGATCTGCATAGCGGTATCCCTTATAATAGGAGTATTCCTTGCGTTGGTTTACGCATTCAGAAGTAAATACACCCAGAGTTTTCTGGTGACATTGGCACTTATACCTGCGGTTGTGTGCGTGGTGATCATGATGGTAAATGGCAATGTTGGCGCGGGTGTTGCTGTGGCAGGTGCATTCAGCCTTGTAAGGTTCAGATCGGTTCCAGGTTCGGCAAAGGAGATATGCGCCATATTCCTTGCGATGGGAGCTGGACTTGTGACCGGAATGGGATTTATAGGATATGCAGTATTATTTGCCGCCATACTAGGCGGAGCGATGTTCATTTGCAACCTTACTGGATTTGGCGGCGGAAGGGATGAAGAGAGAGCCCTGAAGATCACCGTGCCTGAAAATCTCGACTATACAGAGGCATTTGATGAGATACTTGCCGACTGTACAGACAGTTACAGACTGATAAATGTGAAGACGACCAACATGGGAAGCCTGTTCAAGCTTACATATGTGGTGAAGCTTAAGAAGCACACAAATCAGAAGGATATGATAGATAACCTCAGAGTGAGAAATGGCAACCTTGAGATCATGCTGGCACAGGTGGATTCGGGGGACATGACATTGTAGAAGTCAGTTGATAAGGCAGATACTTAGTAAGGAGATGATCGTACGAGGAAGAATAAATATATGAGACATATAGCGGGAATCCGCAAATGTCTGGCTATAGGGTTGACAGCGGCCATGTGCATGGCAATGCTTGCCGGATGTTCAACCAGCCAGAGCACAAGCTCGACTTCAGATACTGAGGTGACAAGTGATGTGAGCACAGAGACTGACGCTGATAAAGAAAGCCCAAATGGCAGTGCGGATGCAGAGAATACCAGTGTAAAGACAGAGATGACTGTGGAGGAAATGCAGGCGGCTATAGATGAAGCCATGAGCGATGCGGCTATAGATATAACAGATATGTTCACGAAGCGGGATCTGGCGGGAACCTATGATGAGAGCGAGGCTGTAAAGATAACATTATCGGGAAAGACAGCCGCATGTAATAGTTCAAATGTTCAAATCGAGGATGGAGTGGTGACTATCAAAGCGGCAGGTGTATACGTTCTGTCAGGGACACTCACAGACGGCACCATCGTGGTGGATGCGGGCGATGATGATAAGGTTCAACTTGTACTTGACGGAGTATCGATCATGGCTGCGGACTATGCGGCTATATATGCAAAGAACGCTGACAAGGTGTTTGTTACGTTGGCGGAAGGGGCAGGGAACAGTCTTACGGTATCCGGAGACTACGTCCAGACGGATGACAATAATGTGGACGCTGTGATATTTGCCAAATGTGATCTCACACTTGATGGCACTGGAAGCCTGACGGTCAAGGATAACATGGGACATGGAATCGTGTCCAAGGATGACCTGGTGGTTACAGGCGGTACTTATACCATATACAGTCAGGATCACTGCCTGAACGGCAAGGATAGCGTGAGAATTGCGGATGGAACATTTAACCTGAGTTGTGATGAGGATGGTATACATGCGGGAAATGACGACCAGCAGGATGGATATGTATATATAGAAGGCGGAGATATCAACATATCGGTTGGCGATGACGCGATCCATGCGGAGGGACTTCTGATAATAACTGGTGGAGATATAGATGTATCTAAGAGTTGTGAGGGGGTAGAGGGGGATAAGATCCTTGTGACTGGCGGTGATATAGATGTGATATCCAGTGATGACGGCTTCAATGCAGCTGGAGGCAGCTCAGGCTCGGGAGACAACCATGATGGTTTTGGAGGCGGCCCAGGTATGGGCGGAGTGGACATGGATGCCGACAATGATGCATATATTCTTATAACAGGAGGAACGATAAATATAAATGCCAACGGTGATGGAATAGATTCCAATGGCTACATTGGAATTACAGGAGGCAGCGTGTATGTACTTGGTCCTTCTGACAATGGCAATGGCGCGATGGACTACGGAATCTGTGCTGCGATAACAGGCGGCGAGATCGTAGCTGTGGGTGGTTCCGGTATGGCTCAGGGATTTGGAGATGAGTCCACACAGTGCTCGGCTCTTGTTAACTTTGATGAGTGGGTTGACGCCGGCGAAACGATCACACTTACTGATTCAGATGGCAAGGAGGTGCTCAGCTATAAGGTGGATAAGAAATTTAACTCGGTTGTTATCAGCACATCAGACATGAAACAGGGTGATAACTACACTTTGACTGTCGGTGACCAGAACAGTACATTTACACTGGATGATATTACATACAGCGAGGGCTCAGGCGGAATGCAGAGACCGGGCGGCAATTTAGATAATGGCGGAATGCAGAGACCGGGCGGCAACTCAGATGATGGAAATATGCAGAGACCAGGTGGCAATTCAGATGATGGAAATATGCAGAGACCGGATGGTGATTCAGATAATGGGCAGAATGACAGCGCAAATGGCAGTTCACAGAACAAAGACAATAGTTCGAGCTCAGACAGCATGAGCATATAGAAGATAATTACAGACGCTTTAATAGCCGAAAACAGTTGATTAATTTGCAAAAATGCTTAATATTATAAAGACATGAGATTTTTGTAGTTAATACACAGTTGGGAGAAAGAGCAGATATTCAATATGACTGGAAGGAGAAAACATATGAAGTTATATGTTGCAAGACACGGAGAGACGGAATGGAACAGACTTAATAAGGTCTGTGGCAGGACAGATTCCCCTCTTACAGATAAAGGACTTCAGCAGGCACAGCTCCTTGCAGAGAGATTGGATAGCTGCTCTATTGACGTGATAATAGCATCGCCGCTCTCCAGGGCACAGGAGACAGCACGAGCGGTGGCGGAGAGAAAGCATTTGCCGGTACTTACGGATGAAAGGCTTATAGAACAGGATTACGGTGTGTATGAGGGTGTCCAGAGGGACGACAGGGATTTCCTGAACAATAAAAGAATGTTCGCATACAGATATCCTGGTGGAGAATCCATGATGGATATCGCCAGGAGAACGTACGATCTGATAATTGAAACCCGCGAGACCTATCCGGATTCGTCGGTACTGTTTGTCTGCCATAACGGAATATGCAGGGTGATATGCAGCTATTTCATGGATATGACCAACGAGGAGTATTTTGGATTCAGTCAGGACAATTGTGGGTACAATATCTACGAGTGCTGATCTGAGAAGGAGTGTTTTATAATATGAAGGAATTGCTTATAGATTCATTTAAGGATGCACTGTTTGATACGGTGAAGCTCATCCCGTTTCTGCTCATCACCTATGTGGTCATGGAGTGGCTTGAGAGAAAAACTGCAGGCCGACAGGCACATGTGCTTGGAAAGGCAGAGAAGCTTGGGCCATTGATTGGCGGAGTGCTGGGAATAGTGCCACAGTGCGGATTTTCACTTATGGCATCCAACCTGTACAGCGGAGGCGTGATAGGGGCGGGCGTGCTCATAGCCGTGTTCATGTCAACCTCGGACGAGATGCTGCCGATCATGCTGTCAAATGACGCGATAAGCGCGGGGACAATAGTGAAGATCCTTGCGACAAAGGCGGTCATAGCCGTAATAACAGGCTATATAGTAGGATTTGTGCTGGACAGACTGAGAAAGCCGGTCCAGGTAAAGAAGATAGATCCAGTCCACAGACATGGCGGACATGATGAACACGAACACCATGGCGGACATGTGCACAGTGACACTGCAAAAGCGGCAGAAAGCTCCATACACACACAGAATATAGTGTATAAGGATGCTGCTGAGAAGAAAGGAAAGGGACATGTGCATGACTATGTCCATGAGCACAGTCACGACCACGGACATTTGGGAGAGAAGAATATCCATGAGGTGTGCGAACAGGAACACTGCGACTGCGAGGGTGGAATATTCAGATCTGCTCTGGTGCACACTGCAAAGATTGCGATATTTATATTTATATTCTCACTTGTGATAAATGTGATCATAGAGGCTGTAGGAGAGGAATCCATAGCCCGCATATTCAATGATGTGCCTGTGCTTGGAGAGGCGGCAGCAGCGTTGGTGGGTCTTATTCCTAACTGTGCGGCATCAGTCATAATAACCGAGCTGTATCTTCAGGGAATACTCAGCGCGGGTGCTATGATGTCAGGACTTCTGGTGAGTGCAGGAGTAGGCCTTGTGGTGCTCTTTAGGATGAACAGGCATAGACCTGTGGAGAATATAAGGATAGCAGTGGTGCTGTATGCTGCAGGACTTGCGTGGGGACTCATAATAAATGCTCTTGGAATCACATTTTAGCAGAGTGTAGAGAAAATAAATGTAAGCGATGCGCAGTGACCGCATTGCAATAAAGTAAAAAAGGGCTGCGAAAAAACTCAATCGAGTTTTTTCACAGCCCCTTGTGTGTGTTGTTACTTTGTGCGTTTCTTACCGCAGACAGGACAGATATCCTGATCCGTAGGCTGTCCGCATCCCCAGCAGATCCAAGTGTCCCCTTCACTGGATGGTTGCTCCGCCAGCTTTTGTGTCGGCTTCATCTTGAAGTTTTTGGAAACAATCTCCACATTGCCGTCCTCGTCAAGAGTAGTCTTGATATCTGCGGCGGCGGGAGTTGTGTCCGATGAAATATTTTTCTTCTTTTTCCCAAATCCAAATCCCATTTTATAACCCCGATTCTATAACATATATAAAATATTCTAATGCAATATATACAATTAAGCAATAGAAATTTGGACGAAATTGCCTATACTGTTGTAAAATTTGATGAAAAGCACCTATTGCCATGCGCCATCAAATGTGATCACCTGACCATTCAGGTATTCTCCACACTCGGCAATGTGCACAATGAAATCTGCCGCTTCAGAAGGTATGGCCATTCTTCCTGCAGGTATTTCATCCTCTAGCATCTGGCGTTCCTCCGGTGACAGATGACCGTTCATGGAGGTGTCAATTGCGCCAAATGCTATGGCGTTGACAGTTATACCGCTTGGAGCAAGCTCTTTTCCAAGAGCCTTTGAGAAGGAATTTACAGCACCCTTGGAGGCTGAATATGCGACCTCACACGACGCACCGACATTTCCCCACACGGATGAGATATTGATTATGTGTCCTTTGTGGTGCTGGATCATGTGAGGAACCACGAGTCGGCAGCTATTGAAAACCGAGTACACATTTGACTTCATGGTTCTGTCAAAATCCTGTGCGGTCATATCGTTTATAAGCCCCACATAAGATATGCCGGCATTGTTGATGAGGAGATCGATGTCGCTGCCGAGATGATCTATGGTATTTTGTATAAACTTCTCCATAAATTCCATATCCCCGGCGTCTCCGGTCTCACAGTAACAGATGCAGCCTTTTGCCATAAGTTCGTCTCTCAGAGAGAGAAGCTCTTCTTTGTGTTTGAATGAAGTGATAGATATGCTGTTATATTTGCCTGAAAGCGCCAGTGCTGTCGCCCTTCCGATGCCTGTCGAGGCGCCAATTATTATCGCTGTTTTCAAATCTGTACCTCCGCTATTTGTGAACAAAAATTTAATTCTAGTATATCATGCGAATTAAATGTTGAAAATAAAAAAGCACTTTGGTATACTCTAGTTGTTTTTGTTAACAAATGAGAATATACATTTATATTGAGATGGAGGCTATATAATGGGTAAGAAAGTAATGAAATTATTCTTAGATACAATGCTCAGAGCAGCGGTTATCATACTTGCAGTGGCTATAGTTGTCATGCTCGTACTGCTTGCACGAACCGTCAGCAAGAGCAAGAAATCAGACGCATCGGACACGGGCAATAAGACAAGCATCGTGACTGAGGAGTCAGATCCGTCAGATCCTACATTTGGAGGTTCAGGCGATGCTGCAGACAGCTCAGACACATCAGCGGATGACAGCTCACAGGACGCTTCAACAGAGGATGCAAATGCAGGAAATGGCAAGGATGCAAAAGTAGTAGTGCTCAACGCATCAGGCGTGTCAGGTGTGGCAGCTACATGGCAGACAACACTCACAGCGGATGGATACACATCAGTAGATATAGGAACATATGACAACGGAGATCAGTCAACAACAGTTATCTACACATCAGATTCATATGATGTGAGCGGACTTGTAAGCCTTCTGGGTGGAGCGGCAACGGCTGACAGATCAGATATTGACTCATCTGTTGCTTCAGATGTTGACATTTCAGGTGCAGACATTGTCGTAGTAATAGGTGTGGACAACGCAGCCAACAACTAGATATAGAAGAATATGTAGAAAATATATAGAAAACTCTGCTGATATCGGAATAGAAAACGCCGATATCAGCAGAGTTTTTTTACTGTAGTACAAAATGTTACAGATTTTGCCGGCTGTTCTACATTTTTCTGGTTTGTCAAGTATATATATGAGTAAAAACAATAGGCAAAAGTAATAAAATATACCGAAAACGTGACGAAAAACCCTATTGACATAAATGGGTATGGTGAAGGTTTCACAAAAAAGGAAGTTTAAACCAAGGGAAAACGGTTCGAAAATCGTCAAAATGTTGCAAAATTTGTGCACGTATACAATTTAGACAAAAGTTTAAAAATTTTTTTGAGCAATAATCACATAGAATGAAAAATGCCAATGATGTAGAATAACAATAGTTTTTAGGGTGAACAAAAACAAGATTATATACACTACGGAGGTAATTTCAAATGGCAAGTTTATCACTTAAGAACATTTACAAGGTATATCCTAACGGATTCAACGCAGTTAAGGACTTCAACCTTGAGATCGAAGACAAGGAGTTCATCATCTTTGTTGGACCATCAGGATGTGGAAAGTCAACAACTCTTAGAATGATAGCAGGACTTGAGGATATCAGCTCAGGTGAGTTATGGATCGGCGACAAGCTCGTAAACGATGTAGAGCCAAAGGACAGAGATATTGCGATGGTATTCCAGAACTACGCTCTGTACCCACATATGTCAGTATATGATAACATGGCATTTGGACTTAAGTTAAGAAAGGTTCCAAAGGAGAAGATCGACAAGGCTGTACATGAGGCAGCTAAGATTCTTGATATCGAGCATCTTCTTGACAGAAAGCCAAAGGCTTTATCAGGTGGACAGAGACAGCGAGTTGCTATGGGACGTGCAATTGTCCGTGAGCCAAAGGTATTCCTTATGGACGAGCCTCTTTCAAACCTTGACGCTAAGCTTCGTGTACAGATGCGTGTTGAGATCTCAAAGCTTCATCAGAGACTCCAGACAACTATCATCTACGTAACACATGACCAGACAGAGGCTATGACACTTGGTACAAGAATCGTAGTTATGAAGGATGGTATCATCCAGCAGGTAGATACACCTCAGAACCTCTACGACAAGCCATGTAACCTGTTCGTTGCCGGATTCATGGGTATGCCACCTATGAACTTCATCGATTGTAAGGTTGTTAAGTCAGGTGCTGACGTTCTCCTTATGTTCGGTTCACATTCAATCAAGGTTCCAGACAGCAAGGCTGAGAGACTTATCGCACTTGATGCTATCGATAAGGAAGTTGTTCTTGGTATCCGTCCAGAGGATATTCATGATGAGCAGCTCTTCATCGAGTCATCACCAGAGAGCGTAATCGATGCAAGAATCAACATCTACGAGATGCTTGGTGCCGAGGTTTACTTATACTTCACAATCGACCAGTTCGATATCACAGCAAGAGTAAATGCTCGTACAACAGCTAGACCTGGCGACACAGTTCAGTTCGCATTTGACTTAAGCAAGATTCATATCTTCGATAAGGAGACAGAGGAGATCCTTGTTAACTAGTCTTAGATAACACATAGAACTTACAATTACACTCCAGATAACTGGAAACAGTAGTTTAATTCTTGAAAAATTGAGAAAATGCAGAAAATACATATAAAAAATCTGCATTTTCTCTTTTTTTTTCTACAATTTTGCTTTAAAATAAGAGTAATGGATTACGGGATAAAACGTATAATGAGTATAAGGAGTGAAAAGAATGATATCAAACCAGATTCTTCAGGATACAATAGACGGATTAAAAGGTATAACAAGAACTGACCTGTGCGTGTTGGACACAGAGGGAAAAGTGCTTGCGTCAACACTTAAGGATATAGATGACTGCGAGGATTCAGTTCGTGCATTTGTTGATTCACCGGCAGAGAGCCAGGTTGTAAGAGGTTATCAGTTCTTCAAGGTGTTTGACGATAACCAGTTAGAGCATATTCTCATGGCAAAGGGCGAGACCGATGATACATATATGGTCGGCAAGATCGCAGCATTTCAGATCCAGAACCTTTTGGTCGCATACAAGGAGAGATTTGACAAGGACAACTTTATCAAGAACCTTCTCTTAGACAATCTCCTTCTGGTTGATATCTACAACAGAGCAAAGAAGCTCCACATAGATACTGATGTGAGAAGAATCGTATTTATCATAGAGACAAAGAATGAGAAGGATACCAATGCACTTGAGACAGTACGTAATATCTTCTCAGCCAAGACAAAGGATTTCATCACTGCTGTGGACGAGAAGAACATCATTCTTGTCAAGGAAGTCAAGTCCAACGAGACATATGACGACATGAACAAGATTGCCAAGGTCATCGTTGACATGCTCAATACCGAGGCGATGTCATCTGTACATGTATCATTCGGAACAATTGTCAATGAGATAAAGGAAGTTTCACGTTCATACAAAGAGGCTAAGATGGCTCTGGATGTTGGAAAGATATTCTATGAGAACACAGATATCATAGCATACAGCAATCTTGGAATAGGACGACTTATTTACCAGCTTCCACTTCCTCTGTGCAAGATGTTCATCAGAGAGATATTTGACGGCAAGAGCCCTGATGAGTTTGACGAGGAGACTTTGTCAACTATCAACAAGTTCTTTGAGAACAGCCTGAACGTATCAGAGACATCAAGACAGTTGTACATCCACAGAAATACTCTGGTATACAGACTTGATAAGTTGCAGAAGAGCACAGGCCTTGATCTGAGAGTATTCGAGGATGCCATCACATTCAAGATCGCTCTTATGGTTGTAAAGTACATGAAGTACATGGAGTCACTGGATTATTAAAATGTCCGGTGGACAGTTATCTGGAATATAGATTGCATAGAAGCGGCAGCCTTACATATGGATATATGAAGACTGCCGCATCGTGTATTAATTTTAATTCACAAACTATACACAACAAAACAATCAATATGTAGTATAATGAAGCGTGGATGAAATGAATCAGAATCATCCGACTATGGACAAATGTAAGATAATGTACAGTTTATGCCGTAAAGAGGCAATATAGGAGACATGAGATGATAGAGTTAGAGAACGTGAGTATGACATACCCTGGGGGCAATCAGGCGCTCAAGAAAGTGAACATCAATATAGAAAAAGGCGAGTTCGTATTTATAGTTGGAAGCAGTGGATCAGGCAAGACCACTCTGTTTAGGCTTCTGCTCAAGGAGCTCGATCCTACGGAGGGCAATATCACTGTTGCCGGATACGACTATGGCAAGATAAAGAGAAAAGATATACCGAAGGTCAGAAGAAGGATTGGAGTCGTATTCCAGAACTTCAGGCTTCTGAAGGACAGGACTATATACGAGAATGTTGCATTTGCACAGAGAGTTATCCAGACTCCGGCGAGATACATCAGAAGACGTGTTCCGGCCATGCTGACGCTGGTTGGACTTGCAGACAAGTACAAATCATATCCAAAGGAGCTCTCAGGTGGTGAGCAGCAGAGAGTTGCCATGGCGAGAGCATTGGTCAACAATCCTGACATCATACTGGCGGATGAGCCTACAGGAAATCTCGATCCTAAGAACTCATTGGATATCATGAACCTCCTTGAGGATATCAACAAGAGAGGAACCACAGTTGTCGTGGTAACCCACAACAAGGATATCGTCAATGAGATGAAGAAGAGAGTTATCACCCTGAAGAAGGGTGTGATTATCAGTGATGAGAAGGAAGGAGGATATATAGATGAAGATTAGTACATTTTTCTATATCCTCAGACAGGGCTTTGCAAATATAAGAAGAAATATTCTGTTCTCACTTGCATCACTTGGAACCATCATATCATGTCTGTTCCTCTTTGGAATCATATATGCGGTGGTTGTAAACTTCCAGTCAGGTATGCAGGAGCTTGAGAATACAGTTACAATATCCGTGTTCTTTGACGAGGATGCGTCGGACGACACGATACAGCTTATCGGATCACAGATAAGAACTCTGGATTATGTAAACACGATGGATTACGTGTCGGCGGATGACGCATGGAATAAATTTGTTGAGCAGAACTACGATGATCCACAGGCGGCAAAGGATGCATTTGGCGAGGACAATCCACTTAAGAATTCGGCCTCATATGAGGTTACGCTCAAGGATGTGGCCAGACAGCCGGAGTTCGTGGCATTTGCCCAGGGGCTTTCAGGAGTCAGAAAGGTCAAGAGCTCTGACGTGACTGCGGACAGCATCACGACACTGTCATCCCTTGTCGGATATGCATCCATAGGAATAGTTGTGATACTGATGCTGGTATCTATCTTCCTTATAAGCAACACTATCACCATAGGTATCACGGTGCGAAAGGAAGAGATAGGGATCATGAAGCTGATCGGTGCGACAAATATATTTGTACGGGCGCCGTTCATCATAGAGGGTGTGATCATAGGTGCGGTCGGTTCGGCTATACCACTGGTCCTTCTGTACTACATGTATGATAAGATACTGACATATGTTGCCGGAAGGTTTAAGGTTGTCACAACGCTGTTTGCATTTGTGAGCCAGCATGACCTGTTCAAGACCATGATACCGGTTGGACTTGTGCTTGGTATCGGTGTTGGACTGGTAGGAAGTATCCTTACCACGAGGAAGCATTTGAGAGTATGATATAATGAGCATTGCGACGGATGCGCTTGCGCAAGACGTCATAATGCGAATGCCCTCATTGAGCCGGCAGGCGATATAATATAATGAAGCACGCTGATGCGTGCGCAGGTCATCGCGCTCACGCACGACGACATAAGATATACTAGTTAATTGTTAGATGGGGATAACAAGGAGTAGTAGATTATGAAAAAGAAAGTCAACGTAAAAGGGAATATCAGAAGGATGGCATTGCTTGTTGCGGGATGTGTAG
>NZ_JBCPDQ010000009.1:88743-162137 GCF_040915325.1 Coprococcus sp. RTP21281st1_F1_RTP21281_210402
GTTCAGGACGTTGCGGATCTGGATGCCAAGATGACATCCGTCCAGACTCAGATAACGAGCCTGCAGGAGCAGACAGACGAGCTCCAGACGGAGATAGACACAACTCAGAAAAGTCTGGATGAAGCTCAGAAGGCAGAGGATGAGCAGTATGAGGCGATGAAGCAGAGAATACAGTATCTGTATGAGGAGGGGGAGACGGAATATGTCGATGCCCTGCTCACATCCATATCATTCAGCGATCTCCTGAACAAATCAGAGTATATAGACCAGATATCGGAATACGATCAGAGGCAGCTTGCAAAGCTGATCAAGACCAAGACAGATATTGCCAATTATGAGGCGCAGCTTGAATCTGACCTCAGACAGGTGGAGTCGGTCAAGACGGATCTGGAGAGTAACGAGGCTGAACTGCAGACCATTATAGATCAGAAGCAGGAAGAGATCACCAGATATGATGGTGATATAGAAGCCCAGAAGTCGTTGATGAACAAGTTCACTGTGGCCCGTGAGGAAGCCGAGAGACGTATCGCGGAGATATCCAGACAGGAGATGGGCAAGGCAAATGCAAATGGTACGGGTGCGTATACGAAAGATGGAAAGGTATACGACACCTCCAAATATAAGGGCAAATTCATGTGGCCGGTATCGACCGGAGGTGTTATCACGGATGAATTTGGTTACCGAGATGCTCCTACAGCGGGAGCAAGTACATATCATCAGGGACTTGATATAGGCTGTGATTATGGAACAGATATTGTTGCGGCGGAGGCCGGCACAGTCGTGATGTCCTGCTACAATGGCGGCGGTGGCAACATGGTCATGATCAGCCACGGCGGCGGAATATGTACGGTATATATGCACAACTCACAGCTATGTGTAAATGTTGGCGACAAGGTTGTGAAAGGTCAGGTCATAGCAAAGGCAGGAAGTACGGGTGTGTCGACAGGTCCGCATTGCCATTTTGGCGTGTCGATAGACGGAACGTATGTCAATCCGCATGACTTCCTTGGAAAGTAGACCGGGCAGGGGATATGGAGAGATTCAGGTATTTGATGGCAATACAAGGTTAGGAGATAATGATATGAGGAAAATGTTGAAGAAGACAGTAGTGACAGCGGTGCTGGCAAGTACGGTGATCGGTCTGACGGGCTGCGGTACATCAGGTGTGTTCAGTGGCACACTCAGCGGCAAAACCGGCAGTTCCACCAAGATAACCTATGATGGCAATCTGTTGGATGCGGACGTACTTGACAAGACAGAGAAGATCGAGAGTATCATAGACAATTATTATTACAATGATATTGACGATGATACGATCAGGGAGGGCATATACAAGGGTATAATGGAATCCCTTGACGATCCGTATGCACAGTATTACACCAAGGAAGAGTATGCCAAGCTGCAGGAGGATG
This sequence comes from Coprococcus sp. RTP21281st1_F1_RTP21281_210402, assembly GCF_040915325.1. NCBI lineage: Bacteria > Bacillati > Bacillota > Clostridia > Lachnospirales > Lachnospiraceae > Coprococcus > Coprococcus sp. RTP21281st1_F1_RTP21281_210402. The sequence goes on from NZ_JBCPDQ010000009.1 coordinate 90,156, forward strand.
ATTCAGGTGAGTATGCCGGAATCGGAGTTACGGTCAGCAAGGATGAGGATACGGGATATGTCCGTGCGGTAAATATCCTTGAGGGTGCACCGGCTGAGAAGGTGGATATACAGCCTGATGACATTATTGTACAGATAGATGATCACGAGATCACTACAGACGATGATCTTGACTACCTCGTATCACTCATAAGAGGCGATGCTGGAACTGATGTTACGCTGAAGATATACAGGGAGCGTGATAAGGCTTACCACGATGTCACCATCACCAGGGAGATCGTTGAGTACAGTACGGTATCATCATTTATGATAGACGACAAGATCGGATATGTGAGGATCACGCAGTTCATAGACAACACAGACGAGCTTTTCCAGAAGGCAGTTGAGGAGCTCAAGAATGAGGGCATGCAGGCACTGATGATCGATGTCAGAAGTGATCCGGGTGGAATGCTCACCACGGTCGTAAACATTTGCGACTATCTGCTCCCAGAAGGAACCATAGTGTCCATCAAGGACAAGACCGGCAAGGTTGTGGACGAGTATAAATCGACAGATGATAAATACCTCGATATGCCTATGGTAGTCCTGACAAATGAGTACAGTGCCAGTGCGTCAGAGATACTTACATCGGCACTCAAGGAATTCGGGGCTGCAACTGTTGTAGGAAAGAATACCTATGGTAAGGGAATCGTGCAGAGTGTTATACCACTTGGTGATGGCACAGCGATCAAGCTCACGACACAGAAGTATTTCACACACGATGACAACGATATCCACAAGAAGGGTGTTGCGCCTGACATTGAGGTGGATCTTCCAGATGATTATACCTATGAGGATTTCCAGGGCAAGAATGACAGCCAGTACCAGAAGGGTATTGAGGTTTTGAAGGAGAAGCTGAAGTAGGGATTAAGATAGAGATTGGTATAAATATAGTTATATAATAGATTTCAATATTGAGTGGGCAGGGCAGATGACGTTACTGCGTTATATAATTTGTCAGTGAAGTATCTGTTCGAATGCTATCGTATATGTAAAATGCATAAATAATTAAAACAACATAATTTTTAGATAATATGCAGCACAAAAGTGCTGCATATTGTGTTATACTAGGAAATGTTCAGAAATCTGTTATAAGTAATAAAAGGCAACAAAGGAGATATACATGGATAAGGAACTGATTATCGTATTGGACTTTGGCGGACAGTACAACCAACTGATCGCCAGACGTGTAAGAGAGTGTAATGTATATGCCGAAGTACATCCGTACACATTGCCGCTGGAGAAGATCAAGGAGATGAATCCAAAGGGAATCATCTTCACAGGCGGACCAAACAGCGTATACAAAGACGATTCACCTAGCTGCAGCAAGGAGATATTCGAACTGGGTATTCCTATTCTCGGAATATGTTACGGTTCACAGCTCATGGCTCATCTGCTGGGCGGCAAGGTCAGCACGGCCCCTGTCAGCGAGTATGGAAGAACAGAGGTTGAGGTTGACAAGACATCCAAGCTGTTTGCAGATGTGAATGACAAGACCATCTGCTGGATGAGTCACACAGATTATATTGCAGAGGTACCAGAGGGTTTCAAGAAGACAGCTTACACTCCTGTATGCCCAGTGGCAGCCATGGAGAATGCTGAGAAGAAGCTGTATGCGACTCAGTTCCACCCAGAGGTTATGCACACCGAGGAAGGCATGAAGATGCTCAGAGCATTTGTCATGGATGTATGCCAGTGTGCAGGCGACTGGAAGATGGATTCATTTGTAAAAGATACAATAGAGAGTCTCCGTGCCAAGATAGGCGATGGCAAGGTGCTGTGCGCCCTGTCAGGTGGTGTGGACTCATCAGTAGCTGCAGTTCTCCTGTCCAAGGCGATAGGCAAGCAGCTCACATGTGTGTTCGTAGACCACGGTCTTCTCCGTAAGAACGAGGGCGACGAAGTTGAGGCGGTATTCGGACCAGATGGACCTTACGACCTGAACTTCATCAGAGTAAATGCGCAGGACAGATTCTACAGCAAGCTTGCCGGAGTAACCGAGCCTGAGGCAAAGAGAAAGATAATAGGCGAGGAATTCATCCGTGTATTCGAGGAGGAGGCCAAGAAGATCGGTGCCGTTGACTTCCTCGTACAGGGAACCATATATCCTGATGTCATCGAGTCAGGTCTTGACAAGTCAGCGGTCATCAAGTCCCACCACAACGTAGGCGGACTTCCTGACTATGTAGATTTCAAGGAGATCGTGGAGCCACTCCGTCTTCTCTTCAAGGACGAGGTCCGCAAGGCCGGCCTTGAGCTTGGAATCCCAGAGTACCTGGTATTCCGTCAGCCATTCCCAGGCCCAGGCCTTGGAATAAGAATCATCGGAGAGGTCACAGCCGAGAAGGTCAAGATCGTTCAGGATGCCGACGCCATCTACCGTGAGGAGATCGCAAAGGCAGGCCTCGACAGAAGCCTCGGTCAGTACTTCGCAGCCCTGACCAACATGCGTTCAGTTGGCTGTATGGGAGATTTCAGAACGTACGATTACGCCGTAGCACTCCGTGCTGTAAATACAACAGACTTCATGACAGCAGATTGTTCAGAGATACCATTTGAGGTGCTTCAGAGGGTAATGAACAGGATTATTAATGAGGTCAAGGGTGTTAATAGAGTAATGTATGATCTGACTAGTAAGCCGCCTGGAACGATTGAATTCGAATAACGGATTAAAATGCCGAAAACCTGTATTTATGCGGGTTTCCGGCATTTGTTTTATCAAATGGCTCTGGTTTGGCTCTATTTGTGGGGAGAGTAATTGATGCAAATGTAATTTTTCATAAGAATGAAAAGGAAAAAATGATATGAAGAAATGCAAACTTCTTTTTTTTGATTTAGACGGAACTTTATTACAGAGTGAAAAAACAATATCAACAAGAACATTATCAGCTCAAAAAAATGCAGGGAAAATGATATATTGATAGGTGTTTCCACCTCCAGAAGTGAGCAAAACTCTTTGGTATTTTTAAATGAATTGATGCCCGATATTTTAATATCGAGTGGAGGGGCATTAGTAAAATACAAAACAGAATATATTTATAGGGCAGAATTTTCCGAAGAAGAAACGAATGTGATGATTGACATGGCAAGAAATATTTGTGGAAATGATTGCGAAATTACGATAGATACAATAGATACACATTATTGGAATTATAAAATAGATCCTAAGAAGTTAGATAAGAGTTGGGGAGATAGTATTTATACAGATTTTTCAGATTTTAACGAATGTTCATTAAAAATGTGTGTCGAGATATTTAATCAAGATAAGGCAGATAAGCTGGCTCGAAGTCTCTCTGATTGTGATTGTATTCGTTTCTCTGATGGATTTTGGTACAAGTTTACAAAAAAGAATGTGACGAAAGAAAACGCAATTATGAAGATTACGGAAGTATGTGGATTTAGTACAGATTCAATTATTGCATTTGGAGATGATTATGCAGATATCGGAATGCTTGAATTATGTGGAACAGGTGTTGCAATATGGAATGCGATTGATGAGGTAAAAGAGAGAGCGGATATTGTAATTGGTTCAAATGACGAAGAGGGAATTGCGGATTTTATTGAAAATGAAATATTGTAGATATGTACATGGAGAGGAAATATGGTGGAAGTAAGATTTTATGATACAGTTAATGATGAACTATTGAAATTTGCAGTAATTATCTCACAGAGTAACGGCAAGTGGGTATTTTGCAAGCATAAAGAAAGAGATACATATGAAGTGCCGGGAGGGCATAGAGAAGCTGGGGAGAATATTCTTGAAACGGCTAAAAGAGAGTTACAGGAAGAAACAGGGGCAGTCAAGTTCGAGATAAAGCCGATATGTGTATACTCAGTAATCGGTAAGACCAGAGTAAATGATACTGGGGAGGAAACATTTGGACTGCTTTGTTTTGCAGAGATAACTGAATTTGCAAAAGAATTACATAGCGAAATGGAGAAGGTTGTGTTTATGGATGAGCTACCCGAGAAATGGACATATCCTTTGATACAGCCTAGGTTGATAGAAAAGTATTTGCAGATGAAATAAAGCTATAATGGTACAATAATAGCTATCTCAGTTGCCAGACCATATGAAAGGCATCATCCAGAAAATAATAATTGAGGATTGTACAATGAAGTATGGTTATATTGAAAGAATTATGGTGTTAGAAGGATAATTGAAGCAATATATGTAATGAGAGATAGGAAAAAATGATAAAAAAGTATGTAATATAGCCTTGATTAAGAGTTGTTTAACTTTTAGCCAAGGCTTTTGTTGTACATAAGTTGAATATGAAATATGGGGACGTTTATGATTGGTAACAATACTGGAAGTAAAAAATAACTGCGAAAATGTAAATAAAATATTTACAACAATGTGCGGGAGTGATACTATAATTTATATGAATGCGGAATTTATATCAAGGAGATTAATATGCAGAATAGTAATGATTTGTTTGATTTGAGAGCAGCAATAGGAAGTAAAATAAAAAAACAAATGGAACAGCAGGCGATTTCAAAGGCTGAATTATGTCGTGAAACTGGCATGTCGAGACCAACGTTGGATAAGATGATCTCAGGAAGTATTACAAATAAGACGAATTATGATAAACATATATCAAAGATAATGGATTGCCTTGGGATATCGTCGGATGTGCTTTTAGGCAATATAAAAAAGAATCGGACTAGAAATATTAGAGAGATTTTAAGGAAATCTATTGAAGACATAGCAAAATTTACTGGCATATCAGTAGATCGTTTGAAAGATATAGAAGACGGTGCGGAGGCAACATTAACAGAACTGAGAGATATTGCTATGTGCTTTTCTACAAGCGTCAATGTAATACAGGAAAAAAATTTCTTTGAACCTCAACTGGCAGAGATGGATTTGTTGATTTCTACTATTGCTGAAAAGGGTACCAATGATGTAAGTGGTTTTTGGGGTCATGTTGGGATTCGGATATCGCGTGGAAAAAAATACAAATGGTTTCCTATTACTAGAATTACCAGAAAATTTGTATATCAGGATATGGAAAACAAATACATGGTAATCCCGTGTATGAACAACAAGGTTCTATTTCTGAATATGGATAATATTGATAGAGTTGTATTGTTAGACGACGCATGTGATCCGCCTGCTGATTTAGATTGGCCGATGTGGAGTGGGGAAGAAAAAATTAGTGAGGGAGAAGTCCCTCAGGTGTTATATGAACTTCTAGAGGATTATTACTTTGGCGAATTGACAGAGATTTCAGACAACTTGCATAAATGTTTAGAAGGGTTCGTTAGAGAGTATAAAATATCTGAAGAAGAAATGAATGATATTGTAAGTGGGATTGAAATATATTATGCTGATGGGCTGCACGAATCAGATACGATATATTTTGATGATAATGAAAATATATCAGAAGCAGTCTCGTATGTGTATGATCATGATGATTATGACGATTATGATTGTATGGATGAGGTTCTATATTATACTGGATATTGTGAATGCGAGAATTTGATAAAATTAAAGAATATAGCTATGTTAGAATTGCCATTTATAAAACTTGAAAATGCTATAATCGAAAAAAATGACTTATGAACATAAGGGGAAAGGAAAGGGTGGATATTGTTTGGACAAGAAAATATTTATAAGTCATTCTTCTAAGGATGTACGATACGTAGAAAAAATAATAGATCTTATTGTTGATATGGGTGTTCGTGAAAAACAGATATTTTGCTCGTCTGTACCAGGCTTTGGGATTCCGATGGACAAGGATATATATGATTATCTTGCAGAAGAATTTAGCAGGACTGACGTACATGTAATATTTGTGCTTTCGCGCAACTACTATAAAAGTATTCCCTGTTTGAATGAAATGGGGGCAGTATGGGCACTGAAAAAAGAGTATATGACTATATTATTGCCTCATTTTGATTATCAGGAGATCAAAGGCGCAATAAATCCCAGACAGATTTCGTTAAAACTTGATTCCGATCAGGGGGAGATGAAGGAGCGGATTGAGGAAATGAGAACTAAGTTAAGTAAGGAATTGGAGCTGCCTCCAATTGTTGTTACGAGATGGGAGAGGAATAGAGATAGGTTTATTAAGGATGTGTTGGAGATTGATGATTGGTTTTAGAAAGTTTGAGATATAAAATCAAGAAGGTGTCTCATAATTGATTGAATTCTCAAAATATAGTTTGGGTTGTATTAAATAAAGTTGAAGCCATTCGTATCGATTTTATATGACGAATGGCTCATGCTTTATAAATAACAAATGAAATTACTATTTAGAGGTATAAAAAATTTTTGGCTGTCTTAAGTCGTAAATTAAAGATTCATATTTAAATGAAACTTGATATAGAAAATCCGATTATCCGCATAAATACAGCATTTAAGGGCTGTTCATCACTTGAAAAAATAAGTGTTTTACCACGAATTTACCATAATTGAATATGAGTCTTGATATGACGAAATATAAAGGGAGATTGCACGTATAATAAAACCGCGTATCTCCCTTTAACAAACTATCTAAAGTTTTCTACATTTATAACTCTGGAAAAACAATCGCACAAATTCATGTTGTGAGTGACCATGATTATAGTAATGCCCTTTTCATTTAATTCTTTCAAAAGTTTCATCACTATCAATTCGTTCTCTTTATCAAGTCCAGAAGTTGGTTCATCAGCTAATATAATCTGACTTCCTTGCAAAATCAATTTAATAATTGCAATTCGCTGTTGCTCTCCACCGCTTAACTGATATACTTTTTTGTTAAGCATGTCACTTAGCTCAAATTGCTTTAAATACTTATTGATTAGTTTCAGTTTTTCTTCTTTTTTTACTTTTTTATATTCAAGAGCTAATTTTAAATTCCACAACACGCTTTCATCTTCTATTAGTCCATAATTTTGAAATAGATAGCCTATTGTATATCTTCTCAAAATCATAGCATTTTTACCGTTCATGGACAAATTTTTATGACTATCAATAGTGATTGTTCCCTCGGATATATCAGTAATCAATCCTATTATATTTAAAAGTGTCGTTTTACCTGCCCCGCTTTTCCCTACAAGCCCCACAAATTCGCCTTTTTCTATTTCTAAAGATAAATTTTCAAATAGAACCTGATTTTTCCCATATTCTTTTTTGACGTTCTTTAATGTAATCAATGACATACTTATGCCCCCTTTTCAATCTCATATAAAGCGTTTGAGATATAAATTCTATAAAGCAATTCGCAGAATATGTAGTCAATAAGTATAATCGCAAAAAGGCAAGCAAAATAATAATTTATAGCAGTTAATACGCCTGATATAATTATTTCGATTCCCCAAAAAATATACCGATTTTTCAGTGTCCTAAAATGAGAGAATCCTAAAATCTCTTTTGCCGCATATCTCTTTCGATTTACAAAAATGTCCACATAATTTGAAATATACAAAATAAACAGTAAAGACACTATAAAGACAATCGTAAACATAGTGAGTGTTTTAAGAACGAATGTCACATTTTCAAGTTGCATTAAATAAGGTGTAAGTAATGTTCCAGCTGTAACTAATTGCTCTAAATCATATTCTGATAACAAAGAAGAAAAATCTTCTCTTGACTCCATTTGAAAAAATAAACACCTTGTATTTAAAGAATCCAAATAGTAAAGTCCTGCAAAATTGCCCGTATCAACAATGATAACAGGATTAGCCATATCCGAAAAACCATTTTCTGTATTGACTTTTATCGTAGAATCATCGTCTATATAAACAACATTAAATTTATCAATAGTTTTTTCTTCTCCCGGTATTCCATAAAATTGATTGTAATTCATCAATCGGAAATATTCTTGCTTAATATATTCGCTAATAGAATTTTCATCATTCTTATATTTATGTGGAACTAATACTGTTGGTTCACTAAATATATCTTCTCCCAATGGTTTTCCACTGAGCTGGATATTTGAAAATTCATTCAGATAATTTCTATTTGCAATAACAAGCTGTTGTTCATAATAGGGGCGTGATGTCTGCAAACCACCGTCTGTCCTAAAATCACATAGTAGTGAATGGTTATGATTATACATCTCTAATGTTTGTTCAGAATATTTTTCTAATATGTCTGTGTTTGCTAACGCATAATCATACTCCGATGAATTAAAACCATTAGCGGTATAATATCCGTCCAGATACTTATAATCTAAAACAGCTTGTTGGCTTTGTCTAAATGAGTTCCCCTGATTCAGCAATGAAATAATAGTGATAGCGATTATTACCGAAAAAATTATTTTTATAGCCTGAACTACAATATTTGTGCCGCTATTTAAAGTCTTATTTTTTATCATTGCCTCTAAAGAAACAAACTTAATTAAAATACTTGTAATTAAAACACAAAGTATATTTATAGCTAAAACACCAATAAAGAACAGTACACTTGTTGCTAAATAAGAAAAATCATATCTGTTTGTTAATGCGTAATATAAATTTAGCAAGAACAGTAATACTAAACATATTACAGCAAAATATTTTATTACACTGGTAATTTGCTCCTTTAAAATATGTATAGTAGAAAAGCCCATGCTTTTTTTAATACCTATTTTTTTCAAACTATAAGACGTATAAATACAGTATATGATTTGAAGTACAATAAATAAGATTACAAAATTCAGAAGATTCAATTCTAATACCATACTATACGGAATAGCGTCATTTTCAAAGTTATTTATTGCGACGGACAGTTGAGAAGCTATCTCTTTAATTGCGTTAGCTGGTAAATCTGTATAGAATACACCAACACTATCTAAAAAATCTTCCTTTTGCAATTCATGATATTGAAACAAAATAGAGGAAGATATAGGCTGTTTTTGTGTAAACTCATTTAATGGATAGCAATATAAATCATAAACAGATTTATCTGTGGAAGTGAGCGTATTGTTAATGAGTTCTAATTTATTTTGAGAATATTCTTCTGTAAATATTGTATAAAATTTGTCGAGAATTTCTGGCGATGTTTCTTCTAAAACATACCCTTTTAAATTCTCAGTAGCAATGTTATTCTTTTCATAAATGTTGTAAATAGAAGTATTAAAAATATATGCAAAGAGTATGACTTCAAGGAAAATAAAAATCTTTAAAAATTTTTTCATAACATACGCCCCTTTCTTTGAAGAAATGTATAAAATAGGGCGGGACAAATAGCCCCGCCCTAGGTGTTTGAACTATTTTACTTAATATGGATAATAATCATAATAAGATGTTTCGTTCGCCCACCAAACTCTCTTTGCATCTTTGTAAGCGTAGTTTGACTTGAATCCACTGGTATATGTATCTCCGCCGACCTTTACAGTTGCCTTTACCATGTAGTTGCGACTAATACCTGCTTTACGCCCAATTTCGGAATATACAATGGTGTCTGTTTGCCCTCCATTGTAGTACAAATCTCCACCCGCTACATCAATAGCCCACGCTGTAAGTGGAGCGCCGACAACCATAACTGCTGCTACAAGACCAACTACTTTCGTTCTCAACTTCTTTGCTCTCATTCGATAAACCTCCTTTCTCTTTTTTACTTTTTGATAGTTTTATGTCACGTACTGTTTTTACTAACCTCAACATAACATATATTTCATTAAATGTCAAGTTATTTTTGTTTCTATTTTATATATGACCTCTTTGTTGCTATCATATTTTGTGCATAATGCACAAAATCAAAGTGCCAATATTAGTGCTTTCCACGATTGTACTTTTACAATGAAAAGACGAAGTACCTGTGATAAATTCATTGCTCTAAAATTATTAGAGAAACTATACAATATAGCTATCCTTTTTTCTCTTGTCTGCCATAAACAGAAAAGAAAAAGCCCTGTCAAGAGCCTGCCACTTCTTTAGAAGTGGTGCTTGCACTCTTGATCTGGGCTTTTTGTTTGCTGTATCTTTTTGCAAGAGGAAAAAGGCTACTCGTCCCCGTTGTCAAAATGGCTGTCCTTTAAGACTTCCCGCAACAGCTCCATATCTTCTTTTGAGTTGGGATTTATCCTCTTTACAACCTGATAAGGTGTACCGTACTTGTGTCCGTCTGTGCTTTCCCCGAACATATCCATGCTGTATAAATCATCATAACGGTCTAATACTTTCTGAAATTTCAAGTGCTGGATAAATGTTTTGATAGGGTAAAGGTCGGACGCTTGTATGTCCTCTCCCTTGATATAGTCTGTGATGTATTTCCGCAACTGCTCCAACTCATACTCTAGCCATTCTTCTTCACTGTCAAAGAAGTTATCATAGTGTCCGTGTTTCAGTTCTGCATTTAGGCGTTCTTCCGTCCGTAAAAACTTGCATACCTCTTTTTCCGCCTGTTGGACAAACTTCCATTCTCCCGACAACAATTCATTCGGTGTTACTTCCAGTACGTCCATTATCTTTTCCAGCGTGTCAAAGGTGGGATAGTTTACCCCTCGTTCAATCTTAGAAAGGCTCTGCATATTGATACCGATGGCGTCCGCAAGCTCCTGCTGTTTCATTTTCCTGTGTTTTCTTATGGTCTGTATGTTCTCCCCTAAAAAATTTATTTTCTTTGTGTCATGCTCCATAACTTCTTATATCTTTTCCTTTCCCGGCTTTTTCGTTCCTTTATAAGCCTATCATACTTATTATAGCCGAAAAAGTCAAGAAAAAGTTCTTGACAAGTAATTCTAACGGCGTTATTATCATGGAGGATATAGTGATTAAGCACAATGAGGTCAATCACACGCTTGAGTAGGCATAGAAAAGAGTTATTTTCGCTTTGATAGCATGAATAGGCATGGACTATCCGACCGAAAACGGTGTTTCTTCCTGTGCCTGCCCCGTTTAGCCACGAGCCTCCCAAAGGCTCGTGAGCGTTAAGAACGGGGCTGGTGCAGGAAGAAAAGGAACGCCGTAGGCGTTCCGTACAGGGCGTATATGTAACACCGCCCTGCGCATACATGTCATAGTACCTAGAAACTGTGATAAATAAAGGACAAAACACGATTTTTACCCCGCAAAAAAACGGGGAGTACGAAAGGAGTAATGCACTATCGCAACACATGAAAATTTATCCGTCAAGATTGATTACATCAGCATTGTCTTTGATACGGCAACGGCAGAAGATGTGATACGGCACATTTTATGCTTGCCGACCGATATTTTTAATGTCTATCCTGCAACGGTCAAATTTAAGACGTATCAGGCGCGTTGGGAAATCGGAGATATTTATGTATCGGGCGACGCAAAAAAGACAGAGGACAACCCACAAGGGCTGGGCTGTTATCTCGTGATGACAGGCAGGGGGTGTGATGATATTTTCCGTATCCTCGATAACAACGGCTTGACCTTTGGGGATATGTTCGGACGCTGTGAAAGGAGATATGGGGCTGGAAACTACCATTTCACAAGGCTGGACGTTGCCATTGACGACAGGAACGAAACGCCGTTCTTTACCATAGAGCAGATAAAGAAGAAATGTGAAAAAGAGGAATTTATCGCCAACAGTGAGGGCTACCATTTTGACGAGAGCAAGTTTGATGATTTTGACACCGCAAAGACCGTCTATATCGGGGCTGGAAAATCGGGGCTTTCCTACCGCTTTTATGACAAGGACAAGGAAGTGTGCGGCAAATACAACAGGACGCTTGATGAAGTCGGGAGTTGGAAACGGACGGAAATGCAACTGCGTGATGAAAAGGCTCATGCCTTTGCTATGGCATTTCAGGCAAGACCGCTGGAGATTGGGGAACTGGCTTTCGGACTGCTGGCGGACAACCTGCGTTTTGTCGTAGCAAACAGGAATGAGAGCAACAAGAGCAGGTGGAAAACGTGCCGTTTCTGGCAACGCTTTTTAGGGGCTGTGGAACTTTTAAAACTCCATGTACCCACACCGCATAATTCCCTTGAAGAAACGCAACAGTGGCTTACAGAGGGTGGTGTCATATCCGCTGTCAAAGGCTTTTACTTCCTCGAATCCCATGACGCTTTAGGTGGGCTGGAACGTGTCGGGGATATGGTAGATAAGGCAAGGTACAGCACTTCCCTTTCCAGCAAGCTGACCGCCCATTTACAGCGGATAGACAGGACAGAATTGATACCCTACGTCCAGTATGACACAAAGAACAGGTAGGGGGGTGGCATGATGAACGAAAAGATTGATATTCCTGTATGGGAAAAATACACCCTTACCATTGAGGAAGCGTCAAGATACTTCACAATCGGACAGAACAAGCTACGCCGATTGGTAGAAGAAAACCGACACGGCGACTGGTATGTGATGAACGGCAACCGTATCTTGATTAAGAAAAAACAGTTTGAGAAATTTATGGATAAAACAGACGCAATCTAATGCAAAAGAGCCTTGTATGTGATATTATTTCAGTAAGTCATATCAAGGCTCTTTCTTACGAAAGGAGCAGATAAGAAATGTCGGAAAAAAGACGGGACAGTAAAGGTCGCCTCTTAAAGACAGGAGAGAGCCAGCGAGCAGACGGAAGATACTTATACAAATATGTGGACAAGGCAGGAAAGACAAGGTATGCCTATTCATGGAAACTTGTGCCGACAGACCTCGTACCTAAAGGCAAGAGGGACGGGAAATCCCTAAGGGAATTAGAAACGGAGATACAAAGGGATTTACAGGACGGTATCGACACAACAGGCGGAAAAATGACGCTGTGCCAGCTATACGCCAAACAGAACGCCCAGAGAGCCAACGTAAAGGAAAGCACAAGACAGGGCAGGAAAAAGCTCATGCGGACATTAGAGGGCGATATACTGGGGGCTAGGAGCATTGACAGCATACGCCTTTCAGACGCTAAGGAATGGGCGTTACGCATGAAAGACAAGGGCTATGCTTATCAGACCATAAGCAATTATAAACGCTCGTTAAATGCGTCATTCCGCATTGCCATAGCGGACGACCTCGTGAGGAAGAACCCCTTTGATTTCAAGCTGAATGAGGTCATAGAGGACGACAGGACACCACGGCAGGCATTGACCGAGGAACAGGAAGAAAGGCTCTTGTCCTTTGCCAGCAGGGACAGGGTATATAAAAAGTATTATGACGCAATCGTAATACTGTTAAAGACAGGGCTTCGTATCTCGGAACTGTGCGGACTGACAAGGCAGGATATAGACTTTGAAAACGGCGTTATCCATGTAGACCACCAGCTATTATCCAGCAAGGAAACGGGCTATTATATCGAAACACCAAAGACAAAAAGCGGTGTGCGTGATGTTCCCATGAGTGAGGAAGTGAAACAGGCATTTGAGCGTGTCATGGCAAACAAGGCAAAGGCAGAGCCGACAGAGATAGACGGGTACAGTGGTTTCCTCTTTCTGAACGGGAAAGGCTTTCCTATGACGAATGCCTATTATACTTCTACTTTCGCTAATCTGAGAAAGAAATATAACAAGAGCCATGAGGACAGCTTACCAAAGATAACGCCCCATATCCTGCGTCATACGTTCTGTACCAGACTTGCGAACAGGAACATGAACCCTAAGAGTTTACAGTATATCATGGGACACGCAAACATCAGTATCACGCTGAACCTGTACGCCCATGCGTCCATAGAGAACGTCAAGGCAGAATTAAGAAGCATGATAGCTTAAAGTTTTACCACGATATTTACCACGATTGACCGTGAGAAAACGTGATGAAACGTAGCTGTTTGGAAGTATCAGCCGAAAAGAGAAATGCCCGTAAAGCTGATAAAATAAGGCTTTGCGGACATTTAAGAAGATATGAAAAGATAATCAAAAATTTATATTAAGTTTAGTATAATCTTTATAAAAAAATGTCCTTATAATAGGTACTAATGAAAAAATAGAGACCGTTTCAAATTTTGTGTAAACGTTAAAAACCGATATAAGATTTGTGAATAGTTACAAATGGGCAGAGCCGACTTCGCGGGTTCTGCCCATATCTGCATTATACAGGAGTTTTTAGGCATGTCAATAAGACCTGGCTAAAACTTATCTGTTTTACAGGTTCCGTCCTGCCAGGCGTTCTTCAAAATAGATTTCCAGCTGGGAGTAAATCTGACCCCAGTCGTGCCTATGACCTGTCCATTTTTTCGTGATATCCATAGTTGCCAAATACAGCATTTTTAAAAGGCTGTCATCCGACGGAAAAACAGTCTTGCTTTTTGTTACCTTTCGGAGCTGGCGGTTAAAACCTTCGATGGCGTTTGTTGTGTAAATCAGGCGACTTACTGCTTCTGGATACTTGAAATAAGTCGACAGAGTTGCCCAGTTATCATACCAGGATTTGTAAATCTTAGGATACTTGGAATCCCATTTATCTCTAAACAGCTCTAGCTCATTTAATACTGTTTCTTCCGTTGGTGCAGCATATACGAGTTTCAAATCAGTCATTAGTTTTTTGATGTCTTTATATGAAACAAATTTTGTTGAATTACGGATCTGATGGATGATGCACTGCTGGATCTCTGTTTTAGGATAAACAGCCTCAATTGCTTGTGGAAATCCATTCAAACCATCAACACATGCAATAAGTATATCTTCAATTCCACGGTTTTTTAATCCATTCATGATTGAAAGCCAAAACTTTGCACTTTCGTTTTCGCCTACGTACATTCCAAGGACATCCTTGTCTGTGATCCTGCTGATTGTACTATCAGAAATATCAATATCGTATAATTCGCGCATGTGAGATTCGATATCGCCGGTTGTCATTCCCTTGGCATACATGGAAAGTATTTTTTCTTCCATGTCCTGAGTTACGGTATTTTGATATTTTTTAATCAGCTGTGGTTCATAATCACCGTTACGATCCCTTGGAATGGCTACATCCATATCTCCATAACTGGTATGCATAGTTTTATGGGAATGTCCATTTCTACTATTGTCCGTTTCTTTGTTTCGGTAGTCATACTTGGAATATCCTAATTCCTCATCCAGTTCTTCATCCAAGGCACCTTCTAAAAGGACAGACATCATGTCGCGCATGATACTGTTTACATCGGTGCCGTCTTTGATGCTGATATCATTATTTTTCAGATAGTCACGCATCATTTCTCTCATTGCTGCTTTTTGTGGGCTGTCTTTTCTTCTTGCCATAAAAATAACCTCCAAACTGAGTAATTTTATCTTACATCAGTTTGGAGGTTTACACAAACTTTGGGATGCTCCTCATGAGAAACAGCTGTATGATTGTTTCTTTATCAAACTTATTCAGTTGTTCCTAATCATACATTTTTGCCATAACAGACCTCCGTTTACATGAGTCTATTATACTATATCTCTTTTGAATTGGCGAATTGTGAATCCATGTGTTTTCGTCATAATGACTATGCCTCAGACTTCTTATACTGCTTGTAGATATGCTTTAAGATAATCAGATCTTTTGAATATCGAAATGTACTTGACCGCATGTAACGAATTAATTCTGTCCCCTGCAACATATATATCTATGCAGGGAGTAGGTGCTTTTTTACGTGAAATATCATATATTTTTCTTTGTTATGCACAAAAGTTATCAGCTCATGTACTCAAATGATACTTCTTTAACCGACTTTCTCGGCTCTATTGTCAAGCCCTCCATCAGCCACCTGAACTGTTTTGCAGTCAAGCTCTTTACTTCACTTGCATTCCGCGGCCACTGGAACAAACCATTTACAAGTTTCTTGTAAAGCAGAAGAAAACCATCACCTTCCCAGACTAATCCTTTGATCCTGTCTGATCTTCTCCCACAGAATAAATACAGCGTATTGGCCGCTGCCGGATTCTCGATGCCTAGTGATCGGAGAACTCCGGCAAGACTGTCTATGCCATATCTCAGATCAGTTCTGCCGCATACTATGTAAATGTTATTAAAACAGGTGGCTTTATTTAGCACGTACAGCCACCTCCATAATTGTCCGTATTATGTTCACGTCTGCTGTCACCGGTATGCTTATATTTAATTGTCCATGATTTATAGTGATCATATCTGTAGAAATATCTTGCGAGGTATCAACATCTTCGCACTCGATCCTCACTACTTGATTTATTTGAGCAGCCTCATTTTTGCTTTTGATATAAGCATTTTCTCGTACAAGCCTCAGCCAATAATAATACTGGTCTTTTGAAATGTTATTCTGATCCAACCAGTCCTTGGTCTTCAAACCGCTATTCTTGCATTCTTGGATAATCAAAGCCCAGCTTTCTAATTGTTTTTCTCTTGCAACTAATCGTGTATCCATAGACAACCTCCTTAACGTAGTTGGAAAATCCGCACGGATTTTCCAACTTTTTAGGAAGATTATCTCAAATTTTTTAAGAATACGGTAGGGTACTGGCTATGGAGCGTTTACTTTATAGAAGTTATATTTCTGTCTGCGTTTTCGTCTGATAATTAGTTTTTCCTGCTTCATAATACGGCGAACCACTTTTTCAGAAACTTTTACACCTTCACGATGAAGCAGCATATGAATTCTTCGATAACCAAATATATCTCGATTTTCATGAAACAGTTGTATAATTCTTTTGCGAAGATCAGAGTATTTATCTTCTGCATAAATGGTTTTTTCTTGATAATAATAGCTGCTTTTTGCAAGGTTAAGCTTTTTAAGAAAATCCGGCAGTGAATACTTATTTTTCAAGGCATCGATTATCACTGCCTTCTCCCAATTTGTGAGAGCTGTCTGGTCGATGCCGGGGTCTTTTTTTAATACATTGATTGTTTCTTTAAGAATATCTATTTCCATCTGCATATCGAGCATCTGAGCTTTAAGCTCATTGATATCTTCAGCAGAGGTAATATCGTTTGGATTTACATTAATGCGGGCAGTAGTTTTTTTCATGGGTTGAAAACATCCCTTCTCCCGATACTTCCTAATCCATTTATATATCAAGGAGGGGTGTATCCGATTTCTTCTGCCACTAATTTTACAGGCTCGCCTTTAATAAAGCAACGTTTAATTACGTCATGTTTCAATTCAGTTGGAGCTTGTCTCCAATGCTTTTGATTTGGAACATCGTAGTATTCAGGATACTTTTTGCGCCAATGATAAAGCATCGGTGAAGATGGATAACATAAGGTTTGAATTACTTTATCAGGTGATCCTGTGGCTTTTAACAATACAAGTGCTGTCGATATTTGTTCTTGTGTGTACCTCATAACATATCAGGCATTACACAGTCCAACTTTTTGTCCGCATGCTCTTAATCAGACACTGCAAATAAAGGAAATGCTGTAAAAACCTTCGTTGATTTTTACAGCATTTTGGGCTATAATAAAAGATGAAATATAGTATTGATTTGGAAAGGATGGTAACTATGCCAAATATATTACCGGTATCTGATTTGAGAAATTACAATGAAGTGTTGAAGAACTGCCAAGTGGGGGAGCCTGTTTTCCTTACTAAAAATGGCAGGGGCAGATTTGTGGTGATGGATATAGAAGATTATGAGCGTGACAAAGCTGAAAAGAAACTTTTAGAAAAGTTGCAAGAGGCAGAGGCGACTGTCAAGGATGGAAAAGGTTGGTTGTCATTGGATGAACTAAGGACAAGGGTGGGAGAATAGAACATGATGAAGTTACGGATTAATCCGTTAGTGGCAAAGGACTTGAAATCTATTAAGAATTATATTGCTGAGGATAATACAGATAAAGCATTGGAAACAATACAGGAGATTTACAGACAGTTTGAGAATATACAGCAGTTTCCTTACATTGGTGTAGACTTGTCTAAGCGTGTGAGTTTTAAGACGGATTATAAGTATGTGGTGTGGAAAGATTATGTTGTGCTGTATAAGGTTGTTAAAGAAGCAGTGGAGATTTACCGGGTGGTAAATCGGTATCAAGATATTACGAAGGTGTTTGGATAAAGTGGAGGGTAAAAATATGATAGATTTTACACAGTTGGGATTAAATACATTTCAAAAACAGATTAATCCAAGAGATATCTTCATGAGATTAACAAATAAAACGGAAAAATATCAGTATCCAAGAGATGTGCAAGGCGAAGTTTGGAAGCAATGGTTTGAGCAGAGAAATAATAGAGATACAATTATAAAAATGAATACGGGAAGTGGAAAGACCGTTGTGGCTTTAATGATTTTACAAAGTTGTTTGAATGAAGGTATAGGCCCGGCTATGTATGTTGTTCCTGATAAGTATTTGGTTGAACAGGTAATTAGTCAAGCAAAAGAATTAGGAATTAAGGTTATTGATTCAGAAACGGATTTGGATTATTCGCGTAAAAGAGCGATTTTAGTGACAACTATTCAAAAATTGGTTAATGGAAAGAGTGTGTTTGGACTTAGAGAAGAAAATAATTACAACATTGGAAGTGTCATTATTGATGATATGCATGCATGTATTGGAAATATTCAAGAACAATTTTCTATAATAGTTCCTAGGACAGATTCATTATATGAGCAAATTATTGCATTATTTTATGATGTGATGAATGTACAAGCCGAGGGGCGCTTTGCTGAAATTGTAGAAGATAGAAACATTTATGATAATATGTTAGTACCATTTTGGAGTTGGCAAGAGAAGAGTCATGAAATGTATCAATTGTTATGTGAAAATAGAGAAAAGAATTTTATCAAATTTAAGTTGAATCTTGTGAAAGATTCAATAAAATTATCTCATTGTTATATTTCTGCTAAAGGTATTAGTATTGTACCTAATTGTACACCTATACACAAAATTAAAAGTTTTGACGATGCAAAGCGAAGAATTTATATGAGTGCTACATTGCCAGATGATAGCCCATTTGCAACAGTAATGGGAGTAGATTTTAAGGAAGATATGAGAGTTATTACCCCTGAAAAAGCGAATGACATTGGAGAGCGATTAATAGTTGTACCTAAGTTAATTAATAAAGAGTTAACTGAAATGGAAATGAGAAATGCACTTATTGAAAAAGCTAAGGAATATAATGTTGTTGTACTTGTTCCTTCGTTTGCAATGTCAAAATATTGGGAGAGTAATGGGGGTGTAGTTTTATCGTCTGGAAATATTTCTGAAGGTGTTAGCCATATTAAAGAAAATAGTCATGGTTTATATGTAATTGTGAATAGATATGACGGGATTGATCTTCCCGATAATTCTTGTAGAATTTTAGTTATAGATGGACTCCCGAATATAAGCAATATGAATGATAAGTATGAACATGAAGTTGTTAGAAAAAGTGAAAGAATTCAACGTGAGCAAATACAAAGAATTGAACAGGGAATGGGAAGAGGAGTACGGTCGAGTAATGATTATTGCTTAATCTATTTATTAGGGAATCAGCTGACGAATGTTTTGTATGCTGAGGATGGATATAATTATTTTAGCAGTGCGACGAGAGCACAATTTAAATTATCTGAGAAAATGTGTGAGCAAATTGAAGGACAATCAATAGATGAGATTATGGGTATAGGAGATTATATTCTTCATAGAGATTCTAGTTGGATTGAGATATGTAAGAATGCTACAGCTAGTGTAGAGTATGTTTATTCAGTTAATATTAGTAACATGGCAAAAATGACAAGGAAAGCATTTGACTATGGAATGTATGGTGATTATGTAAAAGCGGCAGAAAGTATTAATTGCTTAGTCAACGAAGAAAAAAATGCTAGAGTAAAAGGATACTATAAACAAATTTTAGCAGAATATACAAATTTTATAGATCAAAGTGAAGCACAACAAATACTGAAATCTGCTAAAAAAGATAATATGGATGTTTTGAATCCTATTGAGGGAATTCAGTTTTTGAAAGTATCGGGAAATTTACCAGAACAGTCAAGGAATATTATTGATAGAATTAATGCGTTAAATTTTGATGAAAATAAATTTATATTATATATGGATGCTATTATGGATGACCTAAAGTTCTTAGAAGGGACGTCAAAGAAATTTGAAAATGCAATAAAAGATGTATTTTCGATAATTGGATATGGAGCAAGACAACCAGAAAGAGAAGTGGGAAAAGGACCAGATGATTTTATTATTTTAGGTTCTGGCAATTATTTGGTTATAGAGTGTAAAAACGAAACGACAACGGATACAATTAGTAAACATGATTGTAATCAGTTGAATGGATCCTATGCGTGGTTTCAGAATTTGTATCAAGATGAACAAGTAAAATGTATTCCTGTGATGATTCATAATAGTAGGATATTTAGTTTTGAATGTTCTCCAACTTCAGAAATTAGGATTATGACTCCTGAATTATTAGAAAAATTTAAAAAAAATGTAAGAGGTTTTGCTGTGGCAATGTGTCAGAAAAATAATTTTAAAAACATGGAAAAAATCAATAATTTGATACGCACCTATAAACTAAACAGAGAAGTTATAATTGAAGAATATACAACAATTTTTTCTGTAAAAAGTAGGTAATAAACGTATATTAATTAATGAAGACAGGATAAGGGCTTTAAAGGTGAAAGTTGTTACGATATAATAAAATGCTTTCTAGATAAGGTTTTATGCCCTAAACAAAAGAGATTAATTATTACTTGCGATGTATTGATGATATGTTTAGTTCTGAAGACTTTATCAAAGGTTGGGAGATATTTAATGTCGAAGGATAATAGAGATTTTTTTAAAGAGAAAAAAGATTGGTCGGAGATTAAAGATACATTATTGGGCGCATATTTAAAACCATATTTTCAAAAAGTTTTGATGACAAAACGTCCAATTTTTTATGTGGATTGCTTTTCTGGGAAAGGTAGATTTGATGATGGAAAACCAGGTTCTCCGATTATTGCACTTGATATACGCAAGGATTGTATTGCGCAGACAAGATCAGAAAATGCTCAGATTGATATGTGTTTTATTGATTTAAATTACGCATCAGATCTTGAATTAAATTTGTCTAGTTATTCTAGTTGCTATTGGAAGCCTGCTATTTTTTCGGGTAAATATGAGGAAAAAATTATTGAAATCCTTAAAACCAAGAAAAATGTTAATGTATTTTTGTACATTGATCCATATGGCATTCAGGCATTAGACTCTGAATTGTTTGATATATTTTCAACTTTTGAATTTGCATCATTTGAAATGCTAATAAATTTTAATTCCTTTGGCTTTTTTAGAGAGGCCTGCCGTGCATTAAAAGTTGATTATACAAAAGATCGTGCATTAACAGATCTTGAGGATTTGGTTGAGTACTCACCTATACAAGTGGAAGCAGATCAAAAATCTATCAATTTACTTAATAAGATTGCGGATGGAACTTATTGGCAGGAGATAGTTAGGGATTTTAATATGGGGAAATTTGATGGATATCAGGCAGAAGAATTACTATCCGCAGGTTATAAAAAACAATTACGAAAGAGATATTCATATGTTCTAGATATGCCAATACAGATTAAGAAAACAAATCATCCTAAATATCGAATGATACATGTATGTAACCATGAAGAAGGTTGCTTATTGATGGCACAGAATATGTTAAATCGTACAGATGAGTTAGTTTTAAATATACAAGGCGAAGGTCAGATGTCAATTTTTGATCTGATGTCAGATGTAAGCACTGATAGCTCAGGAAAACAAATCACTATTCAGGATGTTAAAGGCAAAATGAAAGAGCACTTATTAAATTATAACACGGGAGTGCATTTGAGTAGGCTAACTGCAGAATTTTATGTAAAATATGGATTGATAGGTTACATTAGCATGGTTAATGATGCTCTTAAAGAATTAGAAAAAGATGGATATATACAGATTGTGAGACAACCTCAATTTTCGGAGAAGACAAACAAGCCATTAAAATTTATGGACGAAAAGGGGAATCACAATGTAATAATTAGGAGGTTGCAACCATGAAGCGAGTGGCTGGTTATATTCAGCGAAAGTCAATGCTCTATGAAACAGGTGTTGAATACGGCGATTATACAATGAATCATGTTTTGGGATGTGCTCACGGATGTAAATTTCCATGTTATGCTTTCTTGCAAAAAAAAAGATTTGGACAAATACATACTTATGAACAATGGCTGCAACCATATTTGGTATCTAATACATTACAACTTCTTCAAAGTGAAATACCAAAGCTTCGAAATAGAATAGAATCAGTTCAACTGTGTTTTACCACAGATCCTTTTATGTATGAGTTTGATGAAATTGCTAAAATGAGTAAAGATGCGATTCGACTTCTAAATTTAAATGGGATAAAATGCACAGTTTTGACGAAGGGAATACTTCCGCTTGAATTGGGATACAAAAAGAATTATTCAATGGATAATGAGTATGGCATTACATTAATTTCTTTAGATGAAAAATATCGGGAAAAAATGGAGCCGTATGCAGCGCCTTATCAGCAAAGAATAGATGCTTTAAAAGCGTTGCATGATTCTGGGTGTAAGACATGGATAAGTATGGAGCCATATCCTACACCTAATTTGATTGATCAGGATATAAATGAACTTTTAGAAGCTGTGTCATTTACTGATAAAATTATTTTTGGTAGAACGAATTATTGTAAAGAGGTTTCACTAGGATATCCGCAGCATAAACACTTTTATAATGAAAAGGCAAAGCAAGTGATTGATTTTTGTGAAAAAAATAAAATAGATTCTTATATTAAAGAAAAAACAATTACACCAGATATATAAATTTTTTGCTATAGATAAATGCATAAATTGAAAGCGAGATGTTTTGATTTATTGAAATAGGAGATAAAATCTGTATAAGTTGGCATTATGTACCAAGGAGCAGATATATTGTGATTGTTTGGTAAATAAAGATAATGAAAGATTATTTACGTCGATAATACGCATGGAAATAATAAAATTTATGAAGTGGAGAAAAGCATACAGCTGAGAAATTTACATAGAGATGGATGATATTAAGTATATAATAAGTTACATTGTTGAAAAATGTTTGCAATGGCTATATGCAACAAGAAAAAAGCGATTTGGATATAGAATTATTGTTGGGATAATCTTGCTTGTTTTGCTTGTTCTTGGTCTAGCATTGATATTGTATATATTAGAGGCATTTTTGCTATATAATTGCATAGGGAATAATGGCGCAGATTTTGCTAGAATTTTAAGTGTAGTGGTAAGTACGGTAATTTTGATTATATTGTTAAACTGGGGAACTGGACAAGATAATTATAGCGAAGTATTATTGAGTTATTATTATTTAATAAGCAAGAGAAAGAGGTACCAATATAATTGGATAAAAATTATAGTAATTTTATTTGTAATAGTATTTTTGATTTCAACATTGTGTCAAGAAATAGATATTATTGCACAGGCGTTAAAGTTTAATCTGCCAGAGACCCTAATCATAGGGTTTGTAATTATATCTTTGTTTATATACATTCCATTAACAGAATGTGTTATTGATGAAGTGAAATTTTATAGGGTGAAATCAATTGCATCAATAGTGCAATTTTTGATTTTATTAGTTATATATATTACTTCCATGATGGATATGTCATCTGATGACGTAGGAAACATATATGATATAATGATTTTCGCAATTGGGCAAATTGCTTTTGCGGAGAGCGCAATAAGTAATTATAAAAGTATGTACAAAAAATTGAAAGAAGAGAAAAAAGATGAAGTAGAGAAATATCTTGAAGGAGTTGACAAACAATATGAAAAAAATGAAGAAATGATTCGGTCGGATATAAAAGAAGCAAAAAATTTTGTGGGAGAAATAGTTGATTTATGGTCTAAAATGAATTGGAAACAACGGATAAAAGTTGTAAGTGTTTTGTTGGCATTTATAGGTTTCTATGTGCTTCTTATATGGATATCAACATTATTGAGCAATATATAAATATATATATATTTGTTTTTATGTAAATGGGTACAATTTGGGTACAGCAGCTTTGAAACCACATTAACAAAAAATAAAAACGTATCAAAATGATACGATTTTGATACATGATAACATCAGATTAACATGAAAAATCGAACCCGAAAAAGAGTTTGAATAACGGACTAAAATGCCGAAAGCCTGTATTTATGCGGGCTTCCGGCATTTGTTTTATCAAATGGCTCTAGTTTGGCTCTATTTGTGGGCGGGATAAGGGTTGCGAAAGCACTGATGGAGAAATAAAGGCATAATGGTAAGGAAAAAGTGATATATGCATCTTGAAAGTACAGGAATACTGAAAATTATAAGTTCAGCTGGAACAAAAAGTATGTTATGTACTGGAGAATTCCGGGAATCTGTGGGGAGTAATTGCGGGAAAAAAGGGAAAAGCGTATAATGCAAGAAAATAATGTTTTCACAGTGTAAAATAGAGGAGAGAACTATCATGCAGAAAATACTGATTGTAGAAGATGATACAAATATCAATAATCTGCTTCAGGAAGCATTATCCAAAGCAGGCTATTCCTGTGAGCAGGCGTTTTCCGGAACTGAGGCAAAGCTGCTTTTGAATATGCAGGAGCATAGCTATGCACTGGTGTTGCTGGATTTGATGTTGCCGGGAATTACAGGAGAAGCAGTTCTGGAGGAAATACGGAAAAAGGGAAATCTTCCGGTTATTGTTTTGACTGCGAAAGATAGCTTGGATGAAAAGGTAAAGGTTTTAACTAGTGGGGCTGATGATTATATAACGAAACCTTTTGAAATCAGAGAGGTACTGGCAAGAATTCAGGTACAGCTTCGTCATACAGAAGAAAAGGAAATAAAAGAATCTAACCTTTCGTTCAGAGAGATGGTATTGAACAAAGCTACTTTTCAGGTCAGCATTGGTGGAAAAATACTTCCTAAGATAACAAGACAGGAGTTTGCGATTTTAGAATTACTGCTCAGAAATCCGAAGCAGGTTTTCAGTAAAGAGGACATTTTTGAATATGCGTGGGACGAACCATATATGGGTGAAACAAAAACTCTGGATGTACATATAAGCAATATTCGTAAAAAGATAAAAACAGTTACATCTGAGGAATATATTGAAACAGTCTGGGGAATCGGTTATCGTCTTCATCTATAATCTTTACTCTTTTTTTACTATTTATTTGCGTTTGATTAGGATTATTCCTTTATGATAAATGCAGATAAGAAAAAGGAGATGAAAAACTTGAGCGAAATGTTATTGGAAACAAGAAATTTGACTAAGCAATATGGACACCATAAAGCTGTGGACAGTGTCAATATGCATATTAAAAAAGGTGCTATTTATGGTTTTATCGGTCGGAATGGAGCTGGGAAGACAACTTGTCTGAAGATGATCAGTGGACTTTCCAAGCCAACTTGTGGAGAAATCGAGATGTTCGGATACAAGGGAAAAGATTTGCAAAAAGTTCGATCACGGATAGGATGTCTGATTGAGGCACCGGGACTTTATGGAAATATGACTGCATATGAAAATCTGAATATCAAATGCAAGCTGTTTGGAATAAAGAAAAAAAGTTATATTGAAGAAATATTGAGAATTATCGGTCTGGAGAATGTGGGAAAGAAAAAAACAAAACATTTTTCACTTGGAATGAAACAGCGTTTGGGAATTGGTCTTGCTTTGGTTGGAGAACCAGATTTATTAGTTCTTGATGAGCCAATCAATGGATTGGATCCACAGGGTATAGCAGAGATCCGGGATACGATTCAGAGACTTCAGAAAGAGAAGAATATGACAATATGCATTTCCAGTCATATTCTTGAGGAATTATCGAAGATTGCTACTGATTATGGAATTATTCATAATGGAAGTTTATTACAGGAAATTACAAGAGAAGAATTAATAAGAAGATGCAGTGAACGGATAGAGTTGACATTGGATCATCCGAAACAGGCGATTCCGGTGCTGGATTCTATGGGATTTACCAACTATCAGGTAACAGATAAAGAGCATATTCATATTTTTGAACGATTGAATGAAAGTGCAGCGTTGAATATGGAACTTGCAAAGTCAGGAATTCCGGTAAAAGGGATTTCCATAACCAGTGAAGAACTGGAAACTTATTTTCTGAATCTGACGGGAGGTGCGGATCATGCTTAATATAATAAAAATGGATTTATACCGGATGCTTAAAACCAAAAGTATGTATGTAATCTGGATCGTACTGGCAGCAATATTATTGATTACAACATCTTTATGCAAGACAGATTATGAGCTTTTGACTGAAAAGGATGCCATGAAACAGGAGCAGGTTACTGAACCTACTGTGGATAATATTAATGTGGGAATGATGGTAATGCTGCCTACGGAGCCGGGAGAAAAGGTGACGGTATATGATGTCTTTTTTGCCAATTCCCAAGGAAAATTGTATGCACTGCTTTTGGTGATTTTTACTGTTCTGTTTTCAACAGCAGATATCAGTAGCGGATATATTAAGAATATAGGAGGTCAGGTTAGAAATAGAGGAACTCTGATTTTTTCCAGGGCAATTGCCTTGGCTGTCTTTACGGTACTGACAATGGCAGGTGCATTCTTATTTCAGGCAGCGGCGAATGGTATTGTTTTCGGGGAATTGGAATGGGGAAATACAAAGGCAATTTTATCTTATTTTGTGACTGAACTGGCTCTTCATTATGCACTTGTGCTGATTTGTATGGCGATTGCAATTATTTTGAAAAATAATGTAATCAGCATGGTCATTGCTGTCTGTCTTAGCATGAATGTAATGACCATTGTGTATGGGGTGATCAATAGTGCTATTCAAAAAATAGGAATTCAGAATTTCCAGATTTATAAGTATACGATAACAGGAAAATTATCACTGCTTCCTATGAATCCGAGTGGAAATGAGTGTTTGGCGGCATTTGGTGTGGCAATAGTGTTCATCGTTATGATGATATCAGTAAGCAGCGTTGTTTTTCAAAAGAGGGATATTTAACGGATGTATATCGTAATTGGGATATTAGCAGGAATTATTATCTTACAATTTATTATTATGTGGAAATACCAGCGGCAGGTGAAAGACATCTGCCGCCAATTGGCGTTTATGATGAAACATGACAGTAACATGTTGATTAACCATGAATTTGATGTGGGTGGAATAGGAAAGCTTTCTGACAAGTTGAATGAGCTTCTGGAACTGCGAAGAAAAGAGAAGCAGCATTATCAGGAGAAAGAAGCTCTGATTGCGGACACTTATACAAATCTTTCTCATGATATCCGCACACCACTGACATCTTTGGACGGATATTTCCAGCTAATGGAAGAATGTGAAAATATAGAGGATCAGAAACGTTATTTAAGCATTATCCACGAAAGAATTCATAGTCTGAATGAAATGTTGGAAGAACTTTTTATGTTTACAAAGTTAAAAAACGAATCTTACAGTTTGGAATTGACATTGTGCTGTATGAACCGGATTTTGAAAGAAACAGTTTTTTCATACTATGATGAATGGGTAAGAATGGAAATTCAGCCGGATATTCAGATTACGGAAGAACAGTTGTATATACATGGAAACAGGCAGGGACTCCGCCGTGTTATCCAGAATGTGATAAAAAATGGGCTGGATCATGGAGAAAAGAAGATTAGCATTGTGTTGGAACGTGATCAAAATCAGGCGGTGCTTAGAATCAGCAATCAGGTTACACATCCAGAACAGATTAATATAGATCAGGTATTTGAGCGATTTTATAAAGCAGATGTTGCCAGAAGTAAAACATCTACTGGATTGGGACTATCTATTGCAAAGGGGCTTGTAAAACGTATGAATGGTGAGATTGGAGCAAAGATAGAGGAAAACGAGTTTATTGTTGAGATGAGCTTTCCGATTGTACAAGATGGAATGGGGAAATAATAGGAAGTTGTTTAAAATAAAGATTTTGACATATTGAGAATTTAATGCTAATATAATTATAGAAAAGGTGCTACCGATAGACGGTTAGCCCACATAATGATTAGTTAAGAAAATAACCGTTCAGTTTGCGAGGCTGGGGCGGTTATTTTTTGGTGTGATTGCATCCTATTGCGTAACCAAGTCCAAAGGCTGTTAGGCATAAGCTGATAACAGCAATCAGACCTTCGAGAGTCAACATTAGCATCCCCTCCTTTAGCAAGATTTCCGCAGATAACTGGGGATTTCTATGTAAACAGAGGGTCACAGTCCCTCTGGAGAAGGACTAACCGCCTACCGTGAATGGTAGCACCATGTGGTGATTATATCAGAATGAAGAAAAGGATACAAGATTATTTAATAATATGTATGATATGTGAAAAGTCTTAAATTCCACCATGAGTGTGTCTGCAAGAGTATTCAGATAAACCTCTTTTGGATTACGTTGCCGGATTCATATTGTGCAATACAGACGTCTGCCTAAGCTTCGCTGATACAAACAGAAGTTCACAAATAGCGAAAAAAGATATTGACATACGAAAAAATATACTGTATTATAATCTTACAGCATAACAATATGATTTTTCATATTGTGGTCTAATCCCATAAAGTGGAGTGCAATAGCACTTGAGGAGCATCTTTGAATGCTCTACTGTTAGGGGCCGGCATGTTACGAAAAGACCCTTAGCATGCTGCAAGCGTCGCAAGCTCTGCCTCGCTCGGGAAGCTCGGCAGAGCTCAACGGATTAGATAGGTTATTCTGTATGCACCACACTTCTTTCGGGATGGAAGCTATAAACTATATAGGTGGCTTCTAAAGGAGTGAATTTAATGAAAAAAATGCTGTATGTACAGAATGCTCAGGTAGCACCTCGAAAACCTGACAGAAAATCTGAGAAAAAGCGAAAAAAACTGAGAAGCAAAGTTTTTACGATGATGTTTCGAGGGATTGAAGCTTTATGGATGCTGTTACAGATTGTTCAGTATTTGCTACAGATTGTTAAGTAAGAGGATTGCTATAGAAAACCTATCTAATTTTTGATTATTAGTCGTAAGACTTCATATAGATTATTGAGGAAAGGTGGGAAAATTGTGATTGGGGATACATTGAAACGAACAAGAATGATATACGGATATAAAGCGTTTGAAATGAGCGAATTATTACAGATATCTAAAAGCTACCTTTCCGAGATTGAAAACAATAAAAAACAACCTTCATTAGAATTATTAGAAAAATACTCAGAAATCTATGGGATGAAACTATCTTCATTAATTTTATTGTCTGAAAATTATGAGGAAGCCAATAAAAGTAATAAAGGTGATAAATTTATAAGAAATATGATGATAAAACTTATTGAGAAGATGACACCGGATTTGGAGGAGTAATGGCAAAGCAATATAAGAAATATGATATTACACAGTGTGCTTTATACAAATGTAATAGTCCCCGCAATTTGAAAAGGGTATTAAAGATAACAGATGAGGAGTATAAGGACATTGTTAAAATTGTAAAGTATCATGCATTTCAGATTGATAAAAAAGATGGTGTGGAAAAAAGAAATATTACTGCACCTGACAGAAGAATAAAGGAAATTCAAACAAGAATTCTGCAGCTTCTCCAAAAAGTTGAAAGACCAGAATGGCTTATTTCTGGTGAAAAAGGAAAATGCTATATTGATAATGGAAAGAAACATATTCATTCGAATTACTTTTTAACAATGGATATTAAAAAGTTTTATGATAATTGCGGAAGAGAATATGTTTTTTGCTTTTTTAGGGATAGAATGTTAATGGCGGGGGATTTGGCCGGATTATGTACAGATATTGTTACATATGAAGGTGGTATTCCTACCGGATGCCCAACAAGTCAATTATTGGCATTTTATGCGTATGAAAATATGTTTAATGAAATATACGAAGTAGCATATAAGTATGGATGCATATATACGGTATATGTTGATGATATGACTTTTTCCTCGAAAGATACTTTCGATGTGAAGAAAATGAAAAGTGAGATTGATCAAAAACTAAGGAAATATGGGCATAAGCCGAAATATAAAAAGGTAAAGTATTATTCTCATGGACAGTATGTTCCAATAACAGGAACGATTGTTACTGGGAATCATGAGTTGAAAGTCCCGAATAGACTACAAAAGAGAGTATATGATGATTTTCAAGAAATAAAAAGTTTTGAAGGACGAAAATTAACTTCTGAAGAACAGATAAAGATAAATAGTTTAAAAGGAAGGGTTCAGGCTTCGGAAAATATTGAGCCAGGAAAATTCCCGGAAATAAAGCGATTAACGAATGTGATTGCAAAGGAATAGCGGGTATTTTAGAGGATATCTTTCTGAATGACAGAAGTTTATATTCTTTGTGGAATTAATAAATGTAATTAAGAACTGAGGGAGGTGCCAGAATGTTTGCAAATTTAATTTATTATGACAAAAACAAAGTAGATCAATATATGGCATTAATTACAAAAAAGTCAACTATTGCGAAAGAAGACACAGAAGAGGATTTACAGAATAAAAGAGCTAACTATTTATTAGAGTGTTCCGAATTTGAGGAACTTTTAAAAAATAGAGATGATTATGTTGATTTTACCGATGGCGATGCGGATATTAGCATAAAAGATGTAAAAATTGCTTCTATTATTAAAATGACGGGAGAAATTTATGTTCCAGAATCATTTGATATAATACATCTTATTGAAGAATATAAATCTTTGATATTAGCGGGTGTCGAATGTAAAGATGATGATGAAAGAGCGATATTAAATGCTGTATTTAATAATTCCAAAATGAAAGTGCCTATTTTTTGTGAGTTAGGGGAAGAGTGTGACTATTGGTTGGGAATTGGAAAAGCAGTACAAGATAATTTATTAGTAAATTATAATGAACTGGAGGACTTAGAAGGTCGTGAAGTTACTGTGCTTGCCAAAATAGAAACAAGAAAATATTATAAAGATACACCATTGAAAGTTTTTGATATATATAAAGATTTTTTGGGGTTAAATAGGGCATTACGTAAACAAATTGTAGATCAAAAAAGTAATGATTTTGAAAGTGTAGAAATCGAAGAAGATTATTTGGGATTAGAATTATTGGCAATTTATTAATTCTGAGGAGCATTCTAATGAAAGAAGTAATTAAAGAATTTTTAGAACCAAGTAAAAAAGAAAAACAAGAGTTATGGGAAAAAGCTGTTTTTGTATTTGATACTAATGTTCTGTTGAACTTATATCGCTATTCCGCTAAAACCAGAAATTCGTTATTAAATGCATTTGAAAGCTTTACAGGTAGAATATGGATACCATATCAGGTTGCCTGTGAATATATGAGAAAGCGCTGTGAGGTGATTTATGAAACTGTTCAGAGATATGATCAGTTCAAAAAAGAAGCGGAAACATTTACTGGTAAAGCTGTTGAAACATTAAGATTAACATCAAATGATGAGGAAGTTTCTGAATTAAAGAGATATTTGTTTAAATGGTTAGATAGCAATAAAGAGCGAAATTTACTGGTTTTAAATCCCGAAGAAGATGAAATACTTGAAAAAATCCTGAAGATATTTGACGGGAAAGTGGGGGGGATTGTTCCCGAAAGTGAACTGGATGTAATAAAAAAAGAAGGAGAGGAACGGTATAAAAAATCTATTCCTCCAGGATATAAGGATGGCATAAAGAAAAAGGGACAGGAAGATGATAATAACGCTTATGGAGATTTGATAATTTGGAAGCAGATTATTAAATATTCAAAAGAAAATAATATAGGCATTATATATGTTACACATGATCAAAAAGAAGACTGGTGGAATATTGTTAAAGGTAAAACAATTGGTCCGAGAGTAGAACTTAGGAGAGAATTTTTTGCTGAAACGAAACAAGAATTTCATATGTATTCGATGAATAATTTTATAAGTACATACAATAGTTTAAATGAAGTTCAAATAGATAAGAGTGCGGTTGAAGAAGTAATTAGTTTGGATAGAGCTGTAAATAAGCGTCGTAAAGAACGTTCTTATTCGATGTCTGAGAAAATAGCAAAGGTTGAAGAAACTTTGGAGAAGATTCAGAACCGTATTTCACGTCGAAGAAAAATTATTATGGATATAGAAAACAAATATCAAAAACAAGGATTAGAGATGCCGGAGAACATTAAAACTCAGTATAATAATACAAAACAAAAAATGGAAGAACTTGAACATGCACACGCAATAAAACAAAAGGAATTAGAAGGATTAAAAGAAAATCTAAAGCGAAGGGAAATGGATGGACAAGTATTAGATATAATAATGAAGGAGTATTAATTGGAGTTTAAAAATATTTTTGTAATGTCATTCGATATGGAATAGTACGAGAGTATATTATTTATTTTATATGGTAGGTAATTGGTAGGAGTGCCTGCTGTATGCGTATTTACTTAAAATATTTTATATTATGTTACCAATAATTTTTCAGAGGTGAATATTGTGATTGATTGGTTTATGAATCTTAGTGTAACAAATCAAATTGCGATTATTGTTGCAGGGATTGCTGCCGGTGGTGGAATCATAGTGGCGATAATTAACGGGCTTTTTAGTGTTTTTTCCAAAAAGAAAGATGATAAAACTTCAAAACATTCAGTTAATCAGACGGCATATGATAACGTAACGCAAATTGGGGTACAAATTAACAATAAGAAAGAAGATGAATAATAGTATGTCAGATATAATTGAGATAACACAAAAATCTGCACCAGCATCTAATTCAACACAGATTGGTGTCCAATACGTTGGAATGACACCTGAACAAGCAGCTAAACAAACAATAGATCTTTTTATGGATAATTTTCCGAAGCTTCAGTCACTTGCAAAAGAAACGGCAGAACTACGAGCAACTGAATTATGCAATGAGATTTTAAAAAAATTAGAGGAAAAGCAAGTCAAAGATTTTACTCCGTTTACACAACCCGATGTTCAATTTGTATTATATGAAGCTCAAAAGAATTATGCCCGTTTTGGTGAAAAAGAAGTTATGAAAATCTTAACAGAATTAATCGCAAATCGTATTCAGAATGATGACAAAGGGCATTTTAAAAGGATTGTGGATAATGCGGTTACTGTCGCTTGCGAATTATCTTCTACGCAATTAGATTGTCTGTCGACTTTGTTTATGTTGACTAAGGTTCGATTTTCGAATATTATAACTATTGAAGATTTGAAAGAGTTTTTTAATTATATTTCTTCAGTTTTTGATTTGGAAAATATAAATTATGGGCAAGAGATTTCATATCTTAATTTTAAAGGTTGCTTGCAAATAGAATTACCCGATATTCCTAAAATTCAATCAAAGCTATATAATTTAGCTCAAAATGAAGTGGAGAAAAATATATCTCAAGGAATAAAACAATTTGGTACAGATTATGGAATTTCAGAAATTGGCATTATATTAGGAATAATAAATGCTGAGCAGAAAAGCCGTTATAGATTTGATCCCCATATTTGGATTTATGATTGATGTCATTATATAAGATCAGCGATGGTAAACCTTTGAGATATGATCGGCGGAAATATATTTTAGAATTTATTTTCAGATTATGAGGATACTCACATTTTATTACACTAAATGTGTGGCAACATTTTGGCAACTGTTCTTCAGAAAGCCAGTGGAAATTATGTAATAGAAATAAAAACTGGGCATACTGCAAGCAAAACCTTAATTAATTCCGTTAGGTTTTGGCGTGGCAGAGCCGAGTTTGAGTAAAAAGGTAAATCCATACAAAGCCTGTATTTATGGGCTTTGTATGGATTTTTTAGATGGCGTTGGGGACGATTTGGGTACAAAAATATTGACCATTTGGAGGACAATGCTAAGTGGGAGTTTGTTTACTGTGTTGTGGATACAGTTAAATCTTCAAGAGATTACCCAAAGACCTTATTAACTCTGTTTTTCACAAGAGAAAAACTATTTCCGGCTTTTCTGATCAATCGTTGTACTGAAGGCTCAGCCAGGCTCGTATTTGACAACCTTGAAAAAGAATGGGAACCTATGAATTTAATTTTCAAAGTTTTTCTTCAATATCTTTGATTGATTTATGGTCTTCTGTTTTCCATTCGCTTCTTCCGTTTGCATTTCTTCCCATAACAATAGCAGCTGCCAATGAAGGGCTGGTAAAGATATAGTCTTTTGTAAAGCAGAAGTTTGAATCAATGATTCCCTTTTCAATAAGAGAAGTACGTAATTTGATTAGAGGTGCAGACATACTGGGCACGGTACTGGAAGCAATTTGGGAATCTTTAAAAACTGCAAAACCATCGGGAACAATAACACCTTTGGAGCTTGCGCCTCTTGCTCCCTTAATATAAAAGAGTAACTGTTTAGGTCCAGCTTTGATTGAGGAATCTTCGATGGAATCAAAAGTTTTATATCCCAAAGTGTTTACAAGTAATTTTGTATTACTAATAAATTCTGAAAGCATAGCTTCGTCGTATTCTGAAATGGATGAACATGTAGGAATTGTACTGTTTAACACGTTGGCACGCCCGGTATCCTGGGCGATATTGTAAAATTTGTTTTCAAGGTACTTTACATGTGCTTTATTTAGTAGGTTATCTTTACTTATTACTGCGATACAGTCGTTCCAGTAATCTTCTTTGAGATGCTGTTTGAGTCGTGTGAACATTTTTTCGGCTTCGCCTACATAGACCGTGTCAAAATTGCTTTCATCTTTACCGAATAAGAAGTATACGCCAGTGTTTTCCGAATCATTTCGTTTTGCAAATTCTGAAAGCTCATTTCGAGAAATTTTATATATACGGCCATTCCAATTGGAAAGTTCACACATGATACGTCCATTCGGATTGCCATCAAATATATACATTTGGATTGTTTTGCTAAATGCCATAGTGTTTACCTCAATTTCTGTTTATAATTGATGTTTCTGCATTCGTTGCAGAGGTTACAATGCTGAGTGCTTATAACGATAAGCTTTTGTTAAAAAAGAGTATATCATGTGGAAAATGTTATAACAATAAAAAGCTAAACAATGTAAGTTAATCAAAAATTCCTTTTACAATCCCACCATAATTTTTTCAAATCTCCCCATTCCCAATCTTTTATGATAAAATAAATCATACTATTTGAAATGGAGGACAACTATGATTCAGGATAAAACGCAGTTAGTACGTGACGGATTGGAAACTGCATATATCGATGGCAATATTGCATCTGAGATATCATATAAGCCGGGCTTTGTTTCAAATAATCATAGGGAAGGCAAGAAAGTTATTTCAGTCATAGAGAGTGAACTTCTAAAATGTGATAAGTTTCAGATAAGTGTGGCATTTATTACTTTGGGCGGTGTAACACCGCTTCTTCAGACGTTGAAAGAGCTTGAGAGAAAAGGGGTTCCAGGGGAGATATTGACCTCAAACTATTTGGATTTTAGTGAGCCTTTGGCTTTGGAGAAGTTGCATTCTCTGAAGAATATAAAGATTAGAATGTATGACACAAGATCTGCTAACAATGGCTTTCATACAAAGGGATATATATTCAGAGAGGATGAAATATACAGGATCATAATTGGCAGCTCAAATATTACCAGTGCCGCACTGACGACCAATAGAGAATGGAATACGAAGCTTGTCTCCACGGCACAGGGAGAGATGACAGAGGATATTTTAAGAGAATTTGACGAGTTATGGAACTCAGAATATGCTCTGGACTATGATGTGTTTTATGAGGAATATAAGCAGAGATACGATATAATCAAAGCTCAAAGGGAAATCGCTTCAGAGGGAAATGTTACCTCATTGGAGAGATATAAATTAAAACCAAACAGTATGCAGGTGAGATTTATTGCTAACCTTAAAGCTATATTGGAGAATGATGAGAAGAGAGCACTTCTTATAAGTGCCACTGGTACGGGAAAGACTTATGCGTCGGCATTTGCAATGCGTGAACTTGGATTTAAGAGAGTGTTATTTCTTGTTCATCGAGCGTCACTTGCTGTACAGGCAAAGAAATCGTATCAGAGAGTTTTCGGCAGTACGATTTCTGTAGGGTTGGTAGGTGCTGGCTATCATGAATACGATAGAGATTATATATTTGCCACTGTGGAGACGTTAAATAGGGATGTGCATTTGCAAATGTATGATCCAGCCGAGTTTGATTGTATTATTCTGGACGAGGCCCACCATAGCTCGGCAAATACATATCAGAAGGTTATGAATTACTTTACTCCACGTCTATTCCTTGGCATGACAGCTACGCCTGACAAGAGGAATGACAATGATTCTGGGGAAAATATTTATGAGATATTTAATCATCAGATAGCCTATGAGATTCGTCTGCAGCAGGCAATGGAAGAGGACTTGCTGTGTCCATTTCACTATTTTGGAATTACTGATTTATCCGTTGTACAGGATACCAAGTCAAAGAATCTATCAGAAGAAGATTTTAATAAATTGGTTTGTGACGAGCGTGTAAAGCATGTTATAGAGCAGTCGAATTACTATGGTTACAGCGGAGAACGTGTAAAGGGCCTGATATTTTGCAGCCGTAACCGGGAGTGTAAGGAACTTTCAAAAAAGTTCAACGAATTAGGATATAGGACAGTTGCACTCAGTGGTGAGGACTCAGAGATGGTTAGGCAGGATGCGTTTGAGAGACTTGCTATGGATGAGAGAGACGCAGCGGTAGATAAGACTCCTATAGATTATATTTTCTCTGTGGATGTCTTAAATGAAGGTGTTGATATTGTCGAGGTAAATCAGGTCATCATGTTGAGACCGACTCAGTCACCAATTGTTTTTATACAGCAATTGGGAAGAGGCCTTCGAAAAGCAGAGGGGAAAGAATACGTTGTAATCCTTGATTTTATTGGAAACTATAACAACAATTTCATGATACCGATTGCCTTATCAGGAGATAGAACATATAACAAAGATAATATCCGTAGATATGTCATGGAAGGTGAACGGATGATTCCTGGTGCATCTACGGTTCATTTTGATGAGGTTAGCAGAAAGAGAATTTTTGCGTCGGTTGATAACGCAAACTTTAGTGATATAAGGCTTATCAAAGAGAATTATACGAACCTCAAGAATAAACTTGGACGTATTCCCAGATTGAGGGATTTTGATGAATACGGCGAGATGGATGTTATTCGAATCTTTGATAACAACAGTCTCGGATCGTATTATAAGTTTTTAGTGAAATATGAGAA
This sequence comes from Coprococcus sp. RTP21281st1_F1_RTP21281_210402, assembly GCF_040915325.1. Taxonomy (NCBI): domain Bacteria; kingdom Bacillati; phylum Bacillota; class Clostridia; order Lachnospirales; family Lachnospiraceae; genus Coprococcus; species Coprococcus sp. RTP21281st1_F1_RTP21281_210402. The sequence continues at coordinate 127,075 of NZ_JBCPDQ010000009.1, forward strand.
AGAATACAAGACTCGCTTGCCAGAGGGTGAAGAAAAAGTAATCGAATTTGTTTCTAAGAAATTGGCAAATGGAAAAAGAATTCAGGAACTTCAGATGTTGAAGAGAATACTTACATATGCCAGGGGTCTAGCTAAATTTGGTTTGTTTGCCGGCCTTTCAGAGGACATGAGGAAGTATGGAAAAGATGTCAGTCAGGATCAGAAGGAAAACATTGTAAATGTTATGACTAATGAATTCCCGGCTGGAGCGAGCAAGAAAACTTACGCGAAGTGCGTGTTTATTGAGAAAAAAGAAAACGATTATAGACCAACAAAGTCATTTTTACAAATGCTATCAAATGGCGAATTTTATGATATCCTTCAAGAACTTGTTGAATTTGGTATTAGCAGATACGAGCGTGATTATAGTAATACATATGATCAGACGGACTTTGTTTTGTACCAGAAATACACTTATGAGGATGTATGTCGTCTTCTAAATTGGGAGCAGAATGAAGTTCCGTTAAATATTGGTGGATATAAATATGACAGAAAGACGAAGACATTTCCTGTGTTCATCAATTATGATAAGGCAGAGGATATTAGTGACACCACGAAATATGAAGATCATTTTGTCCCGGGCTTCAGGAATCGATTGATAGCTATTTCGAAGTCTGGCAGAAGTTTACAATCAGAGGATGTACAGAATTTCCTTAAAGCGAAGGAAAGAGGAATTCATGTAGAGCTTTTTGTAAGAAAGAATAAAGATGATAAGATTTCTAAGGAGTTTTATTATCTTGGACATATGACAGCAAGTGGAAAAACTAAAGAATTCAAAATGGCGAACACAGAGAAAACAGCAGTGGAAATTGAATGGATACTTGATGTTCCAGTGCGTGAAGATATTTACGAGTACATTGTAAATTCTTAATTGGAGGATGTTATGAAGACAATAAGAGTAGTTGCTGCAGTAATTGTAAGAGAAAAAAACAACCAAAAGCAGATATTTGCAACCCAGAGAGGATACGGAGAACTTAAAGGGGGATGGGAATTCCCTGGAGGAAAAATAGAAGCTGGTGAAACTCCACAGGACGCTCTGGTCAGGGAGATAAACGAGGAAATGGATGCAAGGATAAATGTTGGAGAATTGCTTTATACTATCGAATATGATTATCCAGCTTTTCATTTGTCGATGGATTGTTTCTTGTGTGAGCTGGCAGCAGATCATTTAGAATTAAAAGAACACGAAGATGCGAAGTGGCTCACTATAGAGGAACTTGATTCGGTCGATTGGCTGCCGGCGGATGTGACACTGGTGGATAAGATAAAGGGTAAGCAAATGTAAAAACAGATTCAAAAGTGAGGTTATAAGAAAGATCGGAAGATATTTCAAGAAAGAAGATTAGGGGTTACACCACAAGGAGCACACCGAATGGAAAACAAACGAAAAAACGCAGTCCTGGAAATCTTAAACTACTGGAAAATCACAGAATTTCTAGGTCAGATCGACATTCCACAGGAAAGTACAGAGAACAAAAAGCTAATTAAGAATATTAAGAATGGCAAAGAAGTTAAGGCAGAGAAGATCGAGGTCTTCCTTGATTTGCCAGTTTTGTCGGCTTCTGATATAGATCTGGAAATGATCCTGGAAAATGACAGGGACGACTATGCGAAGTTTCCTACGGTTGGTGAAGAGATCCATTTTTGCCTGGGAAAGGTAGAGCGGAACACAGTAGTTGATTATCTTGAGAAGTTTATAGAGGATAAATCCGATAATCCTGAGATAGCTTATCCGAAAAAGAGCGCGATCGCATGGTGCTCATTCAAGACAGATACGAAAGGTGTGTATCTTAAGAACAGTTTCCAGCTGTCATCGATACTGTGGGCAGTTGCCAAGTGGGATGAGTCAAGAGCACATAATAGTCATGACTTTTCTCTCGATACTAACGAGTATGAAGAACTTGTTGGAGAGATCGATGAGGAACTGCAGGACCAGAATGTCGATGAGTTCATTTCAACCATATATGAAAAGATTTTTAACGAGTATGTGAAACACAGGTTCTTAGATGATCCTCAGGAATCGATGGGAATTGCCGAATACAACAGGTATGCGAGCGAACAGGTCAGAGATGCGGACGAAGACACATTTGACTATGCGGATCAGGGTAAAAGCTTCTTTTTGAATGACATTATCCAGTTGTCAGAGCTGGTGCAGAACGGGAACTTTGGCGAGGGGAATGAATATGAGAAGAAAGTGATCGAGTACATCCTGGCAGGATATGAAAAGTCGAAAGGCCTAGACGATTTACCGAGAACGATCATCTCGCCGGATGCGGGAAAAAGTGAGATGAAGTTGTTCTTTGACAGAATTCTTAACGTTACAAATTCGCCAAGGGGTAAATGGCCGGCCAAATATATGCCGGCGTTGATGCAGCAGGTTGCAGTCAATATTGCAATCAGACAGGACGGGGATGCTCCAGTTTTTTCTGTAAACGGACCTCCCGGAACGGGAAAGACTACATTGCTCAAGGAGATCGTGGCAAGCAATATTGTTGAGCGTGCCAGACTCCTCGCTGAGAATGCAGAAGATCCAGACTCTTTATTTGAAATGCATTCATTTTCGCATGGACCGCTAGAGGCAAATGCGAATGCCTATTACCAGTATGCGCCTCATTATTATTCGATAAATGTTGATGAGATCAACAATTATAGTATGCTGGTCGCGTCATGTAACAATGCGGCGGTGGAAAATATCACGATAGACCTTCCGAAGGAGGGGGATATACTTGACAGTTTGGAGTCGTCTGGGGATGACGAAGAGGAGATCTGCTGCGGTCTGGATGAGGTTCATGATTTGTTTGATATCAACAAGTCAGGTGATGTGGAGACTATAACCAGATACGGAAAGAGCCGAGAAGAGAAGGATATTTATTTTACGCGTTATGCGGATAAACTTTTAGGCGGAGCCGACTGCTGGGGCCTTATATCCGCTCCGTTTGGCAGAAAGGCAAATATCCGTAAGTATTGCAATTCGGTCCTGAAGCCATTTGTGGAGGACTATAAATCGAATGGTGTCAGAGAGCAGCATAAGGCAAAATATCTGGAGGTAAGAAAAAAGTTTTTATCTCAATATAAACTGGTGGAAAGCCTGCGAAATGAGTTGGAACAGATCTGTGCTCTGGCAAGTTCGGTTCCTGTGGAGTTGCAGGAAAATGCACCAGAGGATTTGTCATGTGAAATAAGTGATGTGGAAAGAAAGCGGCAGATGTTTGAGCGTCAGTTATTTGCTGAACAAAAAGAGCTGATCGAGCTTGAGGAAAGCAGACCGAAGGGATTGTTCGCAAGGCGTAAGGATACATCCGCAAGAGATATATTCATTCAGGAGAAGAAAGCAACAATATCAAAACTTAATGGAGAGATAACTTCTTTGAACAACAGGATATCAGGCCTGCAGAATCTTCAGGAATACCAGCGGTGTATTTCAAAATACTCGCATGGGCAGATGAAGATGACCCCGGTGGACGCTGCATTTATGGAACGTTATGTATCCGAGGACGACAGGCTGTCAACAAAAGCACAGATAACCAATCCATGGTTTACCGCCCAGTACAATAGAGAGCGTGAAAAGTTATTCCTGTATGCATGTAAGCTGCACAAAGAATTTGTCATTTCTTCAAAATGCATGCGGCATAATATCATCAACCTGATGATTGCGTGGAATGTGTTTGATGATTGTGGTGAGAGGATGAAGCTTGCAGACAGAGAAGAAGCCATGCCGTACATGCTTCAGAGCATTTTCCTGCTCACCCCTGTGATATCCACAACATTTGCTTCTGCGCAGACATTTCTGGGCGATGTGAAGAAAAGCGGAGTGCTTGGAACTCTTATCGTCGATGAGGCGGGACAGGCACAGCCGCAGATGGCGGTTGGTGCGATGTTTAGGTGTAGAAAGGCGATCATAGTCGGAGATCCAAAGCAGATCGAGCCTGTGGTTACCGCAGAGACTGACATGATAAAACAGCTGCTTACCGCAGAGATATTGGCAGGTTACAAGGATAAGAAAATCTCTGTGCAGGCATTTGCTGACTATATAAATCCGTATGGAACTTATCTTGGAAAAGATGAGGAGAAAGAGTGGGTAGGCTGCCCGTTGGTAGTCCATAGGCGCTGCATTGACCCGATGTACACAATCTCAAATGTGCTTTCATATGATGGAACTATGAAGCAGCAGACGGCAGCACCTAAGGCTGATAGGGCAAAGACATTTATTTTGGACAAGAGCTGTTGGATAGATGTAGCCGGTGCTGAGAATTCGGGCAAGAAGGATCATTTTGTCAAGGCACAGGGGGAGCTTGTTCTGAAACTACTGGAGAGAAAATTTGAACGGGATACTATCGATATTCCGAGGCTGTTTATCATCACACCATTTACATCGGTCAAAGAGGGAATGCTGGAGATGATAAAGAAATCGGAGTTATATGGAAAAGAGCCAAGAGTTAGAAAATGGCTTAATGCAAATAACATTGGAACAGTTCACACTTTCCAGGGCCAGGGAACGGATGAGGTTATATTCCTACTCGGATGCGACAGCAAATCTATGGGAGCAGTCAACTGGGTGAACAATAATATCGTCAATGTTGCAGCGACAAGGGCGAAGTTTAGATTTTACATGATAGGAGATAAGGCGGTATGGACTTGCAGGCCGGTGAGGGTTGCGAGAGAATGCACAGCAGAGATACTAACAGATAAAGAGGTTGCTGAGCTGCTTGGCGATAAGACCGAAGATGCTAAGTCTGCACCTGCAAAGATGTCTATGATATGCCCGGAATGCGGGGAAAAGCTGGTTGAGAGATCTGGAAAATTCGGCAAATTCATAGGCTGCTCGGGCTTCCCGAAATGCCGGTTTACGCAGTCGGTATAGGAACAGAGCAACACCCCGTTGCTTTCCCCAATCCCCTTAATCTGTTATGATATCCATAACGGAGGTGAGTACAATGGAGACAAAGGATGTTATATTAGAACTTCGAACCAAACGGGGATTATCCCAGGATGACCTGGCAGAGAAAGTCATGGTCACAAGGCAGGCGGTATCGCGCTGGGAGAATGGCGAGACGGTGCCGAACACAGATACGCTTAAGCTCCTTTCAAAGGAGCTGGACGTATCAATAAATACACTGCTGGGGACACCGAGAAAACTCATTTGTCAGTGCTGCGGAATGCCCATTGAGGACGATAACATTATGGGACGTGACAGCGACGGTTCACTGAACGAGGATTACTGCAAATGGTGTTATGCCGACGGCACCTATACCTATAGCAATATGGATGATCTGATCGATGTATGTGTGAAGAATATGGTGGGGGAGAACTTTTCCGAGGAGCAGGCCAGAGAATATTTGAAAGAGATGCTGCCGAAACTTGACTATTGGAAGCGTTATGAGCAGTTAAGTGACAATGGCCAGTTTGAGGTATTTAAAGGTAAGCTTATAGATGAGATAAATGCCCTTCAGATAGAGGGGATGCCTCATCTTGAAAGACTTAATGCGCTTGTTGGCAAATATGTGAATCTCGAGTATCGTCTGCCAAATGGCATGAATGTCAGATTCCTTGATGACGAGAAGACATATCTGGGAAATCAGCTGGAATGCGAGTTCGGTGGAGACAGATGTTTTGGGGTCCTGGCGGATATGGATTTTATATTGATATCGACATATGAGGCGGAAGGGACAAATCCGGAACTGGTTCTATATAAAAAGAGGTAGTATAATGAGTTAGGTTATTTCGTCAATAATCTTTCACAATTTATATTACAGGGGGAAATACATATGATACAATGTGCCGGATGTGGCAGCAATCTGGTATATGATATAGCAAGAAAGAAAATGTACTGCAAAGCATGTGGAAATGAATACGAGCCGGAGAGTGTCGACAAGGATGAGGACAGCGAGGAACGCAAGCTTATGGAACTTACTGTATTCATTTGTCCGCAGTGTGGTGGGGAGATATACAGTACAGATGAATCAGCGACGGGATTCTGCAGTTACTGCGGGGCAGCGACTATGCTTTCCAGCCGGCTGAAAAGCGAGAGAAGACCGGATTATGTGATACCGTTTGCGGTGACGAAGGACATGTGCAAGGCATCATATGCCACAGTCATGAAGAGGGCGATATACGCTCCGAACAGGCTGAAACACAGACGAAATGTGCAGGAGTTTCGTGGAATCTACATGCCGTATTGGCTGTGTGATGTTGACCAGAAAGGTAAAACAGCTGTCAGGGCGACGGACAGCTATAGCTCAGGGGTTGATACAGTCAGTCATACATATAATGTAAGATGCTTTGCGGATAATCATTATGAGAATATAACCATGGATGCATCATCGCTGTTTCCGGATGATCTCAGCAGTAAGGTGGCACCATTTGACTCGGCGGATATGAAACCATTTTCCATGGGATATTTGAGCGGGTTCTACGCGGATCTGCCGGATGTGGATTATGGTGTGTACAGGGATAAGATAGCGCAGGTGACAGGTGATATGGCGTATGATGTGATGATGAGTAAGATAAAGCATCATCTATGTACATACGATGCTATCGGTGAACCGGAGGAGCCATTGTCAGAAACGATGGATATAAAGATCACTGGAGCAAAGACCGGGTTGTTTCCTGTGTGGCTTTTGTCATACAAGAACGGTAAGCGTATTGCATATGCAGCGGTAAATGGCAGCACAGGAAAAGTGGCTGCGGATATACCGCTTGATATCGGCAAGTTCCTGCTGGGATGCCTGATAGGAGTGGCTCCATTATACTTTTTGCTGAACTTATTTCTTACGGTGAGACCTGGTGTTCTGCTCGCATTTGTATCTGCGATAGGTGCGCTTGTGACCATGATATATTGCGATGAGATGGAGAAGATAGCGGATGTAGAGACACATGAAAATGATGTGGGATTCTTCGCAAGGCATACACTCAATGTAAAGAAAAGTGGAGGCAGGAAGAAAAAACTACAAATAAAAAAGCTACAAACAAAAAAGCCACAAAAAAATACAAAAAGAAAATTAAAAAATAAGATAACTTCATTTATAAAGTTTTCTTGTTTTCTTGAAGTCATACAGCTGATAGCATGCATGATATTATTTTTCTGCCTGAAGTTTGGAATAAATCCTTTATTTTTTAACTGGGATATTATGGGAAAGGCCAGTTATGTTGTGGCGGGCATCTCGTGTCTGGTTGCCATTTATGGAGCAGTAAAAGGCATAGCAAATGTGAGGAGAGTAAAAAGAAAAAGTGGCACCATGGGATTATTTATTGCATTTGCCACCATTCTGTCTGTAGCGGTCGTGTTGATAAAACCGGTTATGGACAAGTATTATTATGGATGCGTGCTTCTGGTGTGTGCTGCCACTATTCTGACGCTTATAGATCTGGTTATCAGCCACAACCGACTGTCCACAAGACCACTTCCACAGTTTGAGTACAAGGGAGGTGATCATCGTGCCTAGATCGGTAATTGACAGAGTGATGATCACTGTAATGATCACGCTGCTGTTTCTGGTTGTGGGATGCAACGGTGCAGTGACTGTCCACGCATCTGAAAATGATCAGGATGATTCGTACAGTTACCACTATAAAGTGAGAATCAAGGATTATGCAGATGTGTTGACTAAAAGTCAGGAAGCACAATTGACGGAGACTATGCAGGAGACGGCCCGTTACTGCAATGTGTTCTGCGAGACATCGGATTTTATATTTGGTTCTTCAGCGGACTACGCTGAGTCTGCCTATAAAAGAGAATTGGATACTAGGAATGGTGTTATGTTCCTCATTGATATGTGCAATAGACAGATATACATCTATTCGTATGGTGAACCATACAGGATCATCACTAAGACAAATGCGTATACGATAACAGACAATGTATATGAGTATGCGAGTGAAGAGAAATACTTTGAGTGCGCAAATGAGGCATTCAGGCAGATAAATACGCTGCTGGCTGGAGAAGAGATAAGCCGTCCCATGAAGCATATCAGCAATATACTTCTTGCAATAATATTTTCTATATTGCTTAATTATCTTCTGCTGAAGAAGACGTCAAAGGTATATGACATGGGTTCAAAAAATCTGCTTACCGGTACAAAGGTTTCATATAACATGAATCAGAAATATGATATGATCAGTGAAACGAGAAGTACAAGATCTGGATCCGGCGGTCATGGCGGAATCGGCGGCGGTGGATTCGGAGGCGTCGGCGGTGGCGGTGGAGGCCACAGCTTCTAGTCAAAGAGAAGAAAATCTGACAAAATATAAATGATGAAAAATGCTGTGAAGAATTTTCGAAATTCACAGCATTTTATTTTCATAAGGAGGGACCCACGTAAGTGGGAGGATTCCTTGTGAAGTACGCAGACGCCGCGCGAAGCGCCTTACATGCGTCTGCTCCTTTTGTAACGTTTTTCAATTATACTGGTCTTATATGTGAAGGGAGGTAAAAACTTGGCGTCAGGAAAAGAAAAAAATGGAATAGATGAAATATACGAAAAGTACTACAAAGACGTATATCGTTTTGTGCTGGCACTGTCTAAGAATCCCCACATAGCCGAAGACATAACACAGGAGACATTTGTTAAAGCGATAAAAGCTGTGGATCGGTTCAAAGGAGACTGTGATATAAAGGTCTGGCTCTGTCAGATAGCCAAGAATACATACTTTACATATGCGGGCAAACAGAACCGGGAGCAGGTGGATGGTGACGCGGTAAATAACCGGTCAGAGTCACAGGCTGCACTTATGGGGGCTGCGGAGTATGATCTCATATCTGAGTCGGTTGAGGATAGCGGCGTATTCAAATTCTATCTCGGGGAGCAGGGGCTGACATCACTTGATATATTTGGAAATGCAAGGTCGTGGATGTCAAGTGAGGCGTATCAGAGCTTTGGAGGATATAGAGAGGGCGTGGCTGTCCCTCAGACAGAACATAAGGATACAGGCAGTTCAGATATATACTATGGCGATGATGAGCCAAGAGTTATAAATAAGATTGTGTATTGTCACAAGGATGGAACCGAGGTTGCCACTCTCTGGGAGGAGAACCAGAATCTGCCGATCCTGAACAGTGAAAAATAGAATGTGTATGCCACATAAAACTCACATTACAAATAATTAAAGTAAAAACCACCCTTTTTTGCCATTTAATTGAATGATCCATGATATACTAGCATTGTGCATGACGTTCACGCTGTATTTAAAGGGGTATTGCCCCAGTTATGAAAAGGATAGTAAGCTAAATGGGAAATAAGAAAAAGATGGTGTTCAACGTATTGTTCCTGGTTCTCATATTTGCCGGAACGATATACGGAGTGTTTCACGGCGAGGATATAGGACAGATATCTGATATACTTCAGACGGTGAATCCTTGGTGGCTCATACCGGGAGTGGTATGTGTTGTGGTATTTATATGGGGAGAATCAATTATCATTCATTATATGATGCGAAATCTTGGAGTGAAGGTAGGCAGGGGAACCTGTTTCCTGTTCTCGTCGGTTGGATTCTTCTTTAGCTGTATTACACCATCTGCATCAGGCGGACAGCCGGCGCAGATATATTATATGAAGAAAAAGAAGATACCGATCCCGGTGTCCACACAGGTACTGCTCATAGTGACGATCACGTACAAGCTGGTACTGGTGCTTCTGGGACTTGGAATCGCTATATTTGGACAGAAGTTTATACATACTTATATAGATGATGTGCAGTGGGTGTTCTATCTGGGACTTGTGCTGAACGTGGTGTGTGTGGCAGGTATGGTGCTGTTCGCATTCCATCCGTCACTTGCCAAGGCATTTGTTGTGAAGGGCAGCAGACTTCTTGAGAAGATGAGATTCCTGAGACACAAGAAGTCCCGTGAGGAAAAGCTTGCAGCATCGATGGAGAAATACAACCAGACTGCGGATTATATGATGGGACATTTCGGGATGCTGGTGGTAGTGTTCATTATAACAGTTGTGCAAAGATTCTCACTATTTGCAGCGACATGGTTTGTGTACAAGGCATTCGGACTTGCGGGGGCATCTGCAGGACTTATCATACTGATGCAGGGAGCTATAGCTGTTGCGGTCGATATGCTTCCACTTCCAGGTGGTATGGGAATCAGTGAGAAGCTGTTCATGGAGATGTTTTTGCCGATATTTGGAAGCAAATTGTTGCTGCCGGGTATGATACTCAGCAGAGGTCTGGGATATTACACGGAGCTGATAATCAGTGCGGTATTTACGATTGTGGCAAATTTTGTGATTGGGAGAAAGACTGATGAAACCAAGATCAGAGATGAGCATGGAGCTCTATGAGATGATGCTTGACCGGGGATATCCCGAGGAGTTCTGTGATCTCATATCAAAGAATCTGAATACGGATTTTACGGCGGGCAGGATGATGGGCTATCTGTCGCATTATCAGGAGCTGCCTCTTGAGGAGATTGTGGATGAGATGTTGTCCATTCTCGCAGACCGGAACCGTATCATGCAGAAGAAGCAGCTTGAGAGCAACAATGCCGAGTGGAACCGTTTTCTGGAGGAAGGCTTCGGACTGGATGAAGATGATGAATAATCTTTATAATAGTTGAGTTACTTAACTGGTAAAATCTGTCGTTATATGGTACAAATATTTATAGAAAAGTATATGGAAAAAGGATTGATATAATGACGGAAAATGAAGCTAATCAGAGCGCTGAGGAACAGGAGAAAAAGGTACAGAGTGAGATAGAAGAGACCCTGGCCGGGGCCGGTATTGGTATGTGGACCATGGTGCTCATGAACGACGGCAGATCCATGCTGTATGCGAACAAGAAGATGAACGCTCTTCTTGGAACGACTGATGATCTGTCGCCTGAAGATAGATATGTAAAGTGGATAGCAGGCATTACTGAGGAGTCACAGCAGGCCACCGCTGAATACATGGAGACCATAAGACGCGACGGCAAGGCTGAGGTTATATATACCTGGATGCATCCAACCAGAGGACTGTTGCACATAAGATGTGGCGGTGTTCGGGACAGGAGTTTTACCGATGGCATCAAAGTCAGAGGCTACCATCAGGATATAACCGCTGTGCGCAATGCGGAACAGGCTCACAAGGAGGAACTCCGGGAGCAGGATTCGGTTATCGAGGCTGTTAGCAGCATATATTTTATTGTGTGGATATTCAATCTTCAGACCGGTAAGGTGCGGGTTATCAAGGAAGGTGATACCTTCAGAAAGCCGGCACAGAATGCGGATTACGAAGCAGGAAAGACAATAGAAAATGTGATAAATGACTGTGTGGTTGAAGAGGATCGTGAGCAGATGCGCAGATTCTACAATCTGGACAGGCTGGCGGAGAAACTCAGGACGGAGAAGAGCGTCAGTAAGGATTTCCGGGACACTTTATATGGCTGGTGCCGTATAACGGCGATTCCAGTCAGGACGGATGAGGAGAGTGAACTCACCCGTATACTCATAGGTGTTCAGGAGATCGACGAGGAGAAGAAGGAGGAGATCCGTGCCCAGAAGCTGCTTGCCGAAGCTTACGAAGAGGCCAAGCGTGCAAATACAGCGAAGACGGAATTTCTTTCACGCATGTCACACGACATAAGAACACCTATCAACGGAATCCTTGGAATGTCACGAATTGCCGAACAGTGCATAGATGACAGGGACAGAGTGATGGATGCGCTGTCCAAGATAGATGATGCTGGAAAACAGCTTGAACTGCTCATCAACGATGTGCTTGATATGAGCAGACTTGAGAGCGGAAGAACGGAGCTCACCAGTGAACCGTTTGACATAATAAAGGTTTTGAGAAGTGGATATGATCCAATCCTGGTCATGGCACAGGAGAACGATGTGAAGCTTAAGGGTGCTCATTTCAATATAAAGCACAACATGGTTATAGGCAGTCCGCTTCATCTTCAGCGGATCTCTCTCAATATACTGACAAATGCCATCAAGTACAACAAGCCGGGCGGAACGGTAGAGGCGTGGATGGACGAGATCCCTGTAGACGGCAGGCATTCCAATTATGTGTTCAGGATAGCTGACACAGGAGTTGGAATGAGCCAGGAGTTCATCAGCCACCTGTTTGAGCCATTTTCAAGGGAGCACACTGATGCGGGAACAAAGTATCAGGGAACAGGTCTTGGCATGGCTATTACCAAGGAGCTTCTCGACCTCATGGGTGGAAGCATAGAGGTTGATAGTAAGCCGGGTGTGGGTTCTACATTTACCATGAAGATACCATTTGAGATCTGTACAGATGTCGTTGAGCCGGAGAAGCCAGAGGATCACGAGGCAGTCAGACTTGATGGAATGAAGATACTGCTGGTTGAGGACAATTCGCTCAACATGGAGATAGCAACATTTATGGTGGAGACGGCTGGTGCTGTTGCCACAACTGCGGCAAATGGCCGTGAGGCTGTTGAGATATACAGATCACATCCGGCTGGAAGCTTCGATGTGATACTCATGGATGTGATGATGCCGGAGATGGATGGCCTTGAGGCCACCAGGCAGATAAGAAGCTCAGACCTTGAGGATGCCGGAACCATTCCGATCATTGCCATGACTGCAAATGTATTCGCAGAGGATGTGAAGAAGTGCAAGGCGGCGGGCATGAATGAGCACATAGCAAAGCCACTTGATGAGGATAAGGCATTACATATAATTGCGGGATACAGACATTAAACACAATAAGATACACGATTAAAGAGATAATGATACAGTAAGTAAAAAGCAGTCTGCGGACATCGCCAGTGTTATACATGGTGATGATCCGTCAGACTGCTTTTTATTAATTATATTGAAATGTCTGTCTAGCCGATGCCTCCGAGAAGGATACCAAGTATCAATACAAGGAGACATACAGGACAGTAGATGTATTTGCATATAGGCACGAACTTCTCTGTGAACTTCTTTTCCCTTCCGGTGTTGACCTGTGTCTCAACATATTTCTTGCCACATACCCAGAAGAACATGATTCCGGCAAGTCCTGCGCCAAGTGGGCAGATGTAGATGGACAGTACATCCATCCAGTCAGATACGATACCCTGTATACAGATGGATACCACAACTGCTATGACACCGATGATGGCACATGCAGGTTTTCTGCCAACTCCAAGCTTCTCCTGCACCGTTGCGATTGGTGCTTCGTACAGATTGATTAGTGATGACAGTCCCGCCATGAACACAGCCACAAAGAAGAGTATGGCAACAATATAACCGCCAGGCATGGACTTGAACAGGCATGGCAGATAGATGAACAGCAATCCCGGGCCGCCCTGGTTGAGCTGTGCTCCGGCAGTTGCCATGGCAGGTATGATTACCAGTGCGGCAAGCATGGCAGCAATCGTATCGAAAAGTGCAACACGTCCGGCAGCCCCCGGTATATCCTCATCGTCTGGCAGATATGAGCCGTATATCAGAGTTCCGTTTCCCGCAACTGAGAGTGAGAAGAATGCCTGTCCCAGCGCAAATATCCATGTCTTTGGATCTGCAAGTACCTTTGGCTCTATGCGGAAGATGTATTTGTATCCCTCTATAGCTCCCGGCTGGCATGCCGCATATATGGCCAGGATGATGAACAATACGAAGAACGCCGGCATCAGGACCTTGTTGGCCTTCTCAATACCGTTGCCCACGCCGAACATAAGGATGGTGATTCCGATGGCAAGTGCAATGATCTGCCATGCATTGTTGCCAAATGAAGATGCCATTCCGCCGAAGCTTGAAGAAAAGCCGTCTATATCCTCCGGTGACAGTGTGCTTCCGGTGAAAGCTCCGATCATGTATTTCAGTATCCAGCCCATGACGACCGTGTATCCGATGGCCATTGCCAGTGCGCCGAGCACAGGTATGCCGCCCAGCAGTTCACCGAGCTTTCGCTTGCCCTTTTTCTCCATGGCGATTCCAAATGCATCGATTGGACCGGATCTTGTGGCTCGTCCGAAGCTCATCTCTCCGATAACTCCGGTGAATCCGATGAGTACCACAAATATAAAATATGGTATGAGATAGGATCCGCCGCCGTATATGGAGACTCTTGTAGGAAACATCCAGATGTTGCCCATGCCCACGGCAGAGCCGATGCAGGCCAGGATGAAGCCCCATTTGTTGTTAAAAGATTCTCTCTTTTTCATGTATAATTCCTCCCAAATGTGTTCGTTACCGCATTGACGGACCTCCCTCATAGTCCGTAAATTACGTTAACTTAATTAATATACATGAATATCATTTGGAAGTAAATTAAATAATGTGGACATGACTTAAAACATAGCTGCAAAAGCAAGAATTTAATTGAAAAATAACCGGCAGGTGGCGTACAATGTACCAGAAAAATGGAAAAAGTTATTTGAATATTATCTGAGAGGTGAGAAGATTGACAGAGGACAGATATGAACATATAGTACATCCATTTCCCCCACTTTACGATGAGGAATCAAGGATACTCATACTGGGAAGCCTGCCATCGGTGAAGTCCAGGGAGCAGATGTTCTTCTACGGACATCCACAGAACAGATTCTGGAAGGTCATCAGCAGAGTGCTTGGCGAGAAACTTCCGGTGACCATAGATGATAAGAAAGCCATGCTGCATGCACACCACATAGCCCTGTGGGATGCGATCTACAGTTGTGACATCATAGGTTCAAGCGACAGCAGTATAAAGAATGTTACGCCCACGGATCTGTCGAAGATAGTGGAAGCTTCCAAGGTCACAAAAGTGATATGCAACGGCAAGACCTCAGGAAAGTATTACGCAAAATATCAGCAGAAGATACTTGGCATAGAACCTGTTGTACTTCCGTCCACAAGCCCGGCAAATGCTGCGTTTTCGGTGGATAAGTTGGTTGACATCTGGGGCGCTGAGATACCGGATATATGCAAATTATAGACAGAAGATAAACTCATACATAACATTTTCTAAAGCTTTCTGTAGAATGATGTACAACGAGTGAGAATATGTTATCATAGAGACCGCAGCCGGATGGAGTCAGATATCCGCTGTGAATATAGAATATTCATAATGAAGTTAAAAGGAGAGAGAAGAGATGGCATTAAGTTTTATCGAGATACTTAAGGTAGTATTCCTTGGTATCGTGGAGGGAGTCACAGAGTGGCTCCCGATCAGTAGCACAGGACATATGCTTCTTGTGGATGAATTTATCTCACTGAATGCGAGCACTGATTTCAAGGAAATGTTTTTCGTGGTGATACAGCTTGGAGCGATACTTGCTGTCGTGACCATATTCTGGAATAAGATGTGGCCTTTCCAGCTCAAAGACAAGACACAGCCTGTCATGAAGAAAGATACCTGGAGTATGTGGTTCAAGACAGTTGTTGCATGTATACCTGGAGCGATAGTTACGATACTGTTTGATAATTACATAGAGGCGCATTTGCACACAGCGGTTGTCATAGCGATTGCCCTTATTTTCTATGGAATAGCATTTATTGTGATTGAGAACTGGAACAAGACCAGAACACCGAAGGTTGAGACGCTGAACGACATAACATACAAGACAGCATTTCTTATAGGTATGTTTCAGGTGCTCTCCATCATACCGGGTACATCCCGTTCAGGTGCCACCATCATAGGCGCTCTGCTCATCGGTGTATCAAGAGTGGCAGCAGCGGAGTTCACATTCTTCCTTGCGGTTCCGGTTATGTTCGGACTCAGTGCTCTGAAGATGATCAAATTCGGACTGTCATTTACAAGTGCTGAGTTCGCTATACTTATTATAGGTTGTGTCGTTGCATACCTTGTATCCATTGTTGTCATCAAGTTCCTGATGAGCTACATCAAGAAGCATGACTTCAAGATATTTGGCTGGTACAGGATCGTGCTCGGAGTTATAGTTCTTGCATATTTTGCCTTATTTGCATAGCTTATAAATAAATAAAATCAAAAATTGCATAATATATATAGTATGTGCTATAATGCCCATGAATTGTGCATTATAGCACATATTAACATTGTGATAAAATTTTATGGGAGAAGAAAGATGGCAAAGGTTTCAATCATCATTCCAACATATAACGTAGAGATGTATCTGGTGGAGTGTATGGATAGTGTTGTAAATCAGACATTGAAGGATATCGAGATCATATGTATCAATGACGGATCTACAGATAGTTCACTTGAAATATTAAAGGGATATGCGGAGAAAGACGACCGTATCATTATTGTTGACAAGGAAAATGGCGGTTATGGAATAGGCATGAATATCGGTCTTGATAAGGCTACAGGTGAGTATATTGGTATAGTTGAGCCTGATGATTTTGTGCCACTTAATATGTATGAGGAACTGTACAACAAGGCGGTTGAGAACGACCTTGACCTTGTAAAGGCAGATTTCTATAGATTTAAGCGCAACGATGACAATGGCAACATGACTTTGGTGTACAACCACTTGTCACCGAATGCAGAGGATTATAATGTTGTGTTCAATCCAAGCGAGACACCAAGTGCGATCCGTTTCATTATGAACACATGGAGTGGAATCTACAAGAGAAGCTTCATAGAGGAGTATCATATCAGACACAACGAGACTCCGGGAGCATCATTCCAGGACAATGGTTTCTGGTTCCAGACATTTATATATGCCAAGAGAGCTATGATAGTGAACAAGCCATATTATATGAACCGCAGAGATAACCCGAATTCATCTGTTCACAGCAGAGAGAAGGTATACTGTGTCAATGTTGAGTATGATCACATCAGAGATATACTTGTAAAGGATCCTGAGATCTGGGAGCGTTTCAGAGGCGTATACTGGCTCAAGAAATACCACAATTACAACGAGACGATCAGGAGAATCGGACCTGAATTCAAGAAGGATTATATAAGAAGATACAGCTCCGAGTTCAAGAGAGCAATGGAGATGCAGGAGATTGATCAGACTATATTTACAAAGCTTGAGTGGGCGAACATCCAGTTTATCATCAAGTCCCCTGACGATTACTATTATACAAGGATCGCATGTACAGATCGTGAGCGCAAGCTTGAGAGAGAAGTCAAGAGACTCCGTGGTCTGGTTCATCAGACCCGTGCAGATCTGGACAGAGTGAAGAAGACACCTACATTCAGGATCGGTGCGGTCATTATGTTCATACCTAGAAAGATCAAGAGTTTATTTAGTCGAAACAAATAGAGGTAAAGCTATGGGTACAAAGGTATCAGTTATTCTTCCTGTTTACAATGTGTCTGATTATCTGCGCCAGTGCATGGACAGCATAGTGGGTCAGACACTTAAGGATATAGAGATCATTTGCGTGGATGATGGCTCCACAGATGATTCTCTGGCGATATTGAAGGAATATGAGGCGAAGGATCAGCGTGTAAAGGTTATACAGCAGGCAAATGCCGGAGCCGGGGCAGCGAGAAACAAAGGTCTTGAGATCGCGACCGGAGAGTATCTTTCATTTCTGGATTCCGATGATTTCTTTGAGCCGGACATGCTGGAAAAGGCATGGAGCAAGGCTCACGAGACCAGAGCTCAGGTAGTTGTGTTCAGATCAGATCAGTACAGAGAGGATCTTCAGGAATTTGTTCAGGTCAGATGGACACTTCACGAGAAGGAGCTTCCACCGTACAGACCAATGTATTTTCGTAATTTCACGGGCAATATATTCAAGGTATTTGTGGGATGGGCTTGGGATAAGCTCTTCAGCAGGGAATATGTTGAGGAGAACCATTTCCGATTCCAGCAGCTCAGAACTTCGAATGATATGCTGTTCGTATTTTCAGCGATAGCATTTGCAACAAATATAGAGATAGTGGACGAGGTGCTTGCACACCAGAGAAGAAACAATCCAAAGTCATTGTCCAATACCAGAGAGAAGTCATGGCAGTGCTTCCACGAGGCTCTTGTGGCACTCAAGGCGGCGCTTGAAGCCCACGGCAATTTCTGGGAGTATGAGCAGGATTACATCAACTATGCACTGCATTTCAGTCTGTGGCATCTGGAGACCATCACAGGACCAAAGAAGGAGGTTCTGTTCAACAAACTTAAGGAAGAGTGGTTCGAGGAGTTTGGTATCAAGAGTCTTTCAGAGGAGTGCTTCTACAACAAGACCGAGTATGGCAAGTACAAGGTTATCATGGATAAGACCTTTGAGGAGTACGAGAAGGCAACAGCATAGAAAAGAAAAAACAGTTTCACCAGTCGATCGGTGAAACTGTTTTTTTGTGGACAAATGTGTGTATCAGAACAGGTTCATAGCACCTATGATGCCCTGATTTCCCTCGAGCCCTGCGGGAACAATGTATGTGTCGGTGTCCTTGACCTGTGGCATGTCGATGTAACCCGACAGCAGTTCAGTGTAGTAATTGCGGATCATAGGGAACAGGAATTTGTTGTCCATGACTCCGCCGCCAAGGACGATCCTCTCAACTGAGTAGCACATGGTGTAGTTGACCAGTGCCTCAGCTATATAAAATGCTTCAAGATCCCATACCGGTGAGTCGGCTGGGATGTCTTTGCCTTTCATTCCGGTTCTGCGCTCAAGCATAGGGCCGGATGCAAGACCCTCTACACAGCTCTGGTGGAATCGGCAGGTACATGGTATATCATCGCCGGTTCGTCTAGGGATGAGGATGTGGCCTGTCTCCGGGTGTTCCATGCCGTGAATGAGTCTGCCATCGGATATTATACCGCCGCCGATGCCGGTTCCAACAGTGAGGTACATTCCCGAGTTGAGTCCTTTCAGTGCTCCATACAGGTATTCACCCCAGGCTGCTGCGTTTACGTCTGTGTCCACCACAACCAGGCAGCCAAGCGCATCCGTAAATGCTTTGTAAAGGCTGAATCCCTCCCAAGCTTTCTTGGGACTCCTCATGATGGAGCCGTAGGTAGGGGAATTAGGATTGATGTCGGCCGGGCCAAATGTACCGATTCCGAGAGCGGATATGTCATATTTCTTAAAGTAATCTATCATGGCAGGCACGGACTGGTCAGGTGTGCCCGTCGGTATGGATATTCTGTCTATTATATTCTTGTCTGCATCGCCTATGGCACAAACCATCTTGGTGCCACCGGCTTCAAGTGCGCCGTAGTACATATTTCCTCCTTGGTGCCATGTTTATATGGCAGAAATTTTTCAAAATTATATACATTATATATGCCGTGTCACTTATCTTCAAGCCCGGATTTGCGTCGGTACTTGTGGAATATAAAAGAAACTTGGTGTACGCTTTTTTGGACACTTGACAAGATAAGATAGAGCCATATTAAGGAGCTTGATAGAGGCTTGAAGCTTGGAAGATAAAGTGTACAGGAGGCGTGGTCATGATAAAAGGATATTTTGTTTCGGAAGGGTATATGGGATATGTGGACGGAGAGTACCAGCTTTTCGCTGATGAAAGAGATTATGTTGAGTATATAGAAGATTAGCCATTTAGCTTCTTGACCTTAGCATAACTTATGTTATTATGAGGCATATGGGTTAATACACAGGGATTACAATACGGATGGTGCTGCTATGAAAATCTGCAAGGTGATTCATGAGTTTGTATATCATGGATAATCTAAATATATACAAGGAGCAAACATAGTGGAAAAGGTATTGAACAAAAAAGAATATGTTATGGATATGACAGAGGGAAGCAGTATGAAACTGATCATGAAGTTCTCAGTTCCGCTACTTATAGGCAATCTATTTCAGCAGGTATACAGCCTGGTTGATTCGATAGTGGTTGGTCGTCATCTAGGGGCAAATGCGCTTGGCGGTGTGGGATCAGTTGGAATGATCAGTTTCCTGTTTTTTTCTTTGTGCAATGGAATGGCATCTGGAATAGGTGTTGTCATATCAAGATATTTTGGAGCGAAGAAAGAAGAGCAGGTAAAAAAAGCCATAGCAAATGCATTGTTTGTCATATTGGCGGTTGGCGCACTCATGAGTATACTGGGATATTGTTTTGCGGGGCCTATTATAAGGCTAATGAAGACCCCTGCAGAGACATTTGACTACGCATATACATACATGAGGATCACCTGTGGATTTACGATAGCGGTGGCTATTTATAACGGAATTTCTGCTGTGCTAAGGGCACTTGGGGATTCAAAGACCCCACTTATATTTCTCATGATTGCTTCTGCCATAAATGTTGTGCTTGATATAGTGTTTGTCATATACATGGATATGGGCGTTGCCGGTGCCGCATATGCAACGGTTCTCAGTCAGATCCTGTCTGGCGTTGGCTCTATATGTTATGCGGTGAAAACCAATCCCTATTTCAGACTGAAGAGAGGCCATTTCAAGTTTGACAGAGATATAATGAAGGAAGATTTCAGTATCGGTATACCAATGGCGGTTCAGACTTCCATGATATCAATATCCTGCTCAATACTGCAGACCCTTATAAATGGATATGGTCCGGAGGTCATGGCTGCATATACTGCAACAGGAAAGGTTGAGGGAATCATATTCCAGCCGTTTAGTTCTCTGGGACTTGCATTGTCTACATTTGCAGGACAGAACTGTGGCGCACGCAAGTACGAAAGGGTGCGCAGAGCGGTATGGCAGACAGAGCTCATCACGCTGGCTCTTGGCGCAGCAATGTTCTGTCTGGTAGCAGTTTTCAGGGAAAATGTTGTGGGATTTTTCGTGACGGAGGAGAATGTCATAAGGCTTGGCGCGAAGGGACTTGTGATATCCGGAAGTATGTATATTGCACTTGGAACGATATATACCATGAGAGGCGCATTAAATGGAATGGGGGATGTGGTGTTCTCCATGCTGAATGGTGCTCTTGAGGTGGGAGGAAGGATAGTATTTGCGCTGATACTGATGTATGTGTTAAAGATGGGATTCTGGGGAGTGTGGTATACGAATATATTTACATGGATTGTGATAGCACTCACCGCATCTGTGAGATTTTCTGTGTATATAAGAAAGTGTCAGAGAGAAGATGAAGGTACGGAAAATGCATAGATAATAATTAATATAGCAAGGACGCCTTTTGGGGGGCGTCCTTCTTCGATTCAATCACATTGATACTCCAAGGGATATAGGTGTTATGAATTAGCATACTTTATATTTTGACAAAAATTCAGCGCTGTATTATCTTTAATACAGAATAAACAGGAGATGACCATATATGTCAGGGGAAAAATCAGTGGATGTTGAAAAAATAAATAATAATGAAAAAGGCTTTGAACCGGCGCATATCAGAAGTGTGATCTCGCTGGCTCTGTTCAGCTTTGTATTTCTGGGTATGGAATTCTTCTTCGACAGCGGGGCTGCGGAGTTTGTGGATGCCAGAAGTGTTCTGTTGTATCAGAGCGTGATACTGCTGGCCAGTGCGGTGGGACTATTCATATATGCACTGATTGAGAGATATGTCGGCAGCAAAATCAAACAGATAATAATTATTACTTTGAATATAGTGGAGGTTGCCGCGCTCGCAGCGATAATACTGTGTTCCGGCAAATTGATACTGTTATATGGAATTATATTCTTTATTGTGTGTGGTGTTATGGGAGGACGCGTGTATCACGATGTGAGCCGCGATTATACGGATAGAAAGCATCTTACGGTAATTGTGGGAATTTCATATGCACTTGGACTGCTTCTGCAGTATATCAATTATAATCTTATAGACAGTGTGATCCTGCGTATGGTTATGTTCTCGCTGGCCATAGTGGCACTTGCAGTGATACTTTTTCTGGCCAGAGATGAATACGCAGAAGCGGAAGTGGACACATACATGGTAGATGAGCGGAACAAAACGGATTGCAAAGAAAAATGTGACAAAACAACTCCTGATAGCGGATCGGTGGCTGTGGCGCTTGTGATGGTTGTTCTTCTTATGACGTTTATATTTTCCGCACTGGATAATGTTGTGACCGTTGTCCACGCTGAGGGCGGGGCAGATGTGGGGCAATGGCCAAGGTTGTTTCTCGCATTAAGCGGAGTTGCAGCAGGCTTCTTGTTTGATATAAAAGATCAGCGTTTTATGAATCAGATGATGTACTGCGTTACAGTGTTGTCCGTTATAGCCATGCTTATCATAGAGTTTGGAGGGGCATTTATCATAGGTCTGATTGTATTCTATCTTGCAGCCGGATTCTTCGTAGTGTATTTCACGACAGGATTCATAAATGTATCCTATGGAATGCGTTGGTCAGCGCTTTGGTCTGGTGCCGGAAGGGCAGTCAACAACATTGGTGCGGGTATTGTGGGAATAATATCATATATGCTGATAGATTCCCCCGGAATCATGGTTATGAGTGTAGTGGTCATATTGTTGCTCGTACTTATAAGCATTGCGGTATTTGTGCTTGAAAATCTACAGAAGGAACAATATAGACGATATGATGAAGAAAAAGTGACGAAATCGGCGGAGAATTCTAACGCAAGAGTTGAGGTTGATTTTGAATGCTTTGCAGATGCTCATCACCTCACGGGGCGTGAGCGGGAGGTGTTGCAGAAGCTGCTTGTATCTGATGGCAGTGTACAGGATATAGCGGATGAGCTGTACATATCAAGGGCATCCCTATATAGGCATATATCTTCCATGAATGAGAAGACTGGAACGAAGACAAGAGTAGGCCTTATTCAGTATTATTATGGATGGCATGAGGAATGATGATTGCGTGAGAGTTGATTGCTATGGAAGTATAAGTGTGCCAGATTGAAAATGCACATATGGATTAGATAAAAGTGATAAATGAATGTAAAATTGAATATATAGCACATATTGAGACATATGTAACGTTATGAAAACGACAGCAGATGACTATAATCTATGACATAAAACAACAGGTGAGTTACTTACCTGTAGACGAAGAATATCATAGAAGGGGGAATGACTATGAAGCATTTCAGGAGATTGACATTTCTGCTGTCGTTTATTTTTATTCTGACGGTAGGCGGTGTCGCGGCGATGGCCGCAAACAATGGCCCGTGTGAGGATGAGGAGTGGAGCTTTGCATATGTTGAGTTCTACAATCCGGATAATAACGAAGCGATATATGTGTACAGCTTCAGGACTCCGCAGGCAGGAACAACTACCAGTGCCAAAGGTGCGGTGTATGACAAGAGTACGAACACTTTGACACTCACCAATTGTAATTTGCCGGATTACAGGGTCGTTACCAATATGATGGGCGATGATTTTAAGATCAAGCTCGTGGGAACGAGTCATGTAAGTGCATTGTATGCATGGGGAGATGGATATGGCGGTTCTGTGGAAATCGTTGGTGACGGTAAATTGTATGTCAACGAGAAGCAGAAGTCAACTGACGCAATAGTTTTACAGCCGGAGGGAACAAGATCATACTTCAAGATAAGCGGAAATGCTGAGGTACACGCATTTGCGGGAAAGACGGACGGCAACCTTGTTCTGGCCATGAACACAACGGTTGCAGATTGTTTTGCTGTAAATGGTTTGACCGGTCTTCAGAAGACACAGGCAACCAGAATGAACTATGAGCAGATACAGAGCATAGAGATTGATCTGAGCGGTGAAGGTGACATTTGTCAGGTGTACAAAAAAGCTGATGATAAGAAATTGTATACTGTGACGGAGGGGGTGCGTACCGAGTATAATCCAGATGGAACGATAAAGGCAGAGAATGTGCGTATATATACAGAGTATGAGCTCATGCCTATACCAGGAAACGATGGAAAGTATTATATGCATGAGCTGAAGACTACAGAGGGTACATTCAACGCTGAGGAGTGTGGATACACCGATACACAAGAATCTGTTGCCGGATATTCTTTCAGATCCTCTTCACCTGCATATGTGTACATTGAGGAGAAGACGGGCGATAAGTGTGTATTTTTATATAATTCAATAGATAATAACTACAAAGATTATGCATATTTCAAATATGACATAGCAGGTGTACTTGGCGATGTGACAGACAAGTATGGAAATGTGTCATCATATTGTATGGTGGAGAAGTCAGAAGACAATGTTTCATTTACAAGAGACCTGTATTACAGCAATGAGTATATGTTGTCACAGGGTTACAAGGTATCCGGTGAGCTTGAATATATACAGAACACTTACGTGGTGTATAGTAATGCCGCGTCTGGCGTCCTCACAGCAAAGACGACCGTATGTAAGCACGCCACAAAGGTGAACACTGTGACAACAAAAGCAACAATGTCGAAGGCTGGCGTCATCACCACAACGTGTAAGTCATGCGGCAAAAAGCTTTCGACATCCAGAATATCCAAGGTGTCTACAATTAAGCTTAATACGGCTTCGTATGTATATAATGGAAAGGTCAGAACACCGGCGGTTACAGTAAAAGATGCCGCTGGGAATATTCTGACAAAGAATAAGGATTACAAGGCCACCTACAGTGCGGGGAGAAAAAATGTAGGAAAATATTCGGTCAAGGTCACATTGTGCGGAAATAAATATAAGGATTCGAAGACAATGTATTTCACCATCAATCCGAAGGGAACCACCATTGCTGCGACTGCGTCCGGCAAGTGCCGCATGACAGTCAGATGGAACAAGCAGATGACACAGACAACGGGTTACCAGTTACAGTATTGTGCAAATAAGAATTTCAGAAGTGGCACAAAGGTAAAGACTGTAAGCAAGAACAAGACGATCAGAACAAGTGTAAAGAAGCTTGCGAGTAGAAAGACATACTATGTACGTGTGAGAACCTACAAGACAGTAAAGATAAATGGAAAGTCAGTGACATTTTACTCTGCGTGGAGCAAGGCGAAATCTGTTAAAGTAAAATAGCTTAATTACATCATTTTGAACAACGGGGCGTATACAGAACATAACAACAGTTTTGTATACGCCCCACTTTTGGTGTGCAAAACAGGCAGATGGTATTATAATATACAAAGGCGATGTGAAGCTTCAGCCATGTACAAAGATGGATGACTGGTGCTTCAGTATACAGACAGGAGTTATTATGAAGAAGATACTTGTGGCGGTTGACTCTTTCAAGGGAAGCATGACGAGTCTTGAAGCGGGGAATGCCATAAAAAAAGGAATAAAGTCAATATTGCCGGATACAGAGGTCAGGGTACGTCCTGTGGCTGATGGCGGAGAGGGCACTACTGATGCTCTTATATATGGAAGAGATGGTGTCAGCAGAGAGCGATGTTATGTGACCGGACCGCTTGGTGATAGGATCACTGCGGAATATACAATATATAATGCCGCAGACGGGCGAACTGCTGTCATGGAGATGGCAGCGGCGGCGGGGCTTCCACTTGTTCCGGAGAACCGGAGAGATCCGATGCATACGACTACATATGGTGTCGGTGAGATGATAAATGATGCCGTTTCAAAGGGATGTGAGCGTTTTATCATCGGGATAGGTGGTAGTGCAACGAATGACGGCGGGATAGGAATGCTTCAGGCTCTTGGATTTTACTGTCTTGATGCGGATGGGAAAGATGTGCCATATGGAGCGGCGGGACTTGGCGTCCTGGAGCGTATGATCAGACCTGATGGTATGTTTGGTATTGACAATAAATCTGGCCAGAAAGAAGCTGAAGTTTCTCGTGTGACAGGTGATGGCGAAGTGGAATTTGTATCAAAGTTAATGCACTGTTCATTCCGTATCGCCTGTGATGTGACGAATCCACTTGTAGGTGAGCTCGGATGCAGCCGGGTATTTGCACCACAGAAGGGGGCAAATGCGGAGACTGTTGAGCTCATGGAAGAATACATGAAGCATTATGCTGATATTGTAGAAGAATCGGTAGAAGGTTTGAGCAAATCGGCACAGCTTATTGACTGTGGATATGAAAAAACTGACGTAGATACAGAGCCTGTAGGTGAAAATGAAACAGGAAAATTCGACAGGTATACACTAGGCGCCGGCGCTGCGGGTGGTCTCGGATATGCATTTCTCATGTTCCTCGGCGGAAAACTAACGCCAGGAATTGATATAGTTTTGTCTGAGACAGGGCTTGAGGCGGACGTAGAATGGGCGGATACTGTAATAACCGGTGAGGGCAGGATAGATGCCCAGACCATGATGGGCAAGACCCCATTGGGAGTCGCAAAGCTTGCAAAGAAACACGGCAAATATGTGATCGCCATAGGAGGATGTCTTGGGGATGGCGCGGAGAACTGCGTCAAAGAAGGAGTGTTCAATGAGTGCTATGCGGTAAACAATGTGCTTGGGATAGATGACAGTGATCCGGAGCAGGTGAGAACGGCGATGAAGCCTGAAAATGCTGCGGCGAATTTGACGACGTGTGCCGCAAAGATCACAGGACTCAAGGAACAGATGTCGGCACGTGTGTGCAGACCTGCACTGCTTAGATAGATATGGGATTGAATTTGTTTGAAACAGAATCAGAGGCGTGTGAATTTTTTCTGCAAAAAATGAAGAGATATGCAAGGAAATAAATTTACTACTATATAATACGAGGAGAATAAAAAGATGACAAGAGAAGAAGCGTGGGAATTACTCACAGAGTACAACAAGGATGAGTTTCATCTGGAGCATGCACAGATCGTAGAGGGAACCATGAGGTATTTTGCAAGGGAACTTGGTTATGGCGATGAGGAAGAGTTCTGGGGAATAGTCGGACTGCTTCACGATCTGGACTTTGAACAGTATCCTGAGCAGCATTGCATCAAGTCCCAGGAGATCATGAGAGCGCACGGTGTTGACGAGAGGATCATACATGCGACGGCAAGCCATGGCTATGGTATCACGGTTGACATAAAACCAGAACATGAGATGGAGAAGGTTCTCTATGCTGTGGACGAGCTTACAGGACTTATCGGAGCGGTTACACTTATGAGACCATCAAAGAGTGTTCAAGATCTGGAACTCAAGTCAGTTAAGAAGAAATACAAGAGCAAGGGATTTGCTGCGGGATGCTCCAGGGAGGTCATCGAAAGAGGTGCAGATATGCTTGGTTGGTCACTTGATGAATTGATCACCAAGACTATAGAGGCGCTCAGGACATTCAGACCATGATCGGGGGTATAAAGAAAATCGGAGAATTTGTCCGCAAAGAGACAGTGCTCACCGTGGCACTTCTGCTGGCGGTGATATCGGCATTTATCGTGTCTCCGGACAGCGCGTATGTGGACTACATAGATTTCAGGACACTTGCGATACTTTTCTGTCTTATGACAGTGGTCGCGGGATTTTCACAGCAGGGGATGTTTGGCATCATAGCGAAAAGTATGATAAATCGTATGGGTTCGCTCCGGGCGGTGACAATTGTCCTGATATTCATGTGTTTCTTTTTCAGCATGTTTATCACAAATGATGTGTCGCTCATAACATTTGTACCGATGACACTCACGGTCCTTGGTATGGCAGGAGAGGAAGTACTTACCAGATGGATGGTGCCGGTGATAACCCTCCAGACCATAGCTGCGAACCTTGGCAGTATGCTGACACCCATAGGCAATCCGCAGAACCTGTATCTGTACGGACTTGTAGGGATCAGCGCAGGCAGGTTTGTATTGCTTATGCTGCCATATACAGTGGCATCGGCAGCGCTTCTTGTAATATGTGTCATAGTATGCATGAAAGGAAAAAACAGGCAGCTTGAGATCAGACTCTCGGACGGAGATGTACAGGTTGACAGGAAGCTTGTCGGAATTTACTGCATACTTTTTGTGTTGTCATTGCTCACCGTGGCGCGAATCGTCCCATACTGGGTGACATTTGCGGTAGTGCTTGTGGTAGTCCTTATATGCCAGAGAAGATTGCTGCTGAAGGTAGACTATTCGCTGATATTCACATTTGTGGGATTCTTCGTGTTTATCGGAAACATGGGAAGAATAGAAGAATTTAGGACATTTGTGGAGAGTGTTCTTGGCGGGCATGAGATGATCACATCAGTACTTGCAAGTCAGGTCATAAGTAATGTGCCAGCGGCGGTGTTATTGTCGGGATTTACAGATAAATACACAGATCTGATAGTCGGTACCAATCTCGGAGGACTCGGAACTTTGATTGCATCCATGGCAAGTCTGATCTCATTCAAATACGTGGCGATACAGGACAAGGGCGCTAGAGGAAGATATCTGGCATATTTCACATTTGCAAATGTGCTGTTCCTGGCGGTACTAATATGCATTTGGAATATAATAAAATAAACGTGCCTTACGATGAACAATATTCACTGCTGTCGTACATTGTGTAAGACTATTTTAGCCAAAAAATTATTGCCCTTAGATGGCAGTAGTCATAAAATAGAATGGTAAGTTTCTTCAAATTAAGGAGGCAGATAATATGAGTAAGAATCTTGGTGCAAAACCTATGCTGGTGCCACAGCCGGTCATGATGATCGGAACATACGATGCCGATGGCAATGCAAATGTCATGAATGCGGCATGGGGCGGAATAGTCGGAGCAAATGAGATCATATTTGACCTTGGAAGTCATAAGACTACCGAGAATATAAAGCTGAACAAAGCTTTCACAGTTGCCATTGCTGATGCAGAGCATGTGGCAGCCTGTGACTATGTGGGAATCGTGTCGGCAAATGACGAGCCAGACAAGATGAAGAAGGCTGGTTTTACAACCAGAAAGAGCGAGTTTGTAAATGCTCCAGTCATCAACGAGCTTTCACTGACAATGGAGTGCAAGCTCAAGGAGATCATAGACGGGGACAAGTTCCTCGGCGAGATTGTAAATGTTGTTGCAGACGACCGTATCCTGGGCGATGACGGCGAGATCACATATGAAGAGTTCCATCCGATCGTGTTTGACACCATCGGACATGGATATTTTGCACTCGGCGACAGGGTTGGCGATGCTTTCTCAGAGGGTAATAAGTTGAAGTAGGAAAGCTTGTAACTTGGGAAAATCATCAAATTGTACATTGTAACATGAAAAAATTAGCCGTTTTTGGAAGAAAAACCTTAATTTTTCAAGCAAATGTTAAATATACATATGGAAAAAGGCGAAATAATGTGATATAACAGACACATACAAAAAAGCACAAGCTAAAGTGAAAGGAAGATGTAGATATGGATAAGAAGAATATCGATTGGGCAAACCTTGGATTTGGCTATGTTCAGACGGATAAGAGATTTGTAGCAAATTATAAGGATGGAGCATGGGATGAGGGTACACTCACAGAGGATCCTAACGTAGTATTAAACGAGTGCGCAGGTGTTCTTCAGTACGCTCAGACAGTTTTCGAGGGAATGAAGGCTTACAGAACAGAGGATGGTCGTGTTGTATGTTTCCGTCCTGACCTCAACGCAAGCAGAATGGCAGACTCAGCAAGAAGACTTGAGATGCCACCTTTCCCAGAGGATAGATTTGTACAGGCAATAGTAGATACAGTAAAGGCAAATATTGATTATGTACCACCTTACGGATCAGGTGCTACATTATATATCAGACCATATATGTTCGGTTCAAATCCAGTTATAGGTGTTAAGCCGGCAGACGAGTATCAGTTCAGAATCCTCACAACACCAGTTGGTCCTTACTTCAAGGGCGGTGCAAAGCCTATCACAATCAAGGTTTCAGATTTCGATAGAGCAGCACCTCACGGAACAGGACACATCAAGGCTGGTCTTAACTATGCAATGAGCCTTCATGCAATAGTTACAGCACACAAAGAGGGATTCGATGAGAATATGTATCTCGATGCAGCTACAAGAACAAAGGTTGAGGAGACAGGTGGAGCAAACTTCATCTTTGTTACAAAGGACGGCAAGGTAGTTACACCTAAGTCAAACAGTATCCTCCCATCGATCACAAGACGTTCACTGATGGTAGTTGCAAAGGATATCCTTGGACTTGAGGCTGAGGAGAGAGAAGTATACTTCGATGAGGTTAAGGATTTTGCAGAGTGCGGTCTGTGCGGTACAGCAGCAGTTATCTCACCTGTAGGCAAGATCAACGATCACGGCAAGGAGATCTGTTTCCCAAGCGGTATGGAGAAGATGGGACCAGTTATCCAGAAGCTGTATGATACTCTTACAGGAATCCAGATGGGCAGAATCGAAGGCCCAGAGGGATGGCTTAAGGTAATCGAGTAATTCGGTGTGAGATAATAATTATTGAGAACATTATACCCCACAGATGTCTGATGGTAAGTCGGATGTCGGTGGGGTTTTTGTGTATCCAAGTTAGTTCGGTGTAAGAAAGATTAGCCCCATATACTAACAATTAGAATTGACTTGCACCGACCCTGAAGAGTTATAATTGTGTAGACAATAGAAGGAACGAAAGATAAATTGCATATCGGATAGTGCATTGAAACATAATATAATTCATAAAAACAATTATCTTGAAGGGGTGGTTACTATGATGTCATTATCAGATGCAGTAAACGGTTTCTCAGGAGAGGTAGCCTGGAACTGTGCGGACAGATCACTGTTCGGCGCATGCCAGCTTGAGACTGGAGATCAGGTGCAGGTCGTATCGTCTTACTTTGGCAATGTGATAATCAAGGCAAATGGAAAAAGACTAGCGATAACAAGGGACGCGGCGGAGCGGATAAAGCTGGCTTAGATTGAGAGCGGAAGAAACGGAAAAAACGGCAGTTGCTGGAGAACAGCGGCTGCCGGTTTTTTGTCATAAAAATTATTAAATCTTTATAGATATTTAATTGACTGAGAATATATGCAATGATAAACTTTCAAAGATATTCAAATAAAGTAAGAATACGCTTGGAAATGTAAAGGGGAAAACAACGTCAGCTAAAGCATGGCATTTTCTCCGTCAGAAGAAAGCGTAGATATCAGATGAATGTATCCCTGCATAATGTATATTAACGTGTACAACATAACATCACCTGTACAGGACATTTGAGGCCACCGGTCCTTAGTACCGCTGTAGGCCGAAATGAGCGGGAGCGATCCGGTACAGGTGATGTTATGTTGTGCACATAGAAAGACTAGAGGGGGATACATTCATCTGATCAATAATTGTTCAAGGAGGAAATGACATGCAGATATTCAGAAATCTGAAGCCGTATTGGAAGTCGGTCATTATCATAGCCCTGCTTCTCGTTCTGCAGGCATACTGTGATCTGTCACTTCCGGACTACACCTCAAAGCTCATAGATACCGGTATACAGAACTACGGTATAGAGAACTGCAGTCCGAAACAGATCCCGGAGAAAGCCTACAAAGTGATAGACGGATTTATGGATGACGATGAGAAAGCCGTATGGAAGAAATATTATAAAGATGGTTCGGATGGTTATTATTACCTGACAGAAGACGGCGAGAAACACATAGACGAAGTGGATAGTGCCTGTATGAAGGGGCTTATGATGTATTACTATCCATATCAGATGGTGAACTCTGACGAGGACAATGAGATCAAGGCAGGACTTGATAAGATGGGAATCACCCTTGACGAGATGCCGGAGGAGATGTGGGCGCAGATCGGTGAACAGATGAAACCTACGGTTGACGGCATGCTCGATAGCATGGGGGAGGATTATATGGAATCCACAGCCATCGCATGTACAAGGATATGCTATGACAGCTTTGGCTACGATTATAAGGCAGGACAGATGTCATATCTGAAGTGGGCAGCGGTGAAGATGCTTGGAATGTCACTTCTCATGGCAGCAGCTGCGGTTCTCATAGGACTTGTGGCGTCAAGGGTTGCGGCAAGCGTTGCCTGCGGACTCAGAGAGAAGGTGTTCAACAAGGTTATCGCATTTTCGGATGCTGAGATCAACAAGTTCTCAACTGCATCTCTTATAACGAGATCTACAAATGATGTCCAGCAGATACAGATGGTTACAGTTATGATGCTCAGAATGGTTCTATATGCACCGATACTTTCTATTGGAGGAATCGTCAAGGTTGTTGGGAACGGAGCCGGAATGGGCTGGGTAATATTCATCGGTATAGCAGCAGTTGTGATCCTCATGGGAACGCTTATGGTCATTGCCATGCCAAAGTTTAAAGTTATGCAGACACTGGTGGACAGAGTAAACCTTGTGTCAAGAGAGATACTTACAGGTATCCCGGTTATCAGGGCATTTGGCAGAGAGGAACGCGAGGAAGAGAGATTCGATGAGGCAAATAAAGACCTGACGAAGAACACCTTGTTCGTCAACAGAGTCATGACATTTGCAATGCCTATACTCATGTTCATCATGTATGCAATAAGCATACTTATAGAGTGGGTGGCAGCCCACAAGATCGATGCGGGTGTCCTTCAGGTAGGATCAATGACTGCATTTATTACATATACAATGCTTATCATTATGTCATTCCTTATGCTCAGCATGATGTCAGTCATGCTCCCTCGTGCCAGCGTGGCAGCAGACAGAATACAGGAGATCATAGATACGGATGTGACAGTTCAGGATGCAGCCGGAGCAAAGAAGCTTGAAGCACCAAGGGGTGTCGTAAAGTATGACAATGTCGCATTTGCATATCCGGGCGCAGATGAGAATGTACTTGAGAATATCTCATTTGAGGCCAAGCCTGGACAGACTACGGCGATCATAGGAAGTACCGGTTGTGGTAAGAGTACACTGGTTCAGCTCCTCCCGAGATTCTATGATGTTACGGAGGGCTCGATAACAATAGACGGACAGGATATAAGAGACCTCACCATGGAGAGCGTGAGACAGAATATCGGTTTTGTTCCGCAGAAGGGAATTCTGTTCTCAGGAACGATTGCATCCAATATAAGATTCGGCGCGCCGGATGCATCTGATGAAGATGTCAAGCTTGCAGCTGAGATTTCCCAGGCATCCGACTTCATAGAGGAGAAGGAGCATGGTTACGACAGTGCGGTTGCTCAGGGTGGTGGAAATGTGTCCGGCGGTCAGAAACAGCGTCTTGCTATAGCCAGAGCCATAGCGAGAAAGCCGAAGATCCTGATATTTGACGACAGCTTTTCGGCGCTTGATTTCAAGACGGATGTGGCAGTCAGAAAGGCGCTTGGCGAGCACGTAAATGACAGCACGGTATTTATCGTTGCACAGCGTGTAAGCACTATACTCTCAGCAGATCAGATACTTGTGCTTGACGAGGGTACGATAGTCGGCAAGGGAACTCACAAGGAACTCTTGCAGACCTGTGAGGAGTACAGGCAGATAGCCGAGTCGCAGCTTTCTCCATCGGAGATAGCGGCCAGTCTTGGAACTGACTCAGAAAGGCAGGTGTAGGACATGGCAGAACAGAATCAGACAAATAATCAGAGAAGTTTCAAAGGCCCTAGAAGAGGTCACGGTCCTATGATGGGCGGCGAGAAAGCCAAGGACTTCAAGGGAACGATAGGAAAGTTATTTAGATACATAGGCAAGTACAAGGCAGCGGTTGTTGTCGTTGCTATATTTGCAATTGGAAGTACGGTATTCAACGTAGTATGTCCGAAGGTGCTCGGCAAGGCGACAACAGCCCTGTCCGAGGGGATCATGAACAAGATAACAGGCAACGGCGGAATTGATTTCACGTATATCGGTAAGATATTGCTGTTCTGTCTTGGTCTGTATGTGCTGAGTGTGGCATTTAGCTTTGTACAGGGCTTCATCATGACCGGTATCACACAGAAGGTGTGCTACAGGATGAGACGTGAGGTGTCCGAGAAGATCAACAGGATGCCGATGAGCTACTTTGAGAGCAGAACCTATGGCGAGGTACTTTCAAGGATCACAAACGATATAGACACCATGGGAAATGGTCTGAACCAGAGTATCACACAGCTCATCACATCGGTTAGCACAGTCATCGGTGTAATAGTGATGATGCTCACGATCAGCCCGCTTATGACACTTATATCAGTGCTGATACTTCCGATAAGTATCATGCTCATGATGTTTGTCATCAAGAAATCCCAGAGATTCTTCAAGCAGCAGCAGGAATACGTGGGACACATAAATGGTCAGGTTGAAGAGGTGTATGGCGGACACAATGTCATAAAAGCGTTCAATAAGGAGAACGACGTTAGAAGAGAGTTCCATGAGACAAATGAGACTCTGTACAAGTCAGCATGGAAGTCACAGTTCTTCTCAGGACTGATGCAGCCTATTATGATGTTTGTCGGTAATCTGGGCTATGTGGCAGTTGCCATATCAGGTGCGGCTCTGGCGATCAGAGGAACTATCCAGATAGGTGATATCCAGGCATTTATACAGTACGTGAAGAACCTCACACAGCCAGTTCAGCAGGTTGCCCAGGTCACAAATATGATGCAGCAGATGGCAGCAGCCGCTGAGCGAGTATTTGAACTTCTTGAAGAGAAAGAAGAGGAGCAGATAGTAGAGAATCCTGTATCCACAGAGGGAATCAAGGGTGAAGTTACATTTGAACATGTAAAGTTTGGCTACAATCCGGATCAGATCATCATCAAGGATTTCTCAGCCCATGTAAAACCGGGACAGCAGGTAGCCATAGTCGGACCTACCGGAGCGGGCAAGACCACCATGGTCAAGCTGCTCATGAGATTCTACGACGTGAATGGCGGTGCTATACTTCTGGACGGACACAATATTAAGGACTTCAACAGGCGTGAACTCAGGGATGTATTTGGCATGGTGCTTCAGGATACATGGCTGTTCAAGGGCACTATCATGGAGAATATCAGATATGGAAGATTGGACGCTACGGATGAGGAAGTTATCGCAGCGGCAAAGGCAGCTCATGCACATAGATTTATCTCGGCACTTCCGGGTGGATACAACATGGAGCTCAATGAGGAGATAACAAATATCTCCCAGGGACAGAAACAGCTCTTAACTATCGCAAGAGCAATTCTTGCTGACAATCCGGTCCTGATCCTCGATGAGGCTACATCGTCAGTCGATACGAGAACAGAACACAGGATTCAGAGAGCCATGGACAATCTGATGAAGGGCAGGACAAGCTTTGTCATAGCCCACAGACTGTCAACCATCAAGAATGCAGACATAATCCTTGTTATGAAGGACGGTGACATCATAGAGCAAGGTAACCATGACGAGCTCATGGCGCAGAATGGATTCTATGCGGATCTGTATAACTCGCAGTGGAGTTAAAAGAGATATATTTAGATGCTTTTTAATAAACAGTGTATCAAACATAAAAACGGCGGTGAGCAGGTGATATGTACCCTCTTTACTGGACAACCAGTAAGGAGGGTATTTTTATGCGTTATAGTTATGAGTTTAAAATGATGT